>NZ_JTHN01000201.1 GCF_001399685.1 Paenibacillus sp. A3
GGGCGGACCGAGGGGCGCTCTTTCTGGTGCGACACGGATACCGGCCGGATATGGCGCTCGGGGATTTCGACTCCGTCAGCGAAGCCGAGCTTGAGGAAGTACGCCGAAACAGCCGCGAGTTCGTCGTCTGCGATCCGGTGTGGAAAGACTTGACCGACACGGAGATGGCCTTCACTTGGGCGCTTGAACAAAACCCCGAAGAGATTGTGCTTCTGGGCGTGCTTGGCACCCGATGGGACCATTCGCTCGCAAACGTCCATCTGCTGCGCAAAGCTTTGGCCGCAGGCATCCGCTGCCGCATCGCCGACACCTGCAACGAGCTGATGCTGATGGACGGCAGCGCACCGCTAACGGTCAGCCGGAGCCGGTTCACCCATGTATCGCTGCTCCCGCTGAGCATCGAGGTGACGGGAATTACGCTCGAAGGGTTCCAGTACCCGCTGCACGAAGCGACGCTGACGATCGGGCAATCGCTCGGCATTAGCAACGTGCTCCTTGGCGAAGCCGGCCACATTCGCATCCGGGACGGCCTGCTGCTCGTGATTCAGAGCCGGGATGAAGAGGAAGTGGCTCCGGAGTAAGCATGTGGACAGGATTTCTCGCTTTTAAGTTAGCAGAAATTCCTCCAGGTATTTCTCAATCTCTTCAATAGAAGCTATGGAAAATTTTTTATTTTTATAATGAATCAACCCCTCATGGATACACTGAGCGATGGAACGATTTAAGCTTCGAATGGGCGCACAGACCTCACTGGACAGCATTTGCTTGGTAAGGCTGTCCAAATCGCCGATTTTATAATGATGAAGCACACTAAATAAAATCCGGTCTTTCAAGGTCAGCAGCGATAGCTTCGCCGCGGTGTCCGTACTCAGCATTAATTTGGAGGCTAGCTGCTTCACAAGATATAGATTAAAATCAAAATCGAGCTTCATCCATTCAACCACCTTGGTTTTGTGGAGAGCTATCGTTTCGCAGTGTTGTTTGGCAATCACGCCGAGCGTTTTCATTTGATCGTTAAAAATCTCGATCTCCCCGAAGCAGCTATACGCATCGTAAATATAGACGGAAAGCATCGCTCCCGCGTAGCTTTGTCTGTATACCTCCGCTTCACCCGCGGTTAAAATGTAAAGATATTGATTTTCCTCATGCGGCCGAAGAATCAGGCTGCCTTTTTTATGCTTTCTATACCTAAATTCCTTTCTGATCTGCTCTGGCGCAGCATTCACAATCTCCTTGAAATTCATGAGCTTCACCTTCTTTTGCCTTTTGGTCATTTGACCTATTTTCATGCTCGTTTGATTTATATAATAAGGCCACACCGAAAACAGGAGGTCTTATTTATGAGAAAATTAATTATCGATACGGATACCGGCAGTGACGATGCTGTAGCCATCATTATGGCATTAAAATCAGCCGATGTTAAGGTCGAAGCGATCACGACCGTGTGCGGCAATGTCCCGCTTGAATTGGCTACCCAAAATGCGCTGATGACCATCGAAGTGGCGAACGGGCAAAAGCCGCCTCTTTATGTCGGAGCGGCCAAGCCCCTGATGCGCGATTTGGTTACCGCTGTCAATGTGCATGGCGAGGATGGGATGGGAGATTGCGATTTGATTCATCCTACGCTTTTGCCGGAAAGCAAGCATGCCGTGGATGCGATTCTGGACATTGTCGAAAAGAACCCCGGAGAAATCGAAATTATCACCATCGGTCCCGTGACCAATATTGCCCTTGCGATTCTAAAAGCGCCCGAAACCATGAAAAAGGTAAAGCATATTTACACCATGGGCACTTCCGGCTTTGGCCCCGGAAATACGACACCGGTTGCCGAATTTAACGTGTATGTCGATGCGGAAGCTTATCGTATTATGCTCAACTCGGGCATACCTATGACCATCATTGGATTTGACGTCTGTTTAGGAGAAGCGGCTTTGACGAAGGACGATATGGATGTCTTGCTGGCGAGCGGCAAGCCGGAAGCCGTATTTTCCGTGAAATGCAACCGTTCCTTGCTGGAATATAATATCCAAAGATGCAATGAACCGATTGTGGACTTGCCTGATGCCGTGGCTATGGGTGTCGTGCTCTGGAATGAAATCGTCCTTGAAGACAAATGGTGTTACTGCTACGTCTGCACCATGGAAGAAGCCGCCTATGGCCAAGTGATCCTCAATGACGGCAGCAAGCTGGCCATTTCCGACGGCTTTGCAGGTCATACCCCGAATGCCAAAGTGTGCAAAACGATTAATAATCCGTTATTCAAAGAGAAATTAATCAGCTTGCTTGTAAGGTAACAGAGGTTACGATGAAGATCAACTATGTCCATTGTTTTATCGCTCAAGATCAACAATTTCTGATGCTTCGAAGGAATAACCCTCCCTTTAAGAATATGTGGAATTGCGTCGGAGGCAAAATTATGCCGGATGAAACGCCCCGGGAGGCCGTCATTCGTGAAGTCAAGGAGGAAACCGGACTGGACCTCCAGTCTGTTCAGTTCAAAGGGATTGCCACCTGGAATCAGGCGGGCGGCATGTACATTTTTGTTGCCGATCAATTTACAGGGGATTTGACGGAATCCGCGGAAGGAACACTTGCTTGGAAAAGCAAGGAGTGGGTCATGCAGTCGCCGGAAGTCGTGAGCAGCATCCGGACGATCCTGGATGATGTGCTTGCGACGGATGTCCCTGTGGAATATGCTCTCTTTTACACGGGAGCGGAGTATGAGGGAGAATTATGGAAATATGAGGTGATGCGTAATGATGAACATAACGATTCGAAAAGAATTAGCTGAGGATTATTGTAGTACGTCGTAAGGATTTCCGTAAAGCACTGAAGCCCCGCTAACTTAAGGTTGCGGGGTGAGTCTTTTTACGCGATTTATTCTCTCAAATGATGCCTAAGCAATTGACTGACTCTGGATGGCGAGACACCTAGCATTTCGGCTAATTTTTTTTGCGAAGCTGCTGGGTTTTCCTTCATCGCTTTATGCAATCGAGTCAAGGTTGTGACTTTGCCTTCTTGCATTTTTTTCTTTGTTGGAATAGTTTTATTAGCCACGTCAGTCCGCTCGCGTTCCAAACGCTCGAGGAAGACTTGAAGGGCCGGGAGGCTGTGGATACACGGTATGCAAATATAAAATCTTTTGAAATTCAGGATTTGCTCCGGGTTGGAGCAGAACAAACATTCTTCCGCGCGATATTTGCAAACCATAATTGCTCTTCTCTCGTCGTCAAAGAAATACTCTGTAAGGGTATTATGATTTAAGTTCAAAACACGCCTGACCTCCGTAGGAATCACAATTCTTCCGAAATCGTCTACCACTCTAACAATCCCCGTCTTACGACCGATACGCAACACCCTCACCTCTAATCGATATTCCATTAACATGAGTTGCCATGCTACCCTGAAACGTTACGTTAACGGTTTTACCCTCATTTTCCGAGTTTGCGCTATAACAACGTATGCGTCTAATTGTTGACTCAGTTGGACGATATATTCGCTCGTTAAGCTTTCGCCTTGCCGTACAGCCTCTTCCATCTGGTTCTGAATGTTTTTCATGGCATTGTATAATGCCCCATCATCTAAATGATTTAGTTCTAGGGTTGAGCAAGCCTCCTCTCCATTCGCTAACAAGGTCATATGGCGCTCTCCTTTTTAACCATTGTAATTTTTTTCTTCTTGCAAATTAACTGTATCATCCATCTCACAAGAACCTTATAATTCCATTTTGTGCAACTCCAAAAAAATAAAAAAACAGGCTTATACTCACCTGTTTTCACGAAAAAACTCTTATGTAAATTTTAGAATGACAATATATTCATCCATTCCGGCCTGTTACATCTACTTTAACCTCTTCCAGTGACGTTTTCACCGATAAGCTGATCACTCTGATGATTCAAACGAGATGCAATAAGACCGACTTCGTGGAACATTTCCGCCAAGTTATCAGCCGTGATCTTTTTACTCTTTACCTGTTCACCAAGCAAGCCGATACTAAGTTGGTAATATCCTTTGTATCTATGTAACTTTCCAATACACGCCAATTTATGTGGCGTTAGTGGCTGTTTAGGTAAAAACTCTCCTTCCCTTTCCAATATTTCTGCAATAGATTTAAAATCCCCCAACTGAAAATAAATTTCAAGTAGTTCATCCGCAATGTGTATCTTATTATCCGAGCTGACCTCGTCCAAATATTTTTTAAGCAACGGTATAGCTATATCAAACTCTTTCTTTCTTGCTTTTGTTAAGGCCCGAGTAATCTTGGCGGATTCGATAACAAAATCGTTCTTCATGTTTTCAAAAGTATCCAGGTGCTTCTCCACCGCATCGTAATCTTTTAATTGCGAATATGAATTAATCATCGTCAAAAAGGCCCTCACTTTAAGCTCAGTATCTTCTTTTTCTAGCGGAAGACCTTCCTCACAGAGTTGTATGCATTCTTTAAACTTTTTGATGTTGTATGCATGTAAAACCATTCTGAAATAATAAGTAATTTTCTCCTCACGTGATAAAAAACTAGTATAGTGTAAAATTTCTTGGCCTGATTGAAATGACTCCTCCAATTTATTGAAATCGTTTCTTTCGATCAAATACTTTTGCAATAACCCTTTGGCTACGTAATGCGGCACTCCGCGTTCTCTGGAATACTTGATAATTAACGTATAGAGCGATACTTTCAGTGAATCATTGTTTACTGTTCTGGTAAAGTCAAACAATCGTTGAAGCGATTCTTCCGTCTCTACCGTATGCGACTCCAGTATCCGCGCCGTCACTTTCGGAACTAGCAAAAAGCACTCTTCACACGTAGCCACCTCTTCGAGTACTTCAAACAACGTGTTGATTCGGTTTTCTTCTTCAAGATAACATTCTATAATCTCGGAATAGTGTGCAGGTAATGCTGTGGCTATGGCCTTCAAGTTCTTAAATTCCAGCCGCTTCGTTTCTCCACGCTCTATTCGATTGAGGACACTTCTGCTCACACCTGTTAGTTTTTCTAGCTGAGAATATGTCAAATTTTTTTCTTTTCTAAATTGGAAGATAAAATCAGAGATGGTTTTTCTTCGGATTCTCACTTCCACCATCATACACTTCCTTATTATCAAATTATATAAGGAATATTATAACAAATTATATATTTATCAACAATTTTTTTGAAGTGCCGCTTATTGGTATCTCCTTTTTTTTCTAGCAGATATTAGGTTAAACAAAGTGAACATTTCGATAAATTTCTACAGAGCATACGCGTTATTGGTAATTACTGCAATTAGATATGAATTTTCAGGTGTTTTTCCCGAGTAAAATAGATATATTCTACCATTACATAATTTTTGTATTGATGGTATATTATGGATGAACAACCCAGTCGCAACAATTGTTCATAAAACAATGCGGGAATATCACACAAAACAAATATAACGTGGAAGGAGGTGGACAAAAAAAGGTAGAAAGCAAATAGACAGAGAAATCGCTATATAGCACGGTAAGAGCAAGCAAATCTTATTACTCCATATATGAACTAGGATTTTGGATTTTAGGGTTTACTCAAAATCTATGAATTTATGGGAGGTAGAAGAATGAAGAAATTGTTTTTGAAATCAGTTTTAGCTCTTACAGTTATCGTTTCAATGATTCCAGTTTCCGCAAATGCTAATGATTCAACACAGAACGATGCATCAAATTCATTCACAATTCCATGCATAAAAGCCGAAGGTAAAGTGTCTTATGAAACTGATGCCAATGGTGTCACAAAGGAGATCACGGAAATCAGTAACACTCAAGAATATGCTAAAGCATACAATCTTGATTTGCCATCCCCAAATGCAAAAATTGTCCATGTCAGAACTGTTTCTCCTAGCGAAAAAACTAATTTGAACAATTTTAATGCTGATGAAATTTCGACTCAAGGTGTAGGGGATTACTATCTAAAAAATGTTCAGGGACCACGTAGAGGTTGCGGCATACATCCTCTAAGACGCACAAATTTGGTTTATCCGGGCGGTAAGATGATTTTCACTGAATCTGTTGCAGCATCTGTCACTGGAACTGTCACAGTAGACGCGCAAATTGTAAGTGCTGCTGTCGGGTTCAATGTAACGCAAACATATACTGTAACTGATGAGCAAAACGATACAATCCCTTCCAATTACTCGCGGGCCGAAGTTACTGCTTATGCTAACCTTGATATTTGGCAATATGACATCTATAAGAAGGGGTTATTTTGGGATAGTTACGAAGGTTATGGTTCTGCCTCTAAGCCAATAGGTGTATGCTTTAATATTGTTTACTCCTAAGTAACCGTAATTCAAAAAAAGAAGCCTCAGAAATGAATCAGGCTTCTTTTTTTGCTGATTGGATTGAGCATTTCATGATAACTCTAATGGAATTTCTTCTTTCTTACTAATCCCTTCGTTGTCGACCCATTCAATTTTTAGATAATAACTTACAGGCTCTTGATTCTTATCCGTTTCTTCAATGGGTCCCTCAATAGATCCAATCTTAAGGTTTTCAAGTAAATTAATATTTCCACTGTTTGATGTTTTTAGCTCTTCTAAAACAAGTTTCTCATTCTTCTCTCCACGCTTTTCGTAAAATGAGTATTTAAAATAATTTGAGTCTTTAATTTCATTTAAATTACCCAAATACGTTAACTTTCCGTTTCCGCGTCGAATAGATGTATTAGTCTTAACTATAACATAATTATCCAATTCCCAATGTTCTCCCCGCCCACTCAAAAAAGAAACTTTAAAAGTTGATTGTGCTTGAGCATAACCATTCTGAACATCCTTATTAAAATACATAAATAGGGTGATAACATTAGTAATAACCAAAGCAATAAGCACACTTTGACTGAGATATTTTTTCACTCGATATTCACTCCTTTATCCGATATATGATTATATATAGGGAAGTATTGCTATTTGCACATATAGTTTATTTACTCCTTTTATTGAAAAATATAACTTTCATAATGTATATTTGTCAAAAAAACTTTTATTATAACTCAAAACTGTTCGCTTCCAATCAAATTTATAGTTTATTTTGTAATATCAAATTACTTAATGCATTAGGGTGTGGATTATGCTTAAAAGAACAGGATTATTCTTGGTTGTAATACTTTTGATACTAGTCACAGGGTGCATGTCTGATACAACTGTTAATCCCAATACACATAAAGATGGAGAAGAAAAGCTGAATAACATTGTTGAAAAAAATAACAGCGAAGTGATTCTAAAGGAGATTATTGGAAATGAAGCAGCTCCAGAGAAAAAACAAACTCTAGAAGAATCCGTAACAAATCAAATAGAATGGAAATTATCAAACAATAAGTCTGTTTCTGCTTCAAAGGACAGAATTGTTTTAAAGACTGAATTCGGTAATAATGGTGTCGTTGTTTTAAAAGTACCTGACACGACTATGAATTGGTACAATTTTATTGTGTTAAGAAATAACAATAATAAGTGGGATATTTCAAGTGTTGTGGATATGGCAATATCAGAAAATATGCATACAGAAAAGCAAGGTCTTAATTTACCTATGGATAGATTTATTCATACTAAACTTAAAGGCTTGGATTCTACAGCAGATAATATATGGACTTTCGCAAATGAAAATAAGTTTGTGGTTATTGGTAAGTATCCAAGAGAGTCGTTCGCGCCTTCTTCGGGAACTCAGGAAATATCTCTAAATGGGCATAGCGCTTGGATCAAAGTTGAAAAGGATAGTTCGCTCCTCTATTATTTTGACAGCGATTATCTTGTTTGGATGACTGAAAACTTAACTAGGGAAGAAACTGAAAAATTGGCTAATTCTCTTCCTTCTTCTACATCAGCATTTTTTCCGGCGAAAAATCAGGGCTGATAACTTCAGCCCTTTTGAATGTTTTATCTTTTCTTTTGAAGATGATCTTTGTATGTTTCATAAAGAAAAAAGGAAAAGCACTCACTTTTGTGGTAGGTGCGTTACTTCTTTTTAATAAGATGCCGATATATGCTTCCGCAACCGGAAAGGGATTTAAGGATGTGAGTCCGGACAATACGCCTATAAAATGGGGTAGGGCGTAAGTTATATTATACCTCCAGAAAGTAAATTATCCTCTTTCCCCGAACCTGAATTTTTGGAACAGCAGAATGTACGCTGCGAGATTCATCACAAATGCAAGTTGTTATCTATTCAAAGCAGGAAAACACCACGAACACGGCTATAACAAAGTTTTACGTTTAGTATAAATCTAAAACTTCGTGATAGGTTTTATATTTATCAAGTTGGGTGAGGATCTTCCTGGCCTGTTCTTAATGCTAAAATATACTTGTCCAACTCTTTCGTTAGTTGATTTGGTTCGTACCCGACGTCTTCCAATGAAAGGGTATTGAAATACGTTAATTCGTTGTCCCCATCCGTGATCGTAAGGTAATATAAGTATCCAACACCAAGGGATTGATCGCTCTTTTTACGGAGTTTTATTCCTTTCAGTTTGTTGGAAATTTCACCGAGTGTTTGTACATCGTTGATCTGCAAAACTTTTCCGGTGTCTCCATACTTAACTTCAAGCTTGGTGATTTTATCAAAATCGCTTTTTAATATTACAGATAAGGGGATAAAATGCGCGGGGGCATCGTTCAGGAAGATTTCATTGTCATGAACGCTGTACCTTATCGATATACCGGTATTCTCCGCAATAAACCGAATCGGGACGTAGGTATTATTTTCGTAATTTAATACCGTGTATTCGTGCATGTCTATTTTTTTGCCATTAAAACTAAAATTAATGGGGAATAACAAAGCTTGAATGGCATCTCCGGCATAAACCATGGTAGACATGGAAACAACTGCACCACAAACAAACCCGATTATGTACTTCCTCATTTTGTATTCACCTCCATAATATTGGTATAATTTGTTTGACGCGATTGGCGTTAACAAAGTTGCTATCTTCATATCTATCCAAGGGCTTAACCGCTCCGCTGTGAAGTGGAACAGCTTTTTCGCTCGATGATTCAGTTAAGAGGTAAACTGTTGAAACTTAGTATCTCATAAATTTTTAAACCATTAAGTTTTTCAGGAAGCCCTTGTTTTGAGGGCTTTTGCCGTGTATTTTAAGTGTTTTCTCTTTTTCGAGGAGGTATCGGGTATTATGGCAAAGATTATGGTTCGGGGATTATTTCTCCTTTTCCTTCTCAGTTTTACTGGCTGTTCCGTGAAGAAAGACATAACTCTTACTGCCACATCAGCAGAATGGAACATTGAGATTTTCTATAAAGTAGTGGAAGGAAAGTACCAAGAAATACCGAGCATTCAATACCTAGGCAAGAAACCGATTGGACCAGAGGTCACGCTTGACATCATTTATACAAACTATAGTGTGACAACAAATACGTTATCAGGATTAGATTACCTTGGCATGGAAATGAAGGAACTTAACACAAGAACAGTACTGAAAGACTGGAAGGATGTCGAAACAATAAAAATTACTTGGAATAATGCAGAAGGAAATTTCGAAGAAACGCTTATACCTAAGCCAAAGCAGATAGGTAACTCCAATCAAAAACCAACACCGTTATAGACGTTTTTATTGTCTATATCTTTAAGAATTTTCATTATTTTTTCCAGGAGGTACCGTATCATGTTTAAAATAATTATTCGGGGGTTACTCCCTCTTTTCCTTGTCTTCATCATTGGTTGTTCCGGAAAGAGTGACGTCACCCTTACTGCCGTATCGTCTGATTGGAACATCGAAATCTTCTATAAAGTAGTAGAAGGAAAGTACAGAGAAATACCGAGTATTCAATACATAGGCAAGAAACCGATTGGACCAGAGGTCACGCTTGATATTATCTATAAGAACAATAGCGCAACAACAAATACTTTATCAGGGCATAACTATCTTGGCATGCAAATGAAAGTGCTTGTTACAAGAACTGAAATTGGTAATTGGAAGGATGTGGATAAAATAAAGATAACTTGGAGCAGTGATGAAGGGAATTCGGAAGAAACCCTTATTCCTAAGGTAAAGCAATCAGATAATTCTGAGCCAAAATCAATACCGCTGTAGGGGTGGTCGTTTGGATAGGGGGGCGTGATAGGTAGTGAAAATATCAAAATTCATCTTAAGCATTTGTTTAATAGTCTCATTAGCATTAAATGTTTACTTGATTAAGAATCAAATGACCACGAATAATAAGCAACAAAAGATTGATCTAGATTTTAAAGCATCTATAGGAAGAATTTCCGGATCTCTTGATTCTGTAACCGATGGAAATTATACCGGTTATTTAACCGCGATCGAACATGCCTCCAAAGCAAACGCATTATCCAAATATTCATCCTATAATCATGAGACCAGCAATATAACAGGTACAACGTCAGAGCTTATTAATAAATTTAGGAATCTCTATGCCAGTCAAAAAAATTTGGCTGATAAAGAAAGACTAATGCAAGGTTTTCAGCAATTAACGGCAGAGCCCAATCATTGCGAAACTATGCACAACATTCTAATGTTGCTGAATAAACAATAAAAAATAACCCCCTTGAGTGTGGGGGTGTGATCATTACTTATGCGTTTTCGTTCCTTTTTTTCCAGTGTAAGGGTTGGTGTTGCCTTTGGTGCTCCAATTGTTCTTGAAGCTCTTGTCTTTGCTGGATCGATGATGGGATTGGACGTGAGTGCCGTTTTTCTTGGTGTAACTTTTTACTTTTGTCGCAGCGGAAGCAGAACCGGCGAAGCTAAGTGCGAGCACAGCGCTCATCAGGAGCAGGATCAGTTTTTTCATGGTTGTCCTCCTTCATTCGGAATAAAAATCAGGACTATTTTACCATATTTCCGGTTATTTGCGACTATAATTTTAAATATGTATCCGAAAAAAGCAAGGGGATTCGAAACGCGCATGTTGCGTCATCGAATCCCCTTTTTTCCGGTTATCCCTCAAGCCGTCGTTTGAGCCGCACTGCCCGATTGAAGCTGGTACATGCGGTAGTACCGACCTTGCAGCCGCATCAACTGCTCGTGATTGCCCCGCTCGACGATCTCGCCGCGATGAAGCACAAGAATTTGATCGGCTTCGCGGATCGTGGACAGCCGGTGGGCGATCACGAAGGTCGTCCGGCCTTCGCTGACGACCCGCAGCGCCTCCTGAATGAGTCCCTCCGTCTCGCTGTCGATGCTGGCCGTCGCCTCATCGAGAATGAGAATAGCCGGGTCGAAGGCGAGCGCCCTCGCGAAGGAAATGAGCTGCCGCTGTCCGGCGGACAACGTGCTGCCCCGCTCGACCACCGGCTCGTCTACGCCGCCGGGCAGCTGCTCGACGAAGGAGGCTGCGCCGACATCCTTGAGCGCCTGGCGAACCTGCTCCGGCCCAATCCGTTCGTTGTACAGGCTCACGTTAAACTTGATGTCGCCTGCGAACAAAAACGGGTCCTGCAGCACGATGCCCATATGCTTGCGCAGCGCCTGCTTCGAAAGCGTACGGATTTCCGTTCCGTCGACGCGGATTTCCCCTTCCGTCGGCTCGTAGAAGCCGAGCAGCAGGTTCATGATCGAGCTTTTGCCCGAGCCGGTATGCCCGACAAGCGCGATGGTCTCGCCTTTTCGCGCCTCGAACGAAATGCCGCGAAGTACAGGCTCTCCGGTTTTGTAGGCGAAGGTGACGTTGTCGAAGACGACATGGCCTTCCGGCCGCGGTACTGCGTCCGACGAAGCCACTTCGGTGCCTTCGATGTCGAGCAAGTGGAACACTTTCTCCGCGGACACGACGGCCCGCTGCGCATTCAGCATTTGGTCGAAAATGCCGATGATCGGCTGGAAGAGCCGCCCCGTATAATCGATAAACGCATAGAACACGCCGAACGAGATCGAAGTCTGAAGCGATTGCCCGCCGAAATACCAGATCGCGCCGGCGGTAAAAAAGGCCCCGACAAGTCCCGTGAAATTGCGCGAGGACAGCGAAAATACGCGGTTCTGCTTGATATGGTTCCGGTAACGGTCCTCGTTGAGCGCATCGAACTCCCGCAGGCGGTTCTTCTCCTGCCGGAACGCTTGCAGGATCGGCATGACCGCGATCGATTCACTGATCATCGCATTCATATCGCTCAGCCGGGCCCGCATGATCGCAACGTACTTTTGCGAAAATTTCAAATGAATGAACATGACGACGGCAAACAACGGAAGCAGCAGCAGCGAGACGAGCGCCAGCTTGACATCAAGCAAAAATAAGGCGATGTAGATGCCTGCGATGTTGATCGTACTCACCACGAACGTCGCCATAAAGCTCATGAACAGGTCGCGGATCGCTTCCGTATCGTTCGCAATCCGCGATACGACCTGCCCGATCGGCGTATTATCGAAATAGCGGATCGGCATGCGTTGAATGTGGCGCATCAGATCCATCCGCATCCGCTGGATGATGCGCAGCGCCGTCGTCTGCAGCGTCAAGCCCTGCACGTAATGCAGAATGCTGCCAAGCGCAAGCAGACCGACGAACAGCCCCAGCCAGCGAGCGACCGGACCGACGTCATGCCGGTAAAACTGCGCCGTCTCCGCCGCGGAAAGCTTGCGAGCCGGGTACATCTCGCTGACGCCTCCGGGCACCGTGCGCTTCACCTCGGCCGCTTCCCCGTCCTTCGCCGGGCCGACGAGCGACCATTGGCCTTCCAACGCAGCCGGCTGACCTACCAAGTACAAGCCGCCCTCCAGCTGCAAAATCCTCGCGTCCTTCATCACGGACCGGTTAAAGATGGCGCCGCGGCGTTCCGCCTCCTCCATCCAATCCTGACGAATGTAGAATTTCCCGTCTACATGGGCCTGTTTGACCCCTTCTTCGGGCAGATCAAGGCCGGAGGCGATTTCAACCCACGGCAGCCCGATGGCGCCGATGTGACGGTCGATGATCGTTTTGGCGATAAACGGTCCGGCCAGCTCCGCGCCGACCGCACAGCAGAGCACCAGCAGGGCTAGCGCGATACGGTATTTAAAAAGCAGCGCGTAACCGAGCAGCCTGCGCAAAATGGGTTTGCCCGATGATTCGTTCGTTTCTATGGCGATATGACTCACGTCCTTCCCGGTTGGCCTGGAATCGCGGCCCTATGATGAAGCGTCCAGCAAGCTTGCTTCGAGTTGCTGACGCTCGAACTGCTCCTTGTACCAGCCGCCGCGCTGCAGCAGCTGCTCGTGTGTTCCTTCCTCTGCGATGCGTCCGTCCTCCAGCACGACGATCCAGTCGGCATGCATGACGGCGGACAGCCGGTGCGTGGCGATTAGCGTCGTCTTCCCGGCGCGCTCCGCACGGATGTGCCCGAGAATGGCGCTTTCGGTGCGGGCATCCACGGCAGACAGCGAATCGTCGAGAATGAGAATTTCCGGATCGGTCAGCAAAGCGCGCGCAATGCTTACCCGCTGCTTTTGTCCGCCGGACAGCATGACGCCGTTCTCGCCAACGATCGTTTGCAGCCCTTCGGGGAGCTGCTCCACATCCTGCGTAAATGAAGCCATCTCAATGGCCCGGCTGATTTCCTCCGGCGAAGCGTTCGGACGCCCCAGCGCAATGTTGTCGCGCACGGACTTGGACAGCAGCAGATGCTCCTGCGACACGTAGCCGATCCAGCCGCGCACGTGCTCGATCGCCAGTTCCTCGATCGGCACATCCGAAAGACGTACGCTGCCGGCCGGGGCCGGATAGAAGCGCAATAGTTGCTTCAGCAGGGTGCTTTTGCCGCTGCCGGTCCGCCCTACGATGCCGAGTGTCTGCCCGCGCTCAAGCCGCAGGGAGACGTCGGTCAAGCTGTCTTGGGCCGCTCCCGGGTAGCGGAACGTAAGGTCACGCAGCTCGATCGATTCCGGACGGCCGACCTCTACCGGATGAGCGGGATTTTGTACGTCGGGCTGCTGCTCGAAGCTGCGCGTCAAGCGGTCGACGGAAGCCGTCCCGCGCTGCAGCACGTTGATGAACTCGCCGAAGGCGATCATCGGCCAGATCAGCATACCGAGGTAAATGTTAAACGAGACGAGCTGCCCGAGCGTAATGTCGTTGTGGAACACCAGATACGCCCCGTACCCGATGCCGATAACGTAGCTCAAGCCAACGATCAGCGAGATGGCCGGATGGAACAAAGCGTTGATGGCGGCCACACGGATGTTCTTATCCATTACGTCGCGGGTGATCCGGTCAAATGCGGCGAGGTCGTGCTCCTCCTGCACGTACGAGCGGATCACGCGCATGCCGGAAATCGACTCCAGCGCTTGATCGTTCATCCGTCCGAACGCCGTCTGCGCGGCAATGAACCGCTTTCGCGTATGCTTGCCGAGGACGCTGATCAGCACTGTAAGCAGCGGCAGCGGCAGCAGCGCCGCCAGCATCAGCTTCCAGCTGATGAACGAAATCATCGTCACAAGCACGACCGTCGTGCCGACAATCGTATTCACAAGCGTCATGACGCCGTAACCGGCCGTCTGGCCGATGGCAGGCACGTCGTTGGTCGCTAGAGCCATCAGTTCCCCGGTGCTGTTGCGCTGGAAAAACGACGGCGACATCCGGGTCAAATGAGCGGTCAAACGGCTTCGCAGCAGCTTTTCGAGCAGCAGCGAATTGCCGAACAGCGTCGTAATCCATACGTAGATCATGATATACAGCACTACGGCCAAACCGATGAGCAGCAGCACGCTCTGCCGCAGCCCTTCGGCGGTCAGAGAACCGGTGCGGATGTGGTCAATGACGCTTCCGATCATCCGCGGCGGCAAAATATTCAGCACGCTGACCGCGGCCATCAGCACGATAGCCAGCGCATACGGCCCCCAGCGGTCGCGAAAAAACCAGGCAAGACGCCCGACAAACGACAAAGGAATCCACCTCTTTCTCTCTATGAATTGAAATTGCTTAGAGCACCGACTTCTTTGTATTAGGAAACATACATTCGCTTTTCACTCTAATACCATACCATATTATGGGCGTCTTGCCACCGGGAATTTTTTGATGAAACGAATTTTCTTGCCACAAACTTCGCAAGAAATGGACAAAAACAAAAAGCGCCCTCCCATTGATTCAACAACGGCAAGTGGTAGTATTGAAGTATAACGCAATCATTTTTCGGCATAAAATAAAAAGAGCCTTCGCCACTGCAACGGCAAAGACTCTAGGACAAAAAACTGTGGCCGAACCCCACGGCGCGCAAAGATTGAATCTAAGCGAAACCCACCGTTAGGCAGCCAACTTATCAAGACTTTTTTGCAAAGATATGAGTGCTATCAAGCACTCTTTCTTTGTTTATTGTGTACAACGATATGGGACATAGACTTCATTATTTATGGCGCCAGACAGTTACCGGATAACGTTGTCGCGGAAGCCGGTTTGATTTTGAGCTATCGTTTCCCGTTTAGTTGAATCGAAGTACTCAACTTAATATTGCTGTGAAAATCATTAGATGAGGCTTTATTTCGTACGGATTAATAAGTAATAGAAAATTATTTAATATAGCCATTCTTAGTATTGTCTACTTTTACATCCACAATTTTATCATGTTCAACTCTTATAGATACCCAAAAATCTTTTTCACAATTTGGACAACAGACGTATCCATCTCCTAATGCACTTCCGTTGAATGGTCTTTTCTGGTGCGGAGGCTTGCTCTTCCCTGTCGCCCATGTTAATGCATCACCCAAGTTATAGGTATCTAGATTCAACATACCCATTTTAAATTCGGCTTCTGTATTAACAACCGCCCCACATCTGGGACATGCCCCGTTAAATAATAGTAGGTTATACAATCCCAATGTTAAGCTCCTATTCTCTTTCAGGATAATATCATATTCGAATCAGAACAGGGGATATCCTTCATTTCTTAAAATGGATTTATTCGGAAAGCCATTAAACTATCCTGCCCGTTTCGCTGAATGGTATGGTGGGCGCTTAAGACATCGATCAAAATACAGGTTCTTCGTTCTGTTCTGGGAATGTATTAACATTTTAGGATGTCCAGTAGCGCCACAAGTGCGACCATGGCAACACCCCTTTCGGAAGTGCTACGCCGTGGTCGCTCCACCGCTTTTAAGTCCTTCGAACAATTATACCATGCTTGATATTTAACTAAAATCTAGAAATGGGAGAGAAGACCTTGACGGTTCTAGCTCTCCTTCTTTCATCCCCCCCTCTTTCAATCTGACCTATATAGTAACAATGGAAGACGCCTTTTTTCCAAGCGATTCTTAGGACAATCCTCTTTCTTTACGCAAATCACGAATCTGTATGCCTAGGGTTACAAGAAACAATATTTATAACTATTAATTATCAAAAATTTAATATCTATTACCAGATGTTTAATAAGAATCCAGTTATCTATACTTAATTGAATAAGAGGTGTGGACGATACCAAAAATTTAGAATTACAAGGGAGTCCGATAATATGGTTAATTGGATAAGGGAAGCTCTGCTCATACGATTCGATGAGTTATCTGCGCAATCGGAAAAAATAAGTGAGGTCACCGTATTGAAAGAGCAACTGCACAAATTGGAGAAGGATCTCTTAAATTTATCAGGGACAAATAGCTCCGTTCTTTCGCTTATTGACCTAAACACGCAGCTCCTATCCATTCAGAAGGAGTGGCTTTATATGAAGGGTCCAAGATGGGATCAAATTACGATCATTTTTATTGCAAAGCGAGGAAGTTCAATAGCAATCTACCATGGCACCTAGTAGAAATTCTAAGAATAAAGAAGAAAAATGAAGAATTCGCGAGAAATATTAGGATTATCAACAAATAACTAATTATTCTGAATATTTACAATAATTTAATAATAGGCTATCCTAACAGTAAGCAAGATAAATGATTCACACGATTAAGCCTACGGATATCACCCTGATTCACACCGAAGTTTGTATCGTTTATATCTTTCAATCCGGATTTGATTTAAAGCATTTGGCAGTGCCGGATTGGAATTGATATAAAAATAAACAAGGGAAAGGGGATAGTCCATTGAAGTAAGGAAGCGAAGCATGCCCCGCCGCGCTTACCTGAAATCCGTACTGTACGCGCACCGAATGAAGGCTATACCGAGGGCATGCGGGAATCCGATAAGACCTGTTACTCGTTCGCGTACCCTAACGATCACTTGATTGGAGTGTGTTTTTCGAAAATTGAATAAGCAACCTATACCAACATAGGGATTCTGGTTATCACGGATAAGCAGAGTCCCTATTTTCGTGCGTCATACTTCCGAGCCAGCCGGGCATACTAACGGGCGAAGCGACGTTTAAGGAGGGTTATGGCAAAGATGGCAAACGACAAAAGCATGCCTCCGGTATCCGGCGAAGAAGTCGAAACGGACGGCATTTACTCCAACGAGTGGGGCCGGGAGGAAACGCTCAAGCGCGGCGACGAATTTCCGTACGACGAGGCGATGGGACAGACCGAGTGGGAGCTTGTCAGCCTTCCGCTCGAAAGCCAAGAGGAAGAGATGTATAAGGACACGAAAAATAACACGAAACCGCGGCTGCATATCGACCGGGGCGATAAATAAGCCGGGCGCTGTCGTGTAAAAAGAAGAGCGCTCCCCGCCGTAGCGGAGAAGCGCTTTTTCGTCTGGTTTTGATACATTTATTTCCGGCCGTAATCCGCCTTGATCTCGCCCCATGCTTTCGTGTTCCACTTGATGATTTTGTTCTTGTAGGTGTTGCTTCGCAGCCAAGCTTCCGCGCGGTCCACGAGCGCCCAGATTTCTTGGGTTGAAGCGTCCCGCACCAAGGTGGAGGCTACCGTTTTATTGCGCACCCAGCTGATCGCCGTCATCGAATCGCTGTAGATCGTCATGTCGCTGCCTTTTCGCTTCAAATAAGCGAGCCCGTGGACGATCGCGAGAAATTCGCCCATGTTGTTCGTGCCTTTGGAAATCGGCTTCTGCTGAAACACGATTTCGCCGGTGCGCGTGTATACGCCTTTATACTCGACGATGCCGGGATTGCCGCTGCACCCTACATCGACGGACAGGCTCTCGGGCTCGTACTCGCCCGCAGCCTCGACGCCTGCGGCCTTGGAGGTCCGTCCGCCGCTCTTGCCCGTACCGCCGGTGCCGCTCCCTGCTCGTGCCGCGGCTCCGAACGCCTTCTTCCAGCCTGCGGCGAACATCGCCTTGGCCTCCGCCTCGCTCTCGTACGCCTTGAACTTGGCCTGCGGGAATCCGTTCGTCTGGGCTTGGCATTCGGCCCACGATTTATAAATCCCGGGCTGACGCCCTTCCCATACGACATAATACTTCGATTTTGCCACAGTGTTCCTCCTTGGTTCGGCCCGGCGTTTCCTATGATGGTACCGCCGTGCCGTCCGAAATCGCCGCTATCCCTGACGCTGCTTGAAAAACTCGATAAAATACGCCCCGTACTTGAAAAATTTCGCTTCCCCGACGCCCTTGATCTTCAGCATGGCCGCCGGGTTCGTCGGCTGTACTCCGCACATCTCGCGCAGCGTGCTGTCCGGGAACACGATATACGGCGGGATGCCTTCCCGCTTCGCAATCTCCGTGCGCAGCTTCCGGAGCTCGTCGAACAGCTCCGCTTCGACGTCCTGGACAACCGGCGCGGTTGGCTTCAGCCGGATGCGCTGCACGACCCGTTCCTTGCCGCTGAGCACATCGGACGCCTTCGACGACAACCGGAGCACCGGGTATTTGCCTTCCGTGAGCTGCAAATAGCCTTCGGCGACAAGGAGCTGGGTGAGGTCGACGATGTCTTTTTCCGTCCGGTTCCGCATCAACCCGTAGGTGCTGAGACTGTCAAAGCCGAAATCCAGCACCTTCTTATTGCGCGAGCCTTTGAGCACCGAAGCGACCAGCGTCATGCCGAACCGCTCCCGCATACGCTTGACGCAGGAGAAAATCTGCTGCGCTTCGAGCGTAATATCCGTCAGCTCCATATCCGGGCTGACACAGTTGCTGCACTGCCCGCAGTCTTCTTCCGCTTCCCCGCCGAAATAGCGGACGATGTACCGCTGCAAGCATTGCGGGGTGTGGCAGTAGTCGGCCATCTGCTGCAGCCGCCGGTATTCCTGCGCCTGCCGCTCCGGGTCCGAGACAGACTGCTCGATCAGAAACTTCTGAATATGAATGTCCTGCGGGCTGAATAGCAGCATGCAGTCGCTCGGCTCGCCGTCACGCCCCGCCCGCCCGGCTTCCTGGTAATAGGCTTCCATATTTTTCGGCATATTAAAATGGACGACGTACCGCACGTTCGACTTGTCGATGCCCATTCCGAACGCGTTGCTCGCCACCATGACGCGTACCTCGTCGTACAGAAAACGCTCCTGCGCGTCTGCACGTTCCTTATCCGTCAGACCGGCATGGTATTTGCCCGCGGCCACACCCTGGCGCAGCAAATATTCGCACAGCTGGTCGACTTCCTTGCGCGTCGCCGCGTAGACGATGCCCGCTTCCCCGGCATGCTCGCGGATGTACCCCATCAGCACGTCACGCTTGTTCTCGCCCTTAATGACCGAAAACGAGAGATTCTCCCGCGCAAAGCCGGTCACGAACACCTGCGGCTCGCTCAGCTTTAAGTGCTTCACGATATCCTCGCGCACCTGGTCCGTCGCCGTCGCCGTAAAAGCAGCCAGCAGCGGCCGGTCCGGCAGATGCGAGACCAGCTCGTTGATCCGCATGTAGCTCGGGCGGAAGTCGTGTCCCCACTGGGACACGCAGTGCGCCTCGTCCACGGCCACCATCGGCACGACAAGCCCGGCGAGCAGGTCCAAAAAGCGCTCCGATTCGAGCCGCTCCGGCGCGACATAGAGCAGCTTGTATTCGCCGCGCTCAGCCTTGCGGATACGCATCTCCACCTGCGCATAGGATAGCGAGCTGTTGATATAGGCCGCAGGCACGCCGATGCTGTCCAGCCCGTCCACCTGGTCCTTCATCAGCGAAATCAGCGGCGAAACGACGATCGTCGTCCCGCTCATCATCAGCGCCGGAACCTGGTAACAGATCGATTTGCCCCCGCCTGTCGGCATAATGCCGAGCGTATCCCGCCCGCTGAGCAGGCTTTCGATTACCCGCTTCTGCCCATCGCGAAAATCCGGGTATCCGTAATATTTACGCAGCAGCTCCTGCGCTTCCGCCATCGTCCCGATCGGCTGCCCCGGCTGCCGCTTAACTGCCTGCGGCCGTCGGACCGGCGCTTCGAACAGATCCGTCTGTACGGGACGCCGGTTACGGAATTCCGTGTTTCCTGCCGCCGGCCTTCCGGCTTGGCGTTCATCTCCTCCGGCACCCCAGCCCGCCTCCCGCGGGTCCCGGTAATCATAGTCGGCTGGCGGCTCATACCAGCTATCGTCTGCCGACGGACCCGGGTCTGCAGGTCCGGGGTCCATTGGATCGTACCAATCATCTTGTCGTTTCATGCTTCCCTACTTACTCCTCCCGCTTGTTTCGCCCGCCGCGATACGACCGGCTCTCCGTTCCAGAGCAGCTCCGTCTCCGCACGGCGCGCTTTGACCTCCGGCTCCTCGAGCAGGAGGAAAAAGTTTTTGGTCGGCAGCTCTCCGAGCCCATGCTTCGCCGACAGCTTGTCCAGGTAAGGACGCATATCCTCCAAATTACCGGACATATTGTTCCCGCTGTCCGCAAACGCATAGAGCGCGCTCGCCGCCGGGACCCGTTTGACCCGGAACTGCTCCGCCGCCCGCAGGTAAAAATCCCAGTCCCAGGCCACGGAAAATTGAACCGAATAGACCAGATCGCTGTCTTCGATTTCGCGCAGCATCCGCTCCACATGCGACGGCAGCAGCAAATCGTCGTCGTCGCACAGCATGATATAATCGCCCCGAACCAGCTCCAGCCCGCGGTTGCGCGCATGTACATGCTTGAGATTGCTTTCCATATCGACCATGGTCAGATCCAGCTCCGGATACAACTCCTTAAGCTCGTCGACCGGCTCTCCGTTATCGTTAACCACAATAATCTGCAAATGACGGTACGTCTGCCGCCACAACGATTCGATCAGCTCGGCCAAAACATCCAGCCGGTTATAGGTTGGAATAATGACGGATATCAGCGGCTGCCGATTCATTCCCCTTCCCCTCGCTCTCGTTTCCTCTACTGAACACTATACCGAAAAATCGGCGAAAGGGAAACTAGCCGAAAGGAAGAGTCCGCCCGGGGAAGCATGGAAAAATATTTTTCCGCCTGCTGCCCTATGGTACAATGGAAGAAAGCCATGAATCGATCGGTAAAAACTCATCGACGAGACTGCCGAGACGGCTAAGACCGGATGAACGAAGGAGGATTCTGCCATGCCGCCAAGAAAACAAGAGCCGCCCGCCCGTTCGGACGCAGCGGAGAAGACCGACATGAACGGAAAGCTTTTGGAGGGAGCCGAAGCAGTCTCCGCCGAAACAATCACAGCCGAACGGCAGCAATCGGGCACCCGGAGGAAACGGGGCGCCAAGCCATCGATAGACGCGCAGCCGACGGAGACGAGCGGCGTGGCAGCCAAGCCGCGCACTTCCAGACGCAAGAGCGATGCGAGCGCGCCAGCCCAGACCAGCAGCGCGAACGCCGACGCGGCAGCGAAGCCGCGTGCTTCCAAGCGCAAGAGCGATGTGGGCGTGCAACCGGCGGAACCGCAGCCGCAAGAAACTCCCGAAGCCGCCCCGCTGGCGGAAGAGGCTACGCTAACGGTTGCCGCAACAGCAGAGCCCGCTGGCGAGTCTGCCTTGTCCGCCGCCACGGCCGAGGTGAAGACAGCCGCGACCGAGACGACAGAGGATGTGGCTCCGGTGCTGCAGCTGCTGGAAACCCGCCTCAAGAAGAAGGAGCGCAGCGAAACCCACGATAAGGACCGGGTGTTTATCCGTAAAGATTTGAAGCTGCGTCTGGATGCCCTTGCCGAAAATCGCAGCAAAGGCTTCAAAACGCTGCTTCTGAACTACGGCTTGGAAAAGGCGCTGGACGAGTTGGAGCAAGCCGAAGCCGCGCGGCAGGAAAACTGACCGGCTCCCTTCACCCGTGTAATAGAGTTTGTCGAATCTAAGCATCTCTACATGCAAAACGAAGCGAATTCAATCCGAGCTCCGGGACGAATTCGCTTCGTTGTTTTTATTGCAAAAAAAACCGCCTGCACCCTATTTTGCGCTATATCGCATACCACAAATAAAAAACAGCCTGCACGGAAAGCAGCTTTCGCTTTTCCATGCAAGCCGTGCACAGGCTAGCTTCAAATCGGCAGCAAAGCGACGTTGTCGCGCTGCTTGAGGTTCTCGACCATCCGGTACCATGCATCCGGTTTTTGCGGGAGCACCGCATAATAGCGCTCCAGAAAGCTCCAGACCAACGAGGCCGGAACCGAGGCTTGCTCCTCGTCCGCGATCGGCATGAAACAAAGATCGAGCCCGTGTACCGCTTCGCCGTCATTGTGCCAGGACGGATGCACATAGTCCGTCTCCAGCTTCCGGTAACCGAGGTGCGCCAACACCTCGCGGCGGACGAACGAATTCATCGCATTGACGCCTCCGAACTCCAGCTTGCCCGTCAGCTGCGGGTTGTAGATTTCGGCGAACATGCCAAGGAATGCCCCGCCGCATGCCGCTACGACCGAACGCAGATCGGCCATCCGGCGACGCGCCAGAAACGGTCCGATGCCAAGGCCGTCCCGTCCGATGATCGTAAAATCGGTCATCGCGACCTGCAAATCTTCGTAATACCGGTATTCCGTCGCGCCGACGACTTCGCCATCCTGGACAGCGACGAACACCCGGATGCCCGGATCTTGAAGCGGCTCCGCCCACAGCTCATATTCCAGTACTTCCTCCGGCGGAAACACGCGCTGCATCAGCTCGTGCATTTGGCGAAAATACGGGTCGCCGATATCGGTTATTCGATGGTATTGCACAGGTTTCACCCTCCCCTGATAGCTTGCTGCTGCTTGAAACAAGCGTCTAAGCTTTCATTATATAGGGATACGGAAGGTTCTACAACACACCGTCACTTTTGTTTGCGCCGCCCCCACGGCTTCCAAACCGACAGAACGACCATCGCGGCAAGAGACAGAACTTGCAGCACGATGCCGACCCACAGCTCCCGTTATTGACGACGAAGTCCGGCCGCTGCCATACGTCCATGCCGCTTGCCGGAATCAGCGTTACCGCCCGCAGCGTCCAAAAGTACATCCCGACTGCGCCGAGCAGGATACACAGCAGCGTCAGCGCTTCTTTGGCGATAATCCAATAATAGCGGAACAGTCCCCAAGACATGAGCACGGAAAGCAGCACGCCGGTCACGACCGTTCCGATCGTCGAAGCCCGCAGCGACGAGGTCGACAGCAGATGCATCACGGTATAGCAGGCGCTCAGCACTCCCGAATCGCCGGTGGTTGCGGATACGACGCCCAGAACCACAAATACGACCGAATGCCGAGCCAGATGGCTGAAAATAGGATGTGTGCCGTTTATTAAAATCAAATTAAAAAAACGGAGGCCGCCAGGGCACTCCGTTTCTATCTATGCATATCAGGTTGCGGCAGCTTCCGGCAATCCGCGCCGCAGCAGCCGTTTGCCGACGCTCGTCCGGTAAAACAGCCGCTCCAGCAGGCTGAAGACGCTGCCCGCCAGCCAGTACAGCCCCAGCGCTACCGGCGCCCGCCACGTAATAACAAGCGGGAGCAGCAGGAGGATCATCCCGAACAGCAGCCGCTTGCTTCCGCTCATCGAGACGGCAGCGGCGTCGGCCAGCGGAATCATGCCTACCGCGAACGACAGCAGACCCGTGGCGATCGGGATCAAATGGAACGGATCGGCCTCGGCCAAGTGCGCGACCCAAGGGATCAAAATCGACGTCATCGTACTGCCGTGCGTAAAGAACAGGCCGTACATTGCCATAAGCACCGGCATTTGAATAATCGCCGACAGCGGCGAGCTTAAAGGATTGATCCCGTATTTGCCGTAAACTTTGGTTGTTTCTTGAACCAGCTTGGCCGGGTCGTTCCCGCACGTTTCCCGCAGCTTGCTAAGCTCGGGGAAAGCGGCGGCGGAACGGACCTGCTGCCGGGCGGCCAATAGATTGAAGCGGTACAGCGCGCCCTTCACCAACAGCGTGAGCACGATGACCGCAGCCCCCCAGTCGCGGGTCCAATCGAACGTCCAGGACAGCACATAAGCCAACAAATCAATAATAGGTTGAAACCATGTATACATGTGAGCGCTCCTTCCGTTGCGATTGAGCCGAGCTATCGAGGATCAATCGTCAACCGTGAAATTTTCGGTCAACCGACCATCTCATTCCAACGGAAAGGAGCGCTTGCGTCTTCGGATAACGCCGAGGACCGCGGCGGGCATTTTCGGCGAACGAAGACGGTACGAGGACTTTTTCTGGCCCGGTCATGATGCTTGAGCGGGAGCTTGGCAAGCTCGACGGCCGGCTCGAATGCGAAGGTCAACTGCTTCCCCGACCATCCGAACCATGGCACGACGAACAGCGAAGCCAGCCCGAGCGCCAGCAGCAGCGCCAGATCGAAAGACCACTCCATATCCGTTCACCTCCTTTGTCGCGTTTTCGCTTACTTAACGTTTTACGGGATTGACCGCAATTCGTTTCACTGCGGAGATAAGACACTTCCCCGCTGCGCCAAAACCTTGCGGTACTTGACGAAGCTGACGATACGCCAAGGCACGATATAGGCGACCGCGATCAAGTAGAACAGCATCCCCAGCTCGGCCGGATCAAGCTCTGACAAGTAGCTGCGCAGCGCCAGCCGGATAACGATGAGTCCTACCACGGCGAAAAGAAACGCTTTGCTCTTTTTCGGATAAATCTGTCCGTCTTCGCGAAACTCGTAATTCGTCGTCATAATCATCGGAACGGATAAAATAAGACCGAACAGCAGGGACAGCGTTACCTCTTTCACGGTCAAATGAAGCTGCGGGTTGAGCAGACCGAGTATGCCGAAGCCCAAAAAAAGCAGCGGCAGCAGCAGCCGGTATCCGTTGCCTTTCACCGGCTTGGCCGCCGCGCGCATTCTCCGCCAGAGTACAAGCGCTACGATGACAATCATAAAAATCACGGGAGAAATCGATTCCATACGGTATCATCCTTATAGTTTTGATATAAACTATTTTACACGTAAATTATATAACAGATCAAACAAATACAGCTTGTCCTTCTAATCAAAATAAGGAAACAACAAAAAACCCTTGCCTTGGCTAGCGGCAGGGGCTGAATCGGCTTTAAGTCCTCTTCTGCATCCGGGCGTAGGACAAAATGCGTCTGTACATCGTTTTGTTCTTAAGGGCGTTAAAAATCGACTTGTCCGGCTTCGTGTTGACTTCGAGAATCCAGGGCTTCAGCTTGCCATCGATCGCGACATCGACGCCGAAAGCGGGAAAATGCGGATACTTTGCACTCATATACTCGCTGACGCCCCGACCCAGATTTTTCAGTTCTTGAACGAATCTGGCCCGGCGTTTCCCGCGAATATGAGGAGCAAACAGCTTGTCTGCGGGCATCGGGGTTCCCCCGCTATGATAGTTGGTAACGATCTTTTTCGGTCTGGCCAACCGGCCGACCATCCCCGTCACGTCCCAGCCCCGATGCCGGTTGCGTTGGACCATGATGCGCAGATCGAACGGGCGTTTCTTGTAATGCAGCAGCGGGATTGCTTTTTGCACGAGATAGCCTCGCCGGGCTGTCTGTCTGGAAACTGCGGAGTACAAGCTGCCGAACGAACGAAACGTCCGGGTAGCATAGCCGCTCTTCAGCGTGTAACGCCCGTTGCCTGAACGGATGATTTTCATGATCCCGTGGCCGCCCGTGCCGTTGTTCGGCTTCAGGTAAACCGCCCCCCATCGCTTCAGCATAGAGCTGACCGCAGGCCGGCTCGCCCATTGCGTCTGCGGAAGGTACGGCTTCCAACGTGCGCCGGTTTTCAAATAACGGTATTTCCCCCACTTCGTGTTGGCATAAACCAATCGATCACCTCCCGTCTAAACCATGGTATTGTATGTACGCTTTGCGGCTTTGGGAACAGGCATATGCAACATGTCAACGGGCCGCGAGGGAATATTTTCAAAAAAACGTTGCATTCCTTACAATTCCGAGTATAATACTAGGTAAATAAGTTGATTTTACCATGCTAGGGGATGACGAACATGATTTCTTCTGCCATGAAAGCAGCCGCCGCTCTCTGGGTCGACGACTATCTGGATTTGTACAATTACGCCGGACGGATCGGAGATACGGCCTGGCAGCAAGAGATTACGGACATCCTGAAGCAAAAAGACGCGTATGTATCGGAGGCTGTGCGTACAAGAAAGCTTGAGGAGCTGTGGATGACCTTCGATTCGATCAACCGCAAAATGCTGGAGCTTTACCGGGAACTGCGGGAAACGAACGATGCGTGGGTTACGGAACGGCTCAGAGAGCAAGTGATGGAATTGAAAACGGAGCGCATTACGGTCTCGAGAAAAATCAAGGCGGAACAAGCTTAGAGGTTGTTTCAAGCGCGGGAGCGTAACATATGGCATACGGAGGACCGTTCTGCCAGTGGCTTGGTGCGAACACGGCTTGCAGACGACTGCTCAGCCGGCGGTTATCTTGATGCATGCAGCAGGCTGCTCTGCAGAGGGCTGAATCCATTTTGGCGAATGGATCGGCCGGGCATTACATGGACGCTTGTTTCATCTCGCGCATCATGTTCATCATCATCGTCATCGTTTCGTCGCATTCTTGCATTTTGGACATCATCATGTCCATGTCCATGGCATCCATCATCTTCATTTCCATCATCATGTTCATCATAGATTTCATGGAGTTCATTTTGCACATCATGTCATCCATGCACATCGTCATCATCATGTTCATGCACATTTTTTCCACTTGGCTCACCTCCTCTATAAATCTGCTATTTAACTCCATACCCAAAATACTATAAATTCCCAGATACTTCAAGTCTTTTTTTTGCTTTTACGGTTGAAAACGGATTGTACTTGTGATAAAATTTTTCGTTCATTTTCTATTAAGTTGATCGGAATGAGAAGCAAACTTGGATAAGCGCCTTTCTTGACCCCGGCCCACGCTTCCGCTACTCTGAAAGAAAGTGATATGCGGGAGGAGAATGACCATGTCCGAACGGCCGCCAAAGCGGGATCAGACGTACGGTGTTGGAAAAGAGCCGACAGACCGCCCTATCATTCCTTTACCGAAAGAAACACTTGAAGACCGGGATGCCATGCTCGCAGCGGAGAAAGAACGGCAGAGCTGGATCGACGAGGCTTACGAGGATTTTGTCAAAAACGGCGGCCTGGAGCATTTGCCCGGCTTCGGTAAGCCGCTGACGGTGCCGACCGGAGACGCATGGTCGTCCTTGCTTAAGCAAGCCAAGGTCGAGCATCCGTGGGTCATGCTCCGGAAGGAAATCGGCTCGCTGATGGAGAAAGCGATCAGCCGGATGGCCAAAAGCTCCGTCGACCCGGAAATCGACGCGCGGATCGAGGATGCGAACAAGCAGATCGCGGAGCTGAACCGCCAAGCCCCGAGCCTGTCCCTGCACCGCAGCCGCTTGTCCCGCGACAACCTGCACGAACAGTATGACCGCTGGTATGCGGACAAGTGACTTCGCCGATGCATAAACATAACATGCAAAACCCCCGGAGCCTTTACTCCCTGTTCAAGGGAGCGCTGCCGGGGGTATTTTTGTCGATATCGGCTTTCCCGAATTAGAACGACTCGTTAATGACCACATCGCTGAGCGGCAGACGTTCTGTCGCGCGTGCCGGGCTAGCCGCTTTACCGATCGGGAGAAGCATAACTGGAATATAGCGTTCCGGAATGTTGAACTCTTGGATCAAAGCAGCCGGATTGTAGCCGCCCATCGGAACGGTGTCATAGCCTTTCGCGCGGGCAGCCAGCATAAGCTGCATAGCGGCCAGCGAGGCGTTGCGGATCGCTTCGTCGCGGCCTACCGTCGGATTGTTTGCATAGGCGCCGTTAATTTGGCCGAGCATCGTGTCGCGAACTTCCGGCGTCGCCTTTTCAAAGACGATCGGGGCGGTCAAGTTCGCTTGCAGATCGCCGAGCACAACGACAACCGCGGATGCATCGGATACTTGCTGTTGGCCAAACGCGATCGGAAGCAGACGGTCTTTGTTCGCTTGCTCGCGGATGACCAGAAAACGCCAGTGCTGCAAGTTCCAGGACGACGGCGCGCTTGTGGCCAGCTCCAAAATTTCGTTCAGCTCCGCATCCGGGATAACGACGTCCCGTTGATATTGACGGACGGAATGACGGGACAGAATAACTTGCTCTGCGGTTTGTTGTTGTTCAACTTGGCTCATAATTTCCACTCCTTTAATTGTATAACTCTATTTAGTATAATAACCCAATTAACTTACTTTTGTAAAGTACCGTACGAAAAATTACGAATATAAATTTCACGGCAACGGATATAGTTTTTACCTTGAACCGGGTAAATACAGCGTACAGGCGCTTCCTTTTCCTTCCTCGCTTCGCAGCGAGAGGAAGCCGGCAGAGAGCGTTGTATAGATTTTGTTCAGATTTATTTGTTAGAATAGGACGGATAAACAATTCAAAAAAAGGAGTTGTTGCATCGTGTTCCATCTGTCGCACGTCCTTGGACGAATCAGAAACCGCTGGTTCGCGGCGGCTTCGTTCGTCACGGGGAGCGTGTGGTCCGCGCATTTGGCCGTGCTGGTATTCCACTGGGACGACAACGTGCGTTATGATACGACTTTAACCCTCATTTCTTTACTTGCTGGCATCATGACGACGTTCCTTATCTTTCATCTGGCTCTGTTCGGAAACAAAAGCCGCCTTCGACTGGCGGGCGGCGGCTTGCTCACGATGATCGGAATGGCAACGATGTATATAACGGGCAGCGAAGCCGCCATCGCTCCGGATGAGGACAGAGCTTATATCGTCCACTCCGTCCTGCGCCCGGTCGATTTGTTTTTGCTGTTCGGCGTTCTGGCCGCGATGTGTCTTGTGTATATCGTCGCTTGGCGGGCCATGCGCCTTCAGAAGCAAGCGCTCGAGAAGCTGGCGTATACCGATCCTCTGACCGGTTTGCTCAACCGGAACGCTTGGGACCGCTATGCCGAGAAAAATACCGTAAACCGGAACGCGGCGTTCTTGTTTTTGGACCTGGACGAGTTCAAGTCCGTCAATGATACGCTCGGACACGACATCGGAGATATGTTGATATGGGAAGTGGGACAGCGTTTAAAAGCGTTCCAGAACAAGCATCGGCAAATTTTCCGGCTCGGCGGGGACGAATTTCTGCTGGTCGCCCTCCAGTGCAGCGAAGCGTCCGCCAAAAAAACGGCTTGCGACATGCTCGAAGCGATCAAGGCTCCTTACCGCTTGGCAGGAAAGGTGGCCCATGTCTCCGGAAGCATCGGCATCTGCCTCGGCTCCGTTCCCGGGTCCAGTTGCACTACCATGCTGAAAAATGCGGATGCTGCCATGTACCGCGCCAAATTGTTGGGAAGAAACCAGTTCTTCACGTATCGCGAAGGAATGAGCGCATTTTTTTTGAGCCCGCTGCGCGGTACGGGCAAAGGCTTGCCCAAGAGCCTCACTAAAGGCAGAGGAGCCTGAGCTTCGGGAACCCTCGGAGAAACGCTTACATTTTTCACTCGTTTCCTGTATAGTGAGAGTATCATGAACACAGGGAGTGATGCTCATTGTTGATGCGAACGACCGAGTTTTATGACACCCTGCCCTCCAAATGCTGCGATACATGTGGCGAACCTCTGGAGGAAATGGCCGATTGTTACACGTCCACCTGTACGCAGTGCAAAGGTCAAACGTTCTACCCGCTCAGCCCGATTTCCGGGCCGACAGCTCATCCGGAATAGTCTGACGCCCCTGCCGAGGGGGCGTTTTTTTGTGTGCGCTTAGATTGGGCGATCCGATGAAGAGATGCAGCTCTCATGTCCAAAGCAAAAAAGCAAAAAAAGCCGCTCATCCCATTCCGGACTGAGCGACTTTCCACCCTAGCGTTGCCGATCCAGCCTCGCTGACTTACCACGCCTCGCGAATCGCGGTCGTCGTCTGCCACGCTTTCCGCACGGAAGACGCCGTCTGCTGAAGATGCATAATCGCATCCCAAGCCTGCTCCGTCGGGCGCTGGCGGCGGAATTGCCGTGCCCTTCCCTGCATCGCGGCCAGCGCAAGCCGGTTGTCCGCAAGCTCCAGCAGCTGATCCTGCAGCGCCCGGGCGGCCGTCGCCCGGATGGCGACGCCGGCCTTCTCCAGCACCGCGGCGTTATCTTCCTCCTGGCCGGGAATCGGCTTGTACAGCAGCATCGGCAAGCCCATGGCGACCGCTTCGGCCGTCGTCAGCCCGCCCGGCTTCGTCACCAGCAAATCCGCGACGGCCATCCATTCGTGAATTTCCTCTACGAAGCCTTTGACGATGACGCGGTTTGTCGGATGCTCCCGCAGCTCCGCTTCCAGCTCTTCCCGCACGGCCGCATTGCTTCCGCAGATGACGACCAGTTGCAGCCGCTCCAGCAGAGATGTCGAACGGATCAGCGAACGGACGCTTTCGTCCAGCATGCCGCTGCCGCCGCCCATCACGAGCACGACCGGGCGCTCCGGATCGAGACCGAACGACTGGCACAGCCGGACCCGGTCGAACGATTCGGAGAAGCGGCGGCGCACCGGAATGCCGGTCACCCGGACGCGGGTAGACGACACGCCGTGCAGACGCAGCGCGGCCGCTACCTGCTCGGACCCGACCAGATACAAATCCGTATGCGGCTGCAGCCACAGGCTGTGGTCGGTATGGTCCGTAATGACCGTAACGAGCGGCGTCGAAACCGCGCCTTTTTCTTTAAGCAAGGATACGGCCGCCGCGGCCAGCGGGAACGTGCAGACGATAATGTCCGGCCTTTTCTCCTCCAAGAGCGCCAGGAACCGGGACAGCCCCAAGCTCAAAAACGTCTTGAACGGAATCGGCATCGCCTCTTTCCGTCTTGTTTTGCGATATAAATAGCCGTAAACCGACGGCGCTTTCTCGACGCCCTTCATAAAGCAGTACTTCACCATCGGATGAAGATACGGGTACACTTCCTGCATAAAATCGATCACCTCGGCCCGTACACGTTCCGCCAAGCCTTCTCCGCATGTTTCCGCCAGCGCCCGCGCCGCCTGCCGGTGACCGTCACCCAAGTCGCCGGAGAGCACCAAAACGCGCGCAGCCGCGGGGATCTCGCCGTTCGTCAACATAAGTAGCCCCCCATGAACTGTTCTTTGTTTATTCTTCTACTCTATATATTAAACGAAAAACCTGAAGAAATCCCATCCTCAGAGCTTAAAACTTTCTTAAGTACGCCAATGACCCGGACGTAGCTCCGGAACGCACCCATAGCGCCCAACGCGAATACACTATCGGCAAAAGCCCATTTTTACGCTTGATCGGAGGTTCCTTATGAAGCCTTACCCTGAATACCCTTATTATGCGATGGAAACGGAATGCCGCGAAAAGCCGATTGCGTTCCCGCCCCAGCATCAAGAGCGGCAGCCCGGACTCGAATATTTGATGAACCCGCGGCCGATCTTCGACAATCCCGCCTATGTCGGCAGCGGCAAGCTTCTCGGCAAAGCAGCCCTGATTACGGGCGGAGACAGCGGGATCGGACGCGCGACCGCCGTTGCCTTTGCCAAAGAAGGAGCCGACGTGGCCATCGCCTACTTATACGAACATCCGGACGCGGCCGAAACGAAGCAGCATATCGAGCAGCTTGGCCGCCGCTGCCTGACCATCCCGGCAGATCTGCGGGACAAAGCTTCGTGCACGGGCGTCGTCGCGCAAACTCTTGCCGCGTTCGGGAAGCTGGACGTGCTGGTCAACAATTTGGGCGTCCAGTATCCGCAGGGGAGCATCCTGGATATTTCGGAGGAGCAACTAATCGAGACGTTCCGAACGAATATTTTCTCGTTCTTTTTCGTGACTCAGGCCGCTCTGCCCTATATGAAGGCGGGCGACTCCATCATTAATACGGCTTCGGTCACCGCCTACCGCGGCCACCGGCAATTGATCGACTATTCGTCTACCAAAGGAGCGATCGTCACCTTTACCCGGTCGCTGGCTCTTTCGCTGGTCGAGCAAGGCATTCGGGTGAACAGCGTAGCTCCTGGTCCGGTCTGGACCCCGCTGACGGTCTCCAGCTTCCCCGCTGAGCAGGTGAAGACGTTCGGCACGGATACGCCGATGGGCCGGGCCGCCCAGCCGTTCGAGCTGGCGCCCGCCTACGTATACCTCGCAAGCGACGATTCCAGATTCGTCACCGGCGAGACGCTGCATGTGAACGGAGGCTCGTTCATCACCTCCTGACGCGGCAACGCCAAAAAGGGACTGCGGAGATAACCTTCCGTAGTCCCTCTTGGTATTTGTCCGTTACCCGGCACGGAGCTTTCCGCACTCCTGCATAGCCGCAGATCACTCAGCGTAAAAGCCCTGCTCCGCCGCATAGTTGCCCCAGTGCGGCCTGCTCCCGTCCTTGTCCGTAAAGCCGTACTCGTCGGAGAGCCCCCAGCTCGTCAGCGCTTGACCGGATTTGTCCATGATGCGCGGGTCGGCGGCCAGTGCGGCAACCGCCCGTCCGACATAATGCGGCGTCTCCGACATGATGAAATGCGGGTCCTTCTCCGCCGCGTCCCGCCAATTGTCCTTCGTCACGCCGAAGTGGTCGAGCATCGCTTCCGAACGCAGAAAGCCCGGCGTAACCGCCACAGCCGCCACATGGTGCGGGCGAAGCTCCTCGGCCATCGACTCGGCCAGGTGAATCGCCGAAATTTTGGCGAGACTGTAGTACAGGTTGCCGCGATACCGGTAATCCCAACCGTCCGTAATTTCCACGATGAGCCCCCGCTTGTTCGCCATAAGGAGAGGCGCGCCGTAATAGCTGGTGATCATGTGCGAATGCACCGCCCGCCGCTGCATCAGCAGCCCGCCCGCAATCGGCTGCTCCCAGAACGTCTTGCCCCATTCCATCAGCGAGTCCCCGCCCCACACGTCGTTGACGAGCAGGTCAAGCCTGCCGTTCTGCTCGCTTCGCACCCGTTCGAACAACGCCCGGACCTCTTCCTCGACCGTATGGTCCACGCGCACCGGAATGCCGCGTCCGCCCCGGGCCGTCACCAGCTCCGCCGTCTCCTCGATCGTTTCCGTCCGGCCCATGTCGGAGAGCTGTCCCCGCGAGCTGCGGCCGGTCACATAGACCGTCGCTCCCGCTTCCCCCAGCATTTCGGCGATGCCGCGGCCCGCTCCTCTTGTCGCTCCGGCAACGACCGCGATATGTCCCTCCAATGGTTTCATCGTTCATTCCTCCGCTTTCCTTGATCGTCTGGCGGGCAATGTCGTGCCATTCCCGCATAATAACCCCAATGTTTATCGAGCCGCTGAAGCTGCTCTAGGCCTATTTCCGTCTTACGCTTTCATCCTACCAGTCCTAATATGTCAACCCTTGTCATATTGCTGTGATAAAATGAAAATATCTACTAATCTAAAACACATCTCAAAAATATAAGGAGCGATGATCATGCGTGCGGACCGGCTGTTATCGATTTTATTGCTGCTTCAGAACCGCGGTCGAATGACCTCGCGGGAGCTGGCCGAGCAGCTGGAGGTATCAGAGCGGACCATCTTCCGCGACATGGAGGCGCTCAGCGCTTCCGGCATTCCGCTCTATGCCGAGCGGGGCTCGGGCGGCGGCTGGGTGCTGCCGGAAGGCTACCGCTCTCAGCTCACGGGACTCAAAATCGATGAGATCCGCTCCCTCCTGCTCGCCCACGCTTCCGGGATGATGCGTGATCTAGGCTGGCGCGAAGCTTTTGAAGCGGCCTTATTGAAGCTGCTGGCCGCCCTGCCCCCCTCCCTGCGGCGGGATGCGGAGGCGGTCCGCGAACGCATCCACGTGGACGGAGCCGGATGGTACGGACCCGCGGAGGAGGTATCGTGCCTGTCCATCGTGCAGGAGGCGGTGTGGGAGGAGCGGCTGTTGGCCATTCGTTACGGGCGGGGCGACGAGGTCGTCGAGCGCGAAGTCGGCCCGCTCGGGCTGGTCGTCAAAGGAAACGCGTGGTACTTGATCGGGCTCGTAGACGGCCAGATACGCACGTACCGGGTTTCCCGGATACGCAGCGCCGTCATTCGGCCGGAGAGCTTCGAGCGGCTGGCAGACTTCGAGCTGGCCCGTTACTGGGAGCAATCGACGGCCGATTTCAAGTCCCGGCTGCCCAGCTATCTCGTGACGCTGCAAGCAGATGCTTCCACTCTTGCACTCCTGCGGGAGGAGCACTTCGTCAAAATCCGTGAAACCCGCCCGGCTGCCGACGGCCTGACCGAGCTTACCGCCGATTTCCAAACGGCGGAGTACGCGCTGCGAATCATTCCGGGATACGGCGGCGGACTGCAGGTGCTGGAGCCGGAAGAGCTGCGCGCAGACCTCCTCCGGCTGGCGGAGACGATCCGCCAAATCTACGGCCAATAACGATACGGTCCGGTCTACGCACTCCAAGCCGCAACAGCACCCTATGTACGTCCCTAACCCGACTCCGGCGCTTAATCGCCGGGCAGACTGTTGAGAAACCCTAGAAGTAGAAAATCTCAGAC
>NZ_JTHN01000202.1 GCF_001399685.1 Paenibacillus sp. A3
TTTTCCCCGGGGAAAAGCGGACGGGATACGTGTGCCCACGAGAGTCCATTCGATAGAACGACGAACGGTTAGCAAGCTGCCGGGCCGGACGGTTTTTCCGTATGCGCCTGCGCTTCTTGTCCTCTCTTTTGCATGCATATGACCGTAAGCCCCGGGCTGCGGTTTTTTTTGTTGTCATGAAACGGAGGAATGCCACAATGCTAATCGTAAAAGCAACGGATTTACGCAAGGAATGGGAAGGTACGGTCTTATTCGAGAACGTGTCCCTTGAGATTGCCGAAGGGCAGCGCGTCGCGATTTTCGGACGGAATGGAACGGGCAAAACGACGCTTCTCAAGGGACTGCTGGGTCAAACGGCGTTCGATCACGGGAGCGTGCACCGGCATTTGCCCTTGGAGGAGTGGGGATGGCTGGAGCAGCATCCTGCCGGAGTGCGGGAGAAGACGGTGCTGGACTTCGTGCTGTCCGGCTCGGAGAGCCGCTATGCGCTGAAGCTTCGGCTGAAGGATTTGCAGCGGCGGATGAGTCGGGAGGAATCGGCGGAGCTGCTGGATCGGTACGGAGAGCTGCACGAACGCTATATGCAGCAGGGCGGCTACGATTGGGAGCTTCAAGCGGACAAATGCTTGCATCGGGTGAAGCTTGATCCAGGCTTATGGCAGCAGCCTTTTCACTGTTTGAGCGGGGGACAGAAAACGAGAGCGCAGCTTGCGAGGCTGATGGTTCGCGAGCCGAAATTCATTGTGCTGGACGAACCGACCAACCATCTCGACGAAGAAACGTTAAGCTGGCTGGAGCTGTGGCTGCGGCAGTACACAGGCACCGTGCTGTTCGTTTCGCACGACCGGTATTTTGTGGACCGGACGGCGTCGGCCATTTACGAGCTGACTGGACAGGGCGGCCGGATGTATCCAGGAGGTTATTCGGATTACCGCAAACAGAAGGACATCGAACGGCAGTCGCAAGAAGCGCTGTTTAAAAAGCAAGAGCAGGCCCGCGAGAAGCTTCTGGAAAGTATCCGCCGCTACCAGCAGTGGTTCAACCAGGCGCATCAAGCCGCGGGACAAAACGATTTTTTGCGCTCGAAGGCGAAAAAGAACGTTTCCCGGCTTAAGGCAAAGGAAACGGCGCTCGAACGGCTCGACCGGGAACGGGTGCGCAAGCCCCGCGAGGAAGGGAGCCTGCATATGCGGCTTAAAGACCGGCCGTTTGCGGCCGAGACGCTGCTGCGCATCGAGGAGGTTCGCTTTGCTTACGATGGCGGCAGACAGATCTTTCAGGCGCTGAGCGCGAGCGTCAATCGGGGGGACCGGGTTGCTGTCATCGGACCGAACGGAGCAGGCAAAACGACGCTGCTGCGGCTCATGACCGGGAGTTTAACTCCGGTCTCGGGCGAAGTCAAGCTTCATCCGCAGACGAAAATCGGTTACTTCGCGCAGGAACTTGACCAGTTGAACCCGGACGAGACGATTCTGGATAGCCTGCTGCGGCTGCCGGACATGACTCAGTCCCACGCGCGTACGATTCTGGGCTGCTTCCTGTTCAGCGGGGACGAGGCGTTTAAACGGATCGGCGACCTGAGTATGGGCGAGAAATGCCGCGTCGCGTTTCTCCATCTCTATTTTGGCGGGTTCAATCTGCTCATCCTGGATGAGCCGACGAATTATTTGGATATCGATACAAGGGAGAAAGTCGAGGAGGCGCTGCTCGAATACCAAGGGGCGCTTGTCCTTATTTCGCATGACCGGTACCTGCTGCGGAACATCGCAAACCGGCTGCTGATCTTGGATGGTACGGGGGCAAAAGCTTTCCCGGGAACGTATGACGAATATACGGCGAAGCGGAGAGATGCCGATGACTCGGCGGAAAATCAGCGGCAGGAGAACGAAATCAGCCGGTTGGAGCTTAGGCTAACCCAGTTGATGGCAGAGCCGGAGCCGGAGCTAGAAGCGGACCGGCAGCGGTTAATGGCCGACATCAAGCAGCTGCACGCGCTGCTCATGAGCTTAAAGCAATCTTAAAAGCAGATGCCTTTCGGGACGGAATAAATGCATCCTGAAAGGCATCTTTCATTACAGCTGACGGATTAGCTGTCATACCGTTACCCAGAAACGGTTCTTATGCAGGAAGTTACAAAGTTGGCAGCGACTCTTTCTTGGACATGCCCGCAGTCGTCTCCGGCTCGTTTATCATCTCGCCGGAAGGGAACGACAATTGCAGGCTGATGCAGGCGGCGGCAGCGACAAGCGCGGCGGAAATGAAGAACGTAGTCATCAACGAGGTCGAGCTCATCAACAGCCCTGCGGCTCCCGAGCCGAGCAAGACGCCTCCGGTCATGAGCGGAGCCAGAATACCGTTCGTTCGTCCGACGTAATCGGCATGCACCAGCTTAATCATGAACGTGCCGAGCACGATTTGCAGGAAAGCTTCCGTAATCCCGACGAAAAAGCGCATGGAGGCCGTGACGAGGGCCCACCGGGACAGCACTTCAAAAGCGATCGAAACGGCCAGAATAAGCAGGCCGATAAACGTTACCGACTTCGCGAACCGTTGGATGCGGGAGGAAAGCGCTGCGGCGAGCAGCCCCCCGAGAAGCATCCCGATCCCGGAAACGGCATAGAACCATTGCAAATTTTCTTTGTTCAAGCCGAGCCGTTCGATCAAAATATAGACGTCGAGCGGTTGAATGATCCCGACAGCGAGACCGATCAAAGTGAAGATAGCGGCGATAACGACCAAGTTCCGGTTCCGCTTGACATAGCGAAATCCTTCGACCATGTCCTGAATGACCGTACTGTGGGCCGCTTCGGCCGTACGCCCCGACGAAGGGAGCCCGAATTGGATGAGCGCGGCAAGCAAAAATAATCCCATCAGCACGAACAACGAATATTGGATGCCCAGTGTCGTGTAAATCGCTGTGCCGATGATCGGTCCGACAATAACGAAGATCGACATCAAGCCTTGCGTAATGCTGACGGCCAAGCCGACCTGTTCCTCGGGAACGTGCTTTTTGAACAGGATGGAGGAGGACGGCTGCGAGAACTGGCTGACCACCGCGGATACGATCGTCGCTACGAAGACGGCCTGCCAGAGGCCGGACATCATGCACAGCGCAATGATTCCAATTGAGACTGCGCTCAAGGTATCTCCGGCGATAACCGTTTTCTTCGGGTTCCAACGATCCGCGAAGGTGCCGCCGATGAACGAGAAGATAAAGATCGGCAAATACTCAAACATCGTGAGCAAAGAGACGGCAACCGGATCGTTATTGGTCATCTCCATGACATAAAAGAGCAGGGCGATATTGCGCGTCCATATCGCAAGCTGCTGCAGCAGGTCGGCGAAAGCGACGATTTGGAATACGCGGTTTCGCCATAAGGGCGCATGAGTGTGGGGGATAGGCGAATGACTCATAAATAAATCCTCCTTCATAATAAACTGACCGTCCGGTTTAATAAGGCTCGAAAAAAGACGGAAAACCGCTTAGTCAGGCCGAATTCCGTTCAGAATCGTATCGATCGCTTTGCGATGAATGGCAATCAATTGGTCCATCGAATAATTCTCGTAATAAGTGGCGCCCAAGCCGCCAAGCGTTCCCATGACGATGAAAGTTAATTGCTCGGGATCGTCTTTCTTGAATTCTCCCTTATCCATACCGGCCTGCAGCACGTTCTTTACATGCTGGTGGGGCGTCTTGGCAAGCGACAGCAAATAATTCAAGATGTCCGGATCGGCCGTTTGACTGCCGGAAAATTCCTCCGCCGCTTTCATGAGAGGATTTTGAAGATCATTCGCAAAATGATCGGCCAGCGCGTACAGCCGTTCGGTTTCACTCGCCAAGGAAGCGGACAGCTTCGTCCATTGATCAATCCAATCCTGCATGTTCTCGTCCAGCAATTTCAGGAACAGGGATTCCTTGCTTTTGAAATGGTAGTAGATGCTGCCTTTGCTCATGCCGGAATTCACGCGAATATCGTCAATCGACGTGGCACTGTATCCTTTTTGGACAAACAGCTCCTTGGCGGTGGCGAGTATATGTTTGCGGGTCTGTTCCGCTTCTTCGGGACGTTTGCGTGCCATCGTGCACCTCATTTATTAATCTGACCGTCCGGTCTAATTGTTAGGATAAAGGAAACGGACCAAAATAGCAAGAGCGCCTACTACAAAATCATCTTTGAACATTTCGTGAACAGAATGAGCAAAATGCGCACAATGCGAATTATTCAACTTATGAGCAGAAGCTAGGCTTATGAAAGCGCTTAATGCTACAATGACGAAGCAATCGATAAGAAAGCGCTATCAAAAAAAACAAAACAGAAAATATAAAAAAATTGGAGGTCCTTACTTATGATATTGAAAACGCTATCGAAGACATCTTGGAAACTCGCGCTCACCGGCGCTCTGGCGCTTAGTTTGACGGCATGCGGTGCGGGCGGAGGCGCTCCAAAATCGAATGACGGAGCCAAGCCGGCCGCCTCCGGCAAGACGTCATCGTACCCCGAGAAGCCGATCGTCATCGTTGCTCCGTCCGGTGCAGGCGGCGGCTGGGACAAGACGGCGCGTTCCGTCGCCAAGACGCTCGCCGAGAGCAAGGCGGTCGGTCAGCCCCTCACCGTGGAAAACAAGCCGGGCGGTGGAGGCGCGGTCTTCATGGCCGAATATGCGACGAAGGACAAGAAAGACAATTACAAGCTGTTCGTCAGCTCGCCGCCGATTCTGATCAACAACTTGAAGAAGGAAGGCAACAGCCCGTACGGCTACAAGGATACGACGCCGCTGGCACAGCTTACCAAAGACTATGGCGCGATCGTCGTCAGCGCTAACTCGAAGTTTAAAGATATGAAATCGGTGATCGAAGAGCTGAAGACCGATCCGACGAAGGTGACGGTTGCGGGAGGCTCCGCGCCGGGCTCGATGGATCATCTGATTGCCGTGCTTCCGGCCTACAAGTCAGGGATCGATCCGAAGAAAGTAAAGTATGTTTCTTACGACGGCGGCGGCGAAGCGATGACCTCGCTGCTTGGCGGCAATGCGGACGTGATTGCGACCGACGCTTCCAGCGTAGGCGAATATGTCAAAGCGGGCAAAGTACGCGTGCTTGCCGTGACGGCGCCGAACCAGCTCTCAGGCGAGCTGAAGGACGTCCCGACGCTTAAGGAGCAGGGCATCGACGCCGAATTTAACATTTGGCGCGGCATCTTCGGACCGAAGGACATGGGCAAGGACGAGCTTGCTTACTGGGATGCCAAGTTAAAAGAAATGTCCGATTCCGAAGGCTGGAAAAAAGAGCTTCAAGCGAACGTGTGGGAGAAAGATTACAAGAACGCGGCCGAGTTCAAAGCGTTCCTTACCCAGCAGGAATCGCAGGTCAAGGATATGCTGACAGCGCTCGGCATGGCGAAGTAAGGACAAGGAGGGTGGTCCGATGAGCAGAGCATTTGACCGCACGATGTCTGTCGTTTTTCTCGTGGTGGGAACGGCATTCGCTTACGGCAGTTTATCGATTTCCAGCAGCGCATATGGAAGCCACGTGGGGCCGAACATTTTTCCGCTCGGACTTGGCATACTGCTGATGCTGATCAGCTTGAGGCTGTTCTACGAAACGTTGAAATACCCGGCCGCTCCTAAAGAGGAAGGCCGCGGTGCGAAGCTGGATTATAAGCGGTTTCTCGTCATTTTGGCTTCAGCGATCGGCTATATTATGCTGCTTGAGGAAATCGGTTATGTGATCAGTACGTTTATTTTTCTGATGATCGGCTTTCAAACGATGGAACGGGGAAAATGGCTGTATTCGGCCGTTATTTCCGCAGGCTTTTCTATCGGCGTCTATTACGTCTATGTCGAATTGCTGAAGGGCACTTTGCCGGGCCTGCCTTCTTGGCTGGGTCTCTGAGCAAAAGCGTGCGAGACGGCAATCGTGCGGATTGCTTGGGAGGGAATCGCTTTAGATGGATACGTTACAATATTTACTTAGCGGGTTTGCGACGGCGCTGATCTGGTACAACTTGCTGTTTGCTTTTGCCGGCGTATTGATCGGGACGATGGTCGGTGTCCTTCCGGGGATCGGGCCCATCAGCGGGGTCGCTCTGCTGATCCCGGTCACCACCTCGCTTACCAGCGGACTACCGCCGGAAGCTGCCGCGACCAGCTCGATCATCCTGCTGGCCGGCGTGTATTACGGAGCGATGTACGGCGGTTCGACCACCTCGATCCTGCTCAATACGCCGGGGGAATCGTCCTCCGTCGTCACCGCTCTGGACGGTTATCCGATGGCGAAGCAGGGCCGGGCAGGGGCGGCGCTCTCGATTGCGGCAATTGGCTCTTTTGTCGCCGGCTTGATTTCTCTGATCGGGCTGGTGCTTCTGGCCGAGCCGCTGTCGAACGTGGCGCTCAAAATGGGCCCGGCCGAAGAATTTTCGCTCATGGTGCTCGGGCTGTGCGCACTAAGCGGACTGGCCGGGAAATCGATCACAAAAGCGCTGCTGATGACCGCATTCGGCTTGGCGCTGGCGACGATCGGAATTGACGCGGTATCCGGCGTCGCGCGCTTTTCGTTTGATATTCCCGAGCTGTATCAGGGCATCGAGTTCCTGACCGTCGCCGTCGGAATGTTCGCCCTCGGGGAAGTATTCAAAACCATTCTCGAGAAGGATGCGGACACCGGCGAAATTGCCAAAATCAACAGCATCCTGCCAACGAAGCAGGATTTGAAGGACAGCGCGATGCCGATTGTGCGCGGCTCGCTCGTCGGCTTCTTCAAAGGCATCGTCCCCGGCTCCGGGGCAACCTTGGCCTCGTTCCTCTCGTACCTGCTGGAGAAAAAAATCAGCAAGCATCCGGAGAAATTCGGCAAGGGCGCCATCGAGGGAGTCGCCGGACCGGAATCGGCCAATAACGCCGCTTCGGGCGGCGCGATGATTCCGCTGCTGACGCTCGGCATTCCCGGAACGGGCACGACCGCCGTGCTCATGGGGGCGCTCATCATGTACAACGTGCAGCCGGGCCCGCTGTTGTTCGAGGATCATCCTAGCATCGCTTGGGGCTTGATCGCCAGTATGTTTATCGGAAATGTGATGCTGCTGCTGCTCAACATGCCTTTGGTGAAGATGTTTGCCAAAATTATCGAAACGCCGGCGAAATATTTGATTCCGATTATTGTGACCATCTCCATCTTCGGAGTATACGCCGTGCAGATGTCCGTCTTTCATTTGATGCTGCTGCTTGCGTGCGGGGTTGTCGGATATTTTCTTTCCAAAAACGACTACCCGATTGCGCCGCTCGTTCTCGGACTGGTCCTCGGACCGATGATCGAAAACAACATGCGGCGGGCACTGACCATTTCAAGCGGCGACTTTTCCATCTTCGTCATGAAGCCGGTGTCCTTGATCTTCCTGATCATCGCCGTGCTGTGGCTCGCGATTCCGTTTGTGATGAAGCTGCGCGGCAAAAAAGTGATTGTCAACGAAGAAGCTTAAGGCGGGACGGAAATGTTCCGACATCATCCCCTGGCAGGTCCAGCTTATTGGGCCCCCGGGGCTTTGTGTCGATTGAGGCCGGATGTGGTATCATAGGAAGAAGGGGGAGTTTATGCGCTTACAAACGAAGCTCATTTTGCTCATTTGCACGCTCCTTTTCTCCGTGCTTACGGTAGCCGCGGGGGTTGTCGAATATATGGTGACTTCCATGATGGAAGACCAGATCGGAACACGTGCGCTCAAGGTGGCGGAGACGGTGGCGGAAATTCCCGAAATCCGGAAATCGTTCAAGCTTGCGGAGCCGTCGTCCGTCATTCAGCCGCTTGCCGAGCAAATTCGCGAGAAGACAGGAGCCTTGTACTTGGTCATCGGCAACCGCGAAGGAATACGCTACTCCCATCCGCTGCCCGAGCGGATCGGCAAAGAAATGATCGGGGGCGACAACGGCCCGGTGCTCGAAGGCAAGTCGATCATCTCCAAGGCGGAAGGGTCCATGGGGCCTTCGCTGCGCGGAAAAGTCCCGATTCGGGGCGAGAACGGGGACGTGATCGGCATCGTATCGGTGGGCTTTCTTTTGGACGATATTAACCAATGGGACGATGTGTATCAGCAGCGTATTTTGCTCATATCCCTTGCAGCCTTGGCTGTCGCGATGGCCGGAGCCGTCGTGATTGCCAGAGGCGTCCGGCGTTCGATTCACGGTCTGGAGCCGGAGGAAATCGGAACGCTGTATATGGAGAAGAAAGCCATTCTTGAATCAATCCGCGAAGCGATACTCGCGGTGGACCGCAACGGGCGGATCACCTTGGCGAACCAGCAGACGCTCCGCATTCTGGGGCTTCCCGACGATACCAAGCTGATCGGCAAGCCGATCCGGGAAATCGTTCCGAAATCCCGGCTGCTCACGGTGGCTCGCACCGGCCAGTCTGAATTCGACGTCGAGATGATTATGCACGGTCAAGAGGTTGTCGCGAACCGGGTGCCGGTGTTCAATAGACAAAATGAAGTCATCGGCGCCGTAGTCAGCTTCCGCAGCAAGTCGGAGGTGTACCGGCTCGCGGAGGAATTGTCCCAGGTCAAGCGTTTCGCCGAGGGACTGCGGGCGCAAACCCACGAATATTCCAATAAGCTGTACGTCATCTCTGGACTCATACAGCTCGAATCGGATCAAAAGGCCGTTGAGATGATTTCCAAGGAAACGGATGTGCATCAAAATTTCATTCAATTTGTTATGAGGGAAATTCCCGACCTGGTGATCGGAGGATTGTTAATCGGCAAATACAACCGCGCCCACGAGCTCAAAATCAAGTTCGAGATCGATCCCGAAACTTCGTTCAAGGATGTGCCGGCCCGGATCGACAGGGATCTGCTCGTTACGATCATCGGCAATTTAACGGACAATGCCATGGAAGCGCTGCTCGATTATTCTGCCGCCGAAGAGAAGAAGGTTACCTTGTTTCTGAGCGATTACGGCGAAGACCTGATGATTGAATGCGAGGACAACGGTCCGGGCATCCCGGATGAATGGGCAGAGAACATTTTCCAGAAAGGCGTATCGAGCAAAGAGGGCGAGCATCGGGGCATCGGCCTTGCGTTGGTCAAGCATACCGTGGATAAGCTCGGCGGCCGGATTTTGCACGAATCGTCGGGGGAGGGCGGCACGGTGTTCTCGGTTGTCATTCCGAAACGGGTCGAACTGTAGAAAGGGGAAGGAACTTGAAGGCTGACGCTGCGAATGCAACCCCGCCGATCCGCGTGCTGATCGTCGAAGACGACGAGCGGATCGCGGAGATTAACCGGCGCTTCGTCGAGAAAGTGCCGGGCTTCGGCGTTGTAGGCATCGCGACCGACGAGCCGCAGGCGCTAGAGCTCTTGAGCGTGTTGGAGCCGGATCTGGTGCTGCTTGACATTTATTTTCCGGAGACCAGCGGGCTTGAGCTGCTTCGTACCATCGGCCAGCAGCACCGGCAGGCGGACGTTATCATGATTACCGCGGCCAAAGAGGTCGAAGCCGTCCGGGAAGCGATCCGCGGCGGCGTGTTCGATTATATCATGAAGCCGGTGCTCTTCAGCAGAATGCAGGAGACGCTGCAGCGGTATGAATCGTTTCATCGGACGATCAAGCATCTGCGTCAGGCTAACGCCTCGATCAGCCAGGACGAGATCGACCGGCTGCTTCAGGGCAGCGCAAAAAAAGAAGCCCCCGGTCCGGGAGCTTCGTTGCCCAAAGGCATTGACAAACTAACGCTGGATAAAATCGTCCAGGCGATCTCCGAGGCGAACGCGCCGCTCACCGCGGAAGAAACGGCGAAGCGGGTCGGCGTCAGCCGCTCTACGGCCAGGCGCTACTTGGAGCATTTGGCGGAAGACGGCAAGCTTCGCGCCGATTTGTCTTACGGAGATGTCGGCCGCCCGGAGCGGGTGTACTTTCGAAAAAAATAAACGAGATAAATCATTTACTCCGTTAAATACTTTTCCGTCAAAGTCGACAGCAGCTGGATGCCGACTTCATTGTGCCCGCCCTCGGGGATGATGAGGTCGGCATATTTTTTTGACGGCTCGATGAAGGCTTCGTGCATCGGCTTGACCGTCGTCAAATATTGGTCGTATACGGATTGAATTGACCGTCCGCGCTCCTCGATATCGCGAAGCACTCTGCGCAGAATGCGTACGTCCGGGTCGGTGTCCACGAACACCTTAATGTCCAGAATGCCGCGAAGCTGCTCGTCCGACAACACATGGAGCCCCTCGATCATGACGATTTTGTTCGGCTTCAGTTCGACGGTGCGGGTGGTTGACCGCGCATGGTTGGAGAAATCGTACACGGGTGCGGTCACAACAGCTTGATTCTTAAGCTGCTTCAAATGCGTCAGCAGCAATTCGTTATCGAAGGCGAACGGATGGTCGTAATTGATCGATTCCCGTTCCGTGAGGGATATATGCGAGTGATCCTTGTAGTAATTGTCCTGCGAAATAAACGTCACTTTGTCGGATCCGAGCCGGTCGATAACGGAGCGTGCGACCGTCGTTTTGCCCGAACCTGTGCCTCCTGCGATACCGATGATTAACATAAAGGGGAAAATGCCTCCTGCCGCGTAAGATCAAACTTCAATTTTAGTATTGTAGCACAAATGCCCCCGGAACACGAGTCCCGTCGAATGCTGTCACATATTCTTCCGGGCTTTTGGCAAAATAACGCTATTGCCGAATAGTTCAAGACAAAGGGGCGAGAACGGATGAGTGTTCAGACGCTGCAACAACCTAACATGACGCTTCCGGGGCTGAAAGACAAGTCGCGGTCGTCACCGGCGCCGGTTCCGGAATCGGCCGCGCCGCCGCCATTGCTCTGGCGAAGCAGGGTGTGAAGGTATGTCTGCTCGATCTGCAGAACGACCGCACCGAGCAGGTCAAGCAGGAGCTGACGGCCGTGCAGGCCCAGGCGATCACGGTGGACGTAGACGTGTCCGACCCGCTGCAGGTGAAGCAGGCGATCGATACGGCAGCGGGAACGTGGGGACGGCTCGACGTCGTCTTTGCCAACGCGGGGATAAACGGCGTGCTGGCGCCGATCGAGGATATGAAGCCGGAAGATTGGGACCATACGCTGTTCGTTAATCTGAAAGGGACGTTTCTGTGCGTTAAATATGCGATTCCTCATATGAAGCAAAAGGGCGGCAGCATCATCATTACCAGCTCGATTAACGGCAGCCGCGTCTTCTCGAACATCGGGATGTCGGCGTACAGCACGTCCAAGGCGGGGCAGATCGCCTTTGCGAAGATGGCGGCGCTTGAGCTTGCCCGCTATAAAATCCGGGTGAACGCCGTCTGCCCAGGCTCGATCAAAACCCACATCAATCAAAGCACGCATCCGTCGCCGGAGCTGGAGAAAGTCAAGATCAAGGTCGAGTATCCGGAGGGCAGCCAGCCCTTGGAGCACGGTCCCGGACAGCCGGAGCAGGTGGCGGATTTGGTCGCTTTTCTCGCCTCTGACGCTTCGAGCCACATTACGGGAACGGAGATTTTCATTGAAGGGGCAGAATCGTTGATTTGATGCTCTGGCGACAGGACTATAGAACCCGAATACCGCGAAGGAGGTTACCAAGTGATCGTAGAAAGCGAGTTGCAAGCTGCCAGGGAGAAGCTTTTCCCTTTGCATGATATCGCTCCTTTGTCGTCTGATGATTTTCGCGATTTGGTAAGACGGAGAGCCGTTTCGGTTTTACGTCTGACACCCGATGAACAGGCATGGGCTGCCAACGAAGAGCTGAGAAGAGAAACCGAGCGGCTGCTGCTTGAGAAAATCAATCGGGAGAACAATCTGCTGCCGGTTGATTTTTTAAGCAAAGGAGTGGAAAGGGCGAAGGCGGTCGGCCGCATCATTACCCCGTCCGGTTTGGGAACAGGATTCCTTATCGATCGGGGAGTGGTCATGACGAACAATCACGTTCTTCACGATATCGAGGAGGCCGGATTAAGCTTCATCGAATTCGACTACGAAGAACACAAGAATGTTATTAAGGCCAAGCTGAAGCCAAGCGAATTATTCCTTACGGTTAAGGAACTGGACTTTACGATCGTTGCTTGCGAGTCCGCAGGAATCGAGCAAATCACGCCGGTTAAGCTGCTGAGAAGTCCGACCACGATTACGCGCGGCGAATACGTCAATATTATTCAGCACCCCAGAGGCAGGAAAAAAGAAATCGCCCTGCAGGACAATACCGTAAGCTACGTGTACGATAAAGTTATTCATTATTCAACGGATACTGAGGCGGGCTCGTCCGGTGCGGCCGTATTCAATAACAATTGGGAGCTGGTCGCCCTTCACCGCGCCGGCTTGAGCGAAGCGACGCCGCTTAACGAAGGGGTACGCATTTCCGCTATTGTGAGCAAGCTGATCTCGATGGCCCAAAGCGGAAACGCCGGAGCTGCCCGCATCACGAGTACGCTGGAGGACCGCTCGCCTTATTTGGGTTATTACGATGTGGCAGGGCTGGTTGACAGTCAAGAAGCGCTGCTCGAAGTCGAGGTGCCTACCTACAAAGGGGATAAACGATTCGCCGACATCGGATTTTGGAATATCGAGCACTTTAACAACACCTCGAATGAGCAAAGGGTCAAGGACGTAGCACGGGTTGTGGGCAATTTGTCCATGGACGTTCTAGGCTTGGTGGAGGTGGAAAGAAGAGCGCTGGATCGCCTTATTGAAGCTATAAAACAACTCAACGGCACGGTAATGAAATATGTTTATCTGGATTCGACCGGAAATCAGGATTTGGCTGTTCTGTATGATACGGCTACGACGGTAGTGGAGCTGAGAGACGATATTAACCGTAAATATCATAATCTGCTTCATTCCACCGTTGCAAACCGGCCCGCTTTTCCGCAGCGGCGGGAACCGCTGTTCGCGAAGTGTACCGTGAAAGAAGAAGGCAAGGATGTCGAGTTTCTCATGATTGTCGTTCATCTGAAAGCGATGAGAGACCCCGAAAGCACGGAAAGACGCAAGTTAGCGGCGGAGGTCATATCCGTGATCATTGAGGACTTGAAACGCGACGAAGCGTTTCGGCATCTTCCTATCGTGCTTGGCGGTGATTTGAACGATGATGCAGGCAGTGTTTCTTTATCGCCGATTATGAATTCTCCATCCTTGGTTACGTTAACGCGTGACGATGCGGATGCCGGTCACATTTCTTATCTGGAAGATCCGTTTTCCTTAATCGACCATATCATCGTGAGCCGGGATATGAACGTCGGCTCCATCCAGCAGGATGATGCGGCCATCGTCAGACTGGACCAAAGCGTGCAGCAGTTTGTAAGAGACATTTCCGACCACGCGCCATTGGTTCTGAGAGTGATTTATCGGGACGAGGAAGCGCTGGCGCTGCCGGGATTGCTCCCGCTGTTGCCGGGCGTACAATTTATGGCCGGCAGTATGCTTGAGCGGATGCTGCTTAAACTGCAGTTAAGCCGTAGCCGCCTGGAAAGCGAACGTGTTTATTATGACGAAGAGAAAGACAGGCTGAGTATCGTAGATTATTACCGTTCCGTCAACCTGCGGTCCGGCAGTGGGGAGGAGCTGTTCCGGGATCTTCATCGCCTTCTGCTTCACTCGCATACGAACGTTTTATCTTATGACCGAAGCCGGTCTGAGCTGTATTCGCGGGTCGATTTAAGGGAGAACGGTAAGCTTCGGAGTCTCTACTCCAGCCGGGATTTGGATCCCGAACGCTTGATCCGCGAAGACTTTGCATTCGAACAACAAAAGAAGGAGTTTATTGAAGCTTTGCCTGATTTGGAACGGATGAATGCTGAAGAACTGCAGCAAATGTTGGATGAAAAGTTCCAATTTAACGTCGAACATGTCGTGCCCCAGTCCTGGTTCGGCAAACGAAACCCTATGCTCGGCGATATGCACCATCTGTTCGTCTGCGAAGCGGATTGCAACAGCTTTCGAGGAAACGTCCCGTATTTCGATTTTGCCGACTACACGCCCGAAGCGTATCAAGAAACGATTCGAAACGAATGCGGCAAAAGGGGCGGATTGATCAAATTCGAGCCGGAAAACGGAAAAGGCGAGGCGGCGAGAGCCGTGCTCTATTTCCTGCTCCGCTATCCCGGCAAAATCAACGGGAACCAACGGATCCGGATCGATATCGAGATGCTGCTTGCCTGGCATAAGGAGCATCCGGTTACGATGCATGAGAAGCACCGGAATCGGGCGATCTTTGAGCTGCAAGGAAACCGCAATCCCTTGATCGACTTTCCCGAAGCAGCGGATCGAATTCGTTTCGAGCTGGGGCTCTAAGGATTCCGTCTTCTCGCAAACCGGAAGCCGTACCGATCGGACAGGTGGCGCGGTAGTGCCTTTTATGGTATGCTCGCTTCAAGGTCTAAGCTCCGTTCGGATCGGAACGTTCGAGGCAATCCGCCGAACAGCTGCCTACGGCTCTGGGAGGGGGAGAGAGCATGAACGAATTTATCAAGATTAAGGAGCTGGAAGGGGATCTGAAAATTTCTCATAAAAAGAGGGATTTCGGACTTACGGTCTCGACCAAAGAACTCGTTTTCCAAAAGCCGCATACCAATTATCATATTAAGCTTGAAGATATTATCAGCATTTTGCCGTACGAGCCGCCATCCGGCGCCCGTCCGATTACGTTCCAAAAAAACGGCTCCGCCGGAAGCGAAACCGTCAGCATGCACTCCGGGATGCGGCATTACCGCCTGTACGTGAAAGAAGCGACGGTGCATAACCGCAGCGGCATATTTCGGCTTGACGGCGCACAGTTCGTATTGCCGATCTTGCGCGACTTGCTGCTCGCGATTTCCCAGTACGGCGGCCTCAAGAGCATCACTTGAAAGTTTTTCCATGCCCGGTCCTGTTGCAGCGCGATGCTGGCAGCAGGGCTTTTTTGCGGTGAAAATTGCGAAAACCCGCCGGAACGGGAATTCCGCGGGTTCTGCCGAGCCGATAGCTTTTTTATTGCTTAATCTGTCACATAAATAACGTATTCCTTGACCGGCTTTCCGTTTTTAAGCTGGATCAACAGCGAATCGCCATGTACGGTTGCTTCCAGATACCATACGCCTTTCTTTTTGTACACCTTGGCGTTTTCTCCCTGTACTTTGTAGGTATACCCCGAGGCAGAGTATAACTCTCTGACTTCGCCTTTATTCATGTACCAAGGATCTTCGTAGTATGCTTGGCTTCCTGCCGATGGGGAAGCAGAAGCAGGCTCGGTTGCTGCAAAGCTCGCCGTAGGAGAGAGAGCGCTGGCGAAAACGGCTGCGGTCAAGGTTAAGACTGTGAGTGATTTTTTCATGCGGCGTTCCTCCTTGATTAAGTGATGTTCGATTGACAATTGCATCATACACCAATTCATGGAAAGTTATGGAGTTTTGGAACATCTCGTAGAAAAACGGACTTTACTTGTGAAAAGAATGTCGAATTTCGTATGCTAGTACTACGGTTCGGTACCTAGTATAATATATGGAATGCATGAGTAACCAAGGAGGAAGTGGCGATGAATTCGTTTGATTTTCATAATCCTACCAAAATCTTGTTCGGCGCGGGCAAGCTGGAGCGGCTGGGGGAGCAAGTTGCGGCCTGCAGCAGCAAAACGGTACTGCTCGTTTATGGCGGCGGAAGCATCAAAAAGACCGGCCTGTACGATCGCGTCCTTACGCAGCTTGCCAATGCTGGTGTTCGAACCGTCGAACTGCCCGGCGTTGAGCCGAATCCCCGGGTTACGACGGTACGCAAGGGAATCGAGCTATGCCGCGCGGAAGGTGTCGATTTGATTCTGGCCGTGGGCGGAGGCAGCGTAATTGACGCAGCCAAAGCCGTCGCCGTCGGCGTTCCGTATGAGGGAGACGTCTGGGATTTTCTGATGCGGAAAGCGAAAATTACGGCGGCGCTGCCGCTCGGCACGGTGCTGACCTTATCCGCAACGGGATCCGAAATGAACGGCAACGCCGTCATCACCAACTGGGAAGAAAAGCTGAAGAAATCGTTCGCCAGCATTCACGCCTATCCGAAATTTTCCATTCTGGACCCGACGCTGACGTACACGGTGCCTGCGGATCAAACGGTGAACGGGATCGTGGACATGATGTCGCATGTCTTCGAGCAATATTTCAGCCTCACACCGGATACGCCTCTGCAAGAGCGGCTTTGCGAATCGATCCTGCAAACGATTATCGAGAACGGCGAACGGGCTCTGGCCGAGCCAGAGCATTACGAGGCTCGCGCGAACCTGATGCTGTGCGGCACCTATGCGCTGAATGGCGGCATGATCAGCGTCGGCGTGCAGACCGACTGGGCGACGCACGCCATCGAGCACGAGGTGAGTGCGATCTATGATATTGCGCATGCGGCGGGACTTTCCATTTTGTTCCCCAACTGGATGAAGTATGTGTACCGCAGCCGTCCGGACCGGTTCGTTCAGTTTGCCGTCCGGGTGTGGAACATCGATCCCGCAGGCAAAAGCGAAGAGGAAATCGCGTTGGCCGGCATTCAGGCGACAAGAGATTACTTTACGCGCATCGGCGCGCCTGCCCGTTTGGCCGATCTTGGTATCGGGGAGAGCGAAATCGGCCGCATGGCGAAGGAAGCCGTCAAGTTCAGTACGATTGGATCGTTCAAGGTGTTGCATGAGGACGATGTGAAGGCTATTCTGCAGCTAAGCCTATAAGAGGGAAGAAAACTTATCATGAAATCGACAACCGCAGAGCGAATCAACCATACGATCTTTGTGCTGGTCACCTTGTTATATTGGTGCTCGCTCTATGTTTACGTTCCGATCCTGTCGCCATACCTTGATCATCTGGGCGCCTCCTACACCATGGCCGGGATCGTACTTGGCAGCTACGGTTTGACGCAGATCGTGCTGCGTCTGCCGCTCGGGATCACGTCCGACCGTTTCAAGAGCCGGAAACCGTTCATTCTGCTCGGCATGCTGTGCACCGCGGCCAGTTGCTTATGCTTCGCCTTGGGCGAGCAGCTTGGCTGGGCGTTCGCCGGGCGCGTGCTATCGGGGGTAGGCGCCTCGACCTGGGTTGCTTTTACCGTCATGTATGCCGGATTATACCGCGGCGAACAAGCGACGCGGGCGATGGGCACGATCAGTCTGCTTACCGTCGCCGGGCAGCTTTTCGGCATGAGCATGAGCGGCTACTTGGCCAAATGGGGCGGGTGGAACGCCGCATTCTGGACCGGGGCGGTCATCGGACTGGCCGGACTGGCCCTTGCCTTCCTGCTGAAGGAACCGAAGGAAAGCGGGGACCGGTCGCCGATGCGTTTCGCCGACCTCGCGCCGGTGATGAAGGATAAGCTGCTACTCAAGGTTTCTTCGTTGTCCATTTTGGCGCACAGTGTGTTGTTTATTACGATGTTTGGTTTTACGCCCTCGTACGCCTTATCGCTGGGGGCGGACGAGGCCGGGCTGACGCTGCTTGTATTTGCATTCATGATACCGCACGCCGTCAGCTCGTTTATGACCGGCAAAGTATTTGCCCCGCGCTTCGGAGCGTGGAACGTCGTACTGCTCGGCTTCGCGGTCAGCGCCGTATGCTCGGCGGCAACGTCGCTGGTGCCAGGCTTCGGGCTGCTGCTGCTGACGCAGGCGGTTAACGGATTTTTCCAAGGGCTGCATTTCCCGCTGCTTCTGGGTCTCTCGATACAGCACATTCCGGAACAAAAGAGGGCCACAGCGATGGGGCTGTACCAAGCGGTCTACGCGATCGGCATGTTTGCTGGGCCGTTCTTGGCCGGCGGCTTGAACGAGTGGGCGGGACTCAAGAGCGGTTTTTATTTGGCGGGGGTACTCGGGATGAGCGCCGTGGGCTTGACCTTGTTCTGGTTCAGGCCCCGCCGTCAGCGGTCCGACGCTTCGCGGCCGTCACTCAGCAGATAGCGCGTATAAAAAAGCCCGGAAATGGTGCTTCAGAATATTGAGAAAGTGATTAAATGAGGTAATAGGGGTGTACGAGGGGGGGGGGGGGATCCACTTCCGACCGCTGCCCCACCTCGCAAAGTGAAGTCGAATCAGGGAAGCTTAGTCCGAGTACTTTACGGG
>NZ_JTHN01000203.1 GCF_001399685.1 Paenibacillus sp. A3
CTGAAGCTGGGCAAGCTGGACGATACAAAGCACGCCATTCCAGGGCTTAGCGAAAACAACACGAAATTGCTTGATATCATTTACAAAGCACTCGACAAGACGTTAATCGCCACGAAAAAAATTTACGTCCTCTTCGATGATTTCGGGGAGTTGACGCTTCGCGATGCTGAAACCATGGCACTGGATTTTTCGCTTGGAGATACGAGCCTTGTCTACGATTACAAGCAAAAACGCTCACTAGACAACGCCAGCAACAAGATCAAGATCGTCCGGGACAATAAAGAATCCGGAAAACGCGAGCTATATATTGTTCAAGACAGCCGAACCATTGCCAAATGGGGGCTGCTTCAGCATTACCAGACCGTCGACGAAAAGGTGAGCGTCGAAAAAGTCAAAGAAATGCTGGACAATCTGATCCAACTGAAAAACCGCGAGCAAAGGTCGTTTTCGATCGATGCTCTTGGGGATATCCGCGTGCGGGCCGGGTGCTACGTTTCCATTAACATGGAAGAGCTGGGATTGAATCAACGCTTTTTAGTCAATGAGTGCACGCATAAATTTGACGGCGGTGTCGATCACACGATGAGCTTGGAATTGATCGACATTCGCATTGGGGAGAGGTAGGAATGGGACTCTTAAATCTTATCAAGCAAGCCGGTCTCGATGCCGTCGAGGCGGGTAACCCGGTATCTGTAATTTTCGGAACGGTAGCAAGCGAAAGTCCTCTGAGTGTAACCATTGATCAACGGTTTACGCTGACAGAGGATTTTTTAATTGTTCCAGAGCAGCTGACGGACTATCGGGTGACGGTTGGTGGACAGGAGATCATCATCCGGGAAGGCCTGAAAACGGGAAACCGTGTCATTTTGCTTCGCATGCAGGGCGGGGAGCAGTATGTCATTGTAGATCGGGTGGTGACGACATGATTCCGCAAGGCGGTGTGCTGGGAAACAACCGGAACGTGGAAATTGCGCAGCTTCCCAGCCGGACTTACCGGTTGGATAATGCGACGAACCGGATTGTCGGTATGACCGACGGGCTGGACGCGGTCAAGCAGGCTGCGCAGCTTATTTTGGAGACAGAGCGTTTTGAGCATTTGATCTATAGCGGCAACTATGGCCGCGAGTTCTCCGGATTGCTTGGACGAGAGCCCGCTTTCGTGCAGGCGGAGCTTTATCGGCGCATCCGGGCGGCGCTTATGCAGGACGACCGGATTCGGGATGTGCAGGACATGCGGATCACGGTTATGGGGGACGAAGCTTCGGCTTCGTTCACCGTCGTATCGCAATACGGCAGTTTTGAGATGACGAAAGGAGTGGGAGCGGGTGTATGAACATCAGACGTTTCAAACGATTTTGAACCGGATGCTTTCCCGTGTGCCGGCAGACGTAGACAAGCGGGAGGGCAGCATCATCTATGACGCCCTTGCGCCGGCCGCTTTAGAGCTGACGGAGATGTATTTTCAGCTGGATACGAATCTGAATCTTTCGCTTGCAGATACGTCGAGCGGTGAATTTTTGGAGCGGCGTACGGCCGAGTTCGGTGTTGAACGTGAAAAGGCCAGTAAAGCCCGCCGCAAGGGGCTATTTTACGGGAATGCCGACGCACCGGCGGATGTGCCTGTCGGCAGCCGGTTCGGGGCCGGGGACCTGCGGTATGCGGTTGTTCGCCGCATTGCGGCCGGCGTGTTTGAGCTGGAATGCGAAACGACCGGCGTCACCGGGAACCATTATTTCGGCGCGCTGCTGCCGATCGATTATATCGCCGGACTTGTGCGCGCCGAACTGGCTGACGTGCTTGTCCCGGGAGAGGACGAAGAGACGGACGAGGCGCTGCGGAAGCGGTTTTTCCAAGGACAAAAGGAAAAGCCGTTCGGGGGCAATGTGGCGGATTACAAGCAAAAGATCGGCAATATTCCCGGCGTCGGCGGGGTCAAAATCTTCCCGGCATGGCAGGGAGGCGGGACGGTCAAATGTACTTTGTTGGGCAGCGATTTTAATCCGCCATCTGCCGCTTTGATCGAAGAGGTCCAGACGGCCATTGACCCTACGGTGAACCAGGGCAAAGGCTGGGGACTGGCTCCGATGGGCCATACGGTCACGATTGACGGCGTTCAACACGTATTGATCGACGTGGAGACGACGGTTACGCTTGCTTCCGGTGTGACCGTGGGGCAGGTACAGGGGGAGATTGAGGCCGCGATTTCGTCCTATTTGCTCGGCTTGCGGCAAACCTGGGCGGAGGAATCGCAGCTGATCGTCCGGATTAGCCAGATCGACGCAAGGATTTTGACCGTATCCGGGGTGAACGACGTGAAGGGTACCCGCCTGAATGGTGAGACGGCGAACATTACTTTGTCCACGGAGAAAATCCCGCAGATGGGGGCGGTGAAGCTGCATGACTAAGCTGATGGATTATTTGCCGGAGCATTTTCATGAGATCAAGGAAATGAAGGAACTGACCCGCGCCGAGGACGAGGAAATCGAGGCGATAGCCCAAGCGGTTCGGCAGTTTTTGGATAACCAGTTCGTCACGACGGCGCAGGACTGGGTGATCAAACGGCGGGAGGATATGGTCGGCATCCGCGCGGATTCGGCGGTGGAGACGCTGGAGTTCCGGCGCAACCGGTTGATTAACCGTTATTCCACGCGCCCGCCTTTCACCGTCCGCTACCTGCAAAGCCGTTTGGATTCCCTCATCGGGCAGGGCGTGGCGAAGGTGGAAGTGGATGGGCAAAATTTTATTTTGAAAATTACGATGGGTGTGCCCGATGCGGCGTATTTTAAGGAAATCGAGCATACGGTCCAAATTGTCAAACCGGCGAACCTTGTGTACAACCAGGCGACTTCACTGGCCGATCGCGTCGGGATTGAGGAGCACATTTGGAAAACGCCGCTTACCCGGATGACCCGGCTTTCTACGACGTGGAAGCTGGGCAGCACCCCATTCGCCAATCGTGGCAAGGAGGTACAGGTGAAATGATTCCTACGACGTTTTTGAGCGAGTTGGCTCAATTTACGAATACGCAAATTGCAAAAGTGGTGCTGAACGGGAGTTACGAGATCGATACGTTCCGGATCAAAAAAGTGGAAGCAGGCATCGTGGAGCTGGAGTATATGATCCCCGCCGGATCGGTGGCTGAGGTGACTTTGATCGAGCTCAAAAGCAGTAAAGGGCAAGTGGTAAGCTCTAACGAGGCGTATGTGCCGATTACGAGCGATACGGTGATTAAGCATACGGTGACTGTGAAGGAGGTGTAGGGATGGCATACGAGGCCAAGACAAACTGGCAGCTTGACGATACGGTGACCGAGCAGGACATGAACCGGATCGAGCGGGGGCTAAAGGACGCGTATGAGAATAGTATGACAAGTCCACCGCCTGAGCAAGTAAATCTCGGGTACGGTTTGCAAGTTGTGGATGCGAAGCGGACCGCGCCGTTGGAGAATGTCACCATCAAGGGCCGGACGCTGGTGAATTTACTGGGGCGGGATGGGAATTGTGAAAGCCTTAGTCCGTTTACACCGTCACCGCCCAATATATATCAAGGGACGGCAGCGTTAGATTCAGCAAATAAAGTTTACGGGAACAATGGTATCAAGATCAGCATCGGCAACGGACATACGCTTGCTACAATAGCAAAATCAAACATTCCATGTGCAAAAGACAAATTTTATATCGCTATTGCGGAGGTTAAAAACGGTAACGCAACTAATGGTATTCGTGTCGTATTGAGTGGTCAGGCTTATGGACCGACTGTACCGTATCAAACGACCACCACAGCTTTTGTTTTGTCCGTTTCAAAATTTGCTTCCGGTTCTAGCTCTAGTCTACAGGTAGACGTTGCTGTCAGTGGAACAGCAGGGCAGTATGCATATGTTGATGGAATTCGTCTCTACGAGATTACTCAAGACGAGTATAACGCGATTGATAGCATGACGCCGGAGCAGATCGCAGCGAAATGGCCGTACGTTGATGATATGAAAAATATCTACTCGCCTTACATTATCAAGTACGGGGAAAATTTGCTGCCTCTCTATAGTGAATGTTCTTTAAACCCTCTAAGTATTGCAAATAGTATCATAACCGTAACTACACCGTATTCAATTACGCTTGATACGACAAAAGTTGCCAATGGACAGGAGGTAGTAGCCCAATACCAAGATATTCGGTTAGTTCCTGAAACAACCTATACACTTGTAAACCCGTCGACAAACGGTTATATGCGCTGCAGGTTCGATTATATGGATAGTTCACCTTCGACACGCATGGTGTTTGCGCCTAACACAAGTAGAACATTCTCAACGCCTGCCAATATTAAGTCAATGGCGTTGGTAGCCGCGACAAATTTAATTGGATATGCAGATGAAAACAACTCGGATACCTATACGTATGGAGAGGTTATTTGTTCCTACAGTAATCCTGTTTTTGTCGTTGGCTCCTCGGCAAAACCATTCAAACCACGCAATGAAGATTATCTGTTCTTCCCGAACGTCCAGCTCGCGTCCAACGTCGATGGAACAATCTACGATACGTCGTTTCAACGTGACGGGAAGTACTGGAAGCAGGCACGCTACAAGTTGAGGGATGTGTCTGGAAACCTTGCGTGGGATTTGTTAAGTGTTGGTACCGGAACCAAGTCCCTATCGACAAATGGCGGTGTAATATCGGATGTATTTTATGGAGCCGATAACTTAGGGATCGGTACATTCGTGAAGTACGACGGAACGATTTTACGCAAATATGATCATAATGCTGCACTCGCGCCTGGTGCCGGATGGATTGCTTCGGACGGTTCTATCCGTATCTCGGTTGCTAATGCCGATAGTGGATGGGGAGATTCGTACACACCGTCGAAGGATGAGATTAAAGCGTATTTTTTAGGTTATAAAATGTATGTGGCCGGTGGTAGCGCGGATATCAACTATAACGGGTCCGGGACAAAGGCTTGGGCGTATCAAACGTCAAAGGCACATGCTTCGTTAACATGTCCTACTACATCGTATGCAGGATACACCCCTTACAAACTGCAATACCAACTTGCAACTCCAACAGTTGAAGAAATTGCAGTAGAAGGCGGAATCACATTCCATGAAGGCCTGAATCAGGTTGAAGTCGGTAACGGGATGATCGTACGGGAGAAAACATCCCCTAATTTATATGGACCCAACAACTCATATTACTTTAATGATACTGCAGTCGGTAGTCAATTTAAATACCGGGCTAATGTTATATTAAATATTTATAAGAACGGACTAGTTGATAAGTCAGTCCTTTTGATGCCGGGGGCTCACAATGCCAATGGTTATAGCAAAGCGCAGGTTAGTGCAGCGAACTACGATCAACGTGCCGCTTATTCAGCGACTTACATTGTCCTCGACCAGTATGCATTGTCTTGTAACGTGCACAGTATTCAAGGTGAATATGCGGATAATCTAATGAACGTTGTTGATTCGTTGGTTTCCAGCCAGACGGACGTATCCACAAGGGTCAGCATCTTGGAAGGTACGCATGCTCAGAATATGAACGGCCAATGGATTTCGCCGACACTTGTAAACGGTTGGCTGGAGTATGCTGATGGTTACGACACAGTCAGGTATATAAAAGATGGTTTTGGAGTCGTCCGCCTTAAGGGGCTTTTAAAAAACGGTACGTTGGGGGCGGTAATATTCACTCTTCCTCCGGGTTACCGTCCAAAAGCGACAAAGATTTTTATGACGATTTCCGATACAAATGGAAGTGCTCTTCTTGGACGCGTCGATATCACTGCAAATGGAGATGTTAGACATACTTTAGGTGGCGCAGGATATCTCTCATTAGAAGGTATTACGTTTTTGGCAGAATAATGACGGGGGTGCGCGATGAAAGAAGCGATCATTATTGATTTTAACGGATTTATGATAGACGTAACGCTTGTCGCAGATGATGCGACAGGCGTTTTTCCTTTCTATAGGACGCAGGAACCGTTGGCCCAAGAAGATATGGGGCAACAGTCGAATACGAAGATGATGGGCTATGTGGTCGCTATTCCCGTTCCAGAAGGACTATTTAAGCCAAGATTTGATATCGAAGCGTGGAATGAATATAACCCATCACAACGGCCACTATCGGATGAACATACTGGGTCAAGGCCAGATGTTACGCTTTGGATTGAAGGACTGAAACCGGAGGAAATCCTTGTAATACCGAACCAGCATAATCAGAAAACCTCTGATCGGACGGTTAGTGTTTTAACAGCAAACCTCTCAAAGAAGCAGCCAATGTTTTCTGTTTGGGACCGTTTGTGGAAAAAATGAAATTGTGTATAACTGTTGATTAGGGAGAAGGAAAAATTCGTTGCGATAGCAAGTGCTTGACAGCGGTCTGCGGAAATATGGATTAGACAATGTACATTCGTTTTATTAAAGGAGGCTTATGGATGGTTTACGAAGCAAAAACGAATTGGCAGCTTGACGATACAGTAACCGAGCAAGACATGAACCGTATCGAGCGGGGGGTTATGGAGGCATATGCGGAGCTCCAAGCCGTCAAGGATACTATGGCCCAAAAAATCGATGGATTGAGTAGGGCAATAGACGAAATACGATCGGACAACACAAAAGAACTCGTCGTCGAGGTTCGAACATCCGATCCAATTTTACCAGTTATTGGCGGTATGTGGATTCGCAGTGATCTGTAGGAGGGAGAAAATATGCCAGAATTATATACGGGTGCCTCCAAAGATGCCACTTATACAATAGGGGGGAGTTCGGACGGTTCTGGAATGGGTCTTTGGCTTGGGGAGACATCGCAAAATCCAAGTATAGCACTAATAGCATTCCATCCTGTAACGATTCCACCGGGTAACATTATTACTAAGGCAGAAGTTATGCTGTACCCTTATATGGGCGTTGATACGAGTGGTACAATTATTGTAAGGGCGCTGACCAACAACTGGACTGAATCTTCTCCTAATCCTACTCACTCGATAGACATTACTACTCATCCGTGGGGAAATTTTTCAGGTAAGCCACATGTATTTGATATTACTTGGTATGCAAAGAGTAACCTAAATCAGCTTTTTACAAATGGTATCGGATTATGGTTCACCGGGTCTAGCAAAATAGCGTTTTGGTCAAGGGAAAGTGGATCACCTCCTTCGATGAGAATTACTTATGAACCAAATCAAGCACCAAATGCTCCAGGTCTTGCAACTCCTATTCACGGAAGTATCACCAATAATCGTAACCCAGTCTTCAACTGGACGTTTTCCGATCCCGACGGCGGTGACTATCAGACAGCTTGGCAAATACAAGTCAGCGCAGGCGACGGCGGAGCATTTACAAATGTTGTAGTTGACTCGGGTAAAAATACTACAAATACAAACCAGTGGACGTTTTATGGCCTTGGCGATAACCAATATTTTTATCGTATCCGAACATGGGATAAAGGCGACGCTGTGAGCCCTTGGTCATGGGTACCGTGGTTCGGTATTGAAAACACACCGCCTGTAGCCGGAAGTATTACGGGCACGCAACATCTGAATGTGCAGCCAAACAATACATTCAGGGTATGGGCCTATAATGTCAAGGATAACTGGTCCGGTGTCTCTGTAGTACGATTTCCTACTGCAGGTCCTGGTTATGACTTTCAGTGGCGAGACGGTGTCAAAGATGGCGGAAGTGATAATTGGTTCTGCGACATTCCAATCAATGCCTATAACAACAATGAAGGCACCTATGCGACCCATGTTTATGCTTATGATAACGCGGGGAATAGCGGATTTCTTGGCGAAATAAAGACAAATGTCGATAGGACACCAGCGACAATCGGCAGTGTATCTGGTATTCAATATACTCAAGGCTCTTCCGCAAGAGTGTGGGCATATAACGTAACTGACGGGTTATCCGGTGTGGATCGGGTTACCGTGCATGTGGTGCGTCCCGATGGTTCGTGGTACTTTTTGACGAATGCCATTCGCGATGGCAGCTCGAATAATTACTTTATTGACGTCCCATTAGAGTACGAGGGGAATTGGGGAGTAGACTTCCGAGCCTATGACAGAGCCCAGAATGAACCTGTAATGGTTCGGGCCAATGTAATAAGAGATAATTCTGCTCCCAAAGTCACCGGTGTCCAAGGCTATAGCTATTCAAACCAGACCGGTGGAACGCGCCGTACCTGGATTTATGGTATCAGTGATGCTCTCAGCGGCATTGGAGTTGTAGAAGCCTATTACGTTAAAGCCGGGATGAGTTGGATCGGTCCCCACGCTACCGGACAATCCGGAAACGACTATTATTTCGATGTTCCGATTTATAGTGGTGACGGTGAGTATGCCGCCCATTTCTATATACGGGATAAGGCAGGGAATCAAAGTGGACCGCATGAAGTGAAGTTTTTCGTAGACAGTAAGCGTGCCAATGATCCAAATCCTTCTGCCGTTTATGAGACAAATTCGGCAACAATCTCATGGTTACGTTTCTCTGACCCAACACCGTCGTCTGGTTATGATCGAACAGGGATTTGGCTTGGAGAATGGAACGGGACGGACTGGGTTGGTGGGACTCCAAACATCTATAACGCCTATGAAGTAACAAGAAGTATAGAAGTGCTTGAAACAAGAGTTTCAAATCTAAAACCAGGAGCGCGATATCGATATACAATTGCACACTATGATAAGTCTGGGAACCAGAGCTCATACACATGGTTTGAATTTGTGACGAAAAAAAAGATTGGTGAATATCGAACAAAAGCCGGAGCAGCCATATTATCTCTACCAGTATATGATCCAGCTTCCGGTGTGCTTGGATCAAAGGCACTGCGATGTGGCACAACATCCGGTGTTGGTTGCTTCGAACTTGTGTCACCAACTGATCCATCGGCCAGCCCGTTTAGGATACAAACTCATCAAGGTATTCAAGCAATAGCGAAGTAATTACGTCTCGACTCCGATCGGGGCTATTTTTATGCCCTTCTTCGGGCTGAAAGGAGGAATATATGGACAAATCCACGATTGTCAAAACGGGTTTCGGCGTCATTGGCAGCTTCATCTCATGGGTTGTCGGAGGGCTTGGATTGGCTTTTACCATCCTGTTAGGACTAATGCTGTTGGATTATGCAACGGGGCTCATGGCGGGATACGTCAGGAAGGAGCTCAGCAGCCGCACCGGCACGAACGGCCTGCTTCGAAAAACCTACATTATCATTCTTGTCGGCTGCGTGTACATGATCGAACTGTCGGTCCTTAACTCGAACGGAGTCATCGGTGACGGCGTCGTTATCGCGTACAGCGTAATTGAGTTTCTAAGCATCGTGGAAAATGGCGGGAAGCTTGGAGTCCCTCTCGGGCCGTTGAGCAACGTCATTTCCGCGATCAAAGGGAAGGAGGAACGCCATTGACAAGGGATCAATTTATCGCTGTGGTTGCGCCTGTGGCAGTGGAGCTGAAGAGGGAAGGTTCTCCGATCTTCCCTTCGGTTCGGATCGCTCAGGCTTTGCTTGAAACCGGCGGCAAGATCCATGAGTGGAATAACCTTGTCGGTTATAAAGTCGGCAGCGGCCGGCCTAATGAATTTTGGAAAGGAAAATCGGTAAGCACCAAGACGTGGGAAGTATACGACGGCATCCGGGTAGATGGCTTACAAGCCCATTGGCGTGCCTATGACTGCCTTGAGGACTGCTTTCGGGATCAGGATTTGCTTTTTCAGTGGAGTCGATACGACCGTGTACGAAGCGCCCGGTCGCCGCAGGAGCAGGCGGAGATGCTGCGCATTTGCGGCTATGCAACCGATCCGGATTACTCTAAAAAGTTAAACCATTTGATCGCGAGTTACTCGCTTGAACAGTACGATAAGGAGGCGGCAGAAGTGATGCTGGATGCAGGAGTGGCTAATACGATTATCGATACATGGATGAGTCCGGCTTGGAAGGAATCGGAGGCAAAACGCTGCGAGGCGGAACATCAAGGAGACACGGGCGCAGCCTCCGCTCATCAAGAACAGGCGGATTACATTCATTGGCTTGCAAATGAGCTTCGGAAAGCATCCGGGCAGGTTTTGCAATAATTCGGATGCATAACGAAAGAGACTGAATCCCTACTGGCTTCGGCTAGTAGGGATTTTTCTGTTTTAATATGGTAAAAGGTACCTCGAACCGGATATATGCGGCTTAGAGGTACCTTGGTTATTTTATAACATAATTCTATTTTTTCTTCAGCGCTTCGATATCGGCTTCCATACGAAGCTGGCGGCGATTCAGAATATCGACACTATGTTCGAGGGTATTTGTTCCGCTCGAATCTCTTTGTTTGTTTTATGTTTGTTCGCCTACCATATGAATCAATTGGCCGATCATGCGTTCATTGCGATCGAAGCGAGTATGAACCTTGCGGAAGTCATCGTCTACTTGCTGGAATTCCTCGGTGAATTTGGAACGCATACTTTTGATCTCGGATTTCATGTCGTTCATTTCCGAGCGCAATCCGCCTACTTCTGAGCGCAGACCAAGATTTTTCCCGCAACCCTATAACCTTTGCTTTGGCAGGAAGCGAAAAGGTGTTGAACGGTCTGGTGATTTGGCTTAGACGTTTTTCTGAAAGCGTACCGTTACCGGATTCATCATACTTTTTACAATGCGTTCTAGTCTGAATCGCTATGCTTAGCCACATCTCCTAACGAACCCCCCAGCATTTGAGAGGCATGCTTTTACATTACTTCTATCCATTGGCATGACAGCAACCGAAGCCGCTTCCCCAACGCAACGGCAAGGTAGACACGCGCGTGAGAAACATGCTATCATTACACTGTTTCCTAGCAAATGTTTTCTATAATAATTTCATATCATATAGAGCAGGTGCTGATATCCGTTGAAGACGGAATCGGCTTAAAAGGGAAGCCGGTGAAAATCCGGCACGGTCCCGCCACTGTAAGCGAGGAGTTTTTTCCGTATCATGTACGCCACTGTTGCCAAGTCGATGGGAAGGCTGCGGAAAAAGCGATGAGACGCAAGTCAGGAGACCTGCCCGCTCTGTTGCGGCTGTTATTTTCGTCGACGGCCGGCAACGAAGTCACCACAAAACCTACGCGGATAGGGAGGTGTACGGGAGCGGTACAGGACAGGCAGCAAGGCTGGCGATCTGGCGTCACAGCGGCGCTCGTCGCATAAGTCAATGCTGGCTGCACTCGTCTCAGCAACCTAAGCTCGCACAAGCATCTTCCGACAAGGGAGATGCTTTTTTTGTTGCTCTCTCAGTTTCTGGAAAAAGAAATCGGCATGAGTCGCTAGTTCTCTGAATAGGTTTATCGCATGGACAGCCGGCTGGAGTACGTCAGTTACAGGCCTCGGAAGCCTTGTACTCCAGAGGAAGCATACTTAACAGGAGGCGGCAATGATGAAGGGAAAATTGTCAGTCATCGGGTTCGGCCCGGGCAGCTTCGATCATATTACGAAACGGGCAAGGGAAGCGATCCAGGAAAGCGACGTCGTGATCGGCTACAACACGTATGTGGATCTGATCCGGGGGCTGTTGAACGAGCAGCAGGTGGTCCGCACCGGGATGACGGAAGAGGTTAGCCGGGCGCAGGAAGCGGTGCGTCAAGCCGAGGCGGGAAAAACGGTGGCGGTCATTTCGAGCGGCGATGCGGGCGTGTACGGGATGGCCGGACTCATTTACGAAGTGCTGATGGAAAAAGGCTGGCGGCGCGAGGAAGGCGTCGAAGTGGAGGTCATTCCCGGCATTTCGGCGATCAACTCTGTGGCTTCGCTGCTGGGCGCGCCGGTCATGCACGACGCATGCACGATCAGCTTGAGCGACCATTTGACGCCGTGGGAGATCATCATACGGCGGGTGGAAGCGGCGGCCTCCGCCGATTTCGTGATTGCGCTGTACAATCCGCGCAGCGGCAGACGCACGCGGCAGATCGTCGAGACGCAGCGCGTGCTGCTGCAGTACCGGTCGCCGGATACGCCGGTCGGTATCGTGAAGAGCGCCTATCGCGAGCGCCAAGACGTGGTTATAACGACGCTTGGCAAAATGCTCGAGCACGACATCGGCATGCTGACGACAGTCATCATCGGCAATTCGACGACGGTTGTCTATGACGGACTGATGATCACGCCGCGCGGATACCAGCGCAAGTATACGCTGGGCGCCGATGTGCAGCCGCTCCGGCCGCACGAAAGGCTGCGGACGGAAGCGGAGCCATGGTCGCTGGACGCGCAGCAAGAGGAAGCGTCCAAGAGCATGGGTGAGGAAAATAATGTATTGTTGGCCGAATCGCGTTCAGACGGGCCTAGCGAGTCTATGAAAGGCCCATATGTCGTCGATTCGATGCTCGATCCGCTGGGCGGACCGGTTTACGGAGCGAGCGCGGAAGGCGAATCGCCGCTGGCCCTTGCGCTGGAAGCGCTGCGGCTTGTCGATGCGCACCGGGGCGTTCCCGAGTCGCCTCAAGGCGAGCGGAGCGGCTACTTGTTTAAGCAGGAGCAAATCCTGGAGTTTGCCGTAAGCCCGGGGCTTGCGGAGAAAAAGCTGACGGCGCAGCAGCTCATGCTGCTTGCGGAAGTCGTCGGCGAGCACGGGACAATGGAATATACGCCGCATCATCAGATGCTCGTGCGCATTGCGACGTCGGACCCGGAAAGCGTGACTGGAAGGCTCCGGGCTGCCGGACTGCTGCTCGCTCCGGTCGGCGATGTCGCGCAGATCAAGGCTTGCGATTTTTGCAATATGGATAAGGCCGATTCGGTGCCGTACGCCGAAGAGCTGCATCGTCGTCTGGGGGGCATGCGCGTGCCCAAGGAGCTCAAAATCGGCTTCAACGGATGCGGCATGGCCTGCTACGGTGCGGTGAAGGAAGATATTGGAATTGTATACCGCAGGGAGAAATTTGATTTGTTCCTCGGAGGCAAAACGGTCGGACGCAACGCCCACGTGGCGCAGCCGGTCGCCGAAGGAATCGAGCCGGAGCGTCTGGTCGAAACGATCGAGCGCATTGTAGCGCGTTATGCAGCGGACGGGCATCCGAATGAACGGTTTCATAAATTTTATAAGCGCGTCAAGGAGCTGGAAGGCTACCGGTATCAGGAAGTGCCGGCGTTCCAGATCGAGAATGCGGTGTGCGGGGATTAACAATGAAAATGAGGAGGAAGCGCATGAACGCAGTATTGTTTGTTGGCCACGGCAGCCGGGACCCGGAAGGGAACGAGGAGATCCGGGAATTTGTCCGTTCGGTGGAAGGCCGTCTGGGGGAGCCGATCGTGGAGACGTGCTTCTTGGAATTCGAGGCGCCGTCCATTTCAAAAGGCATCGCGACATGCGTAGCAAGGGGGGCCACACGGATCGCGGTGGTGCCGATTACGCTGTTTGCAGCCGGCCATGCCAAGCTGCATATTCCGGCAGCTATCGATGAAGCGAGACTGAGATACCCGGCGGTGAAGTTTATGTACGGCCGTCCGATCGGGGTGCACGAGCTGGCGCTGGATATTTTGATCTCCAGACTGACGGAAGCGGGTGTGGACGGCTTGGCCGGGGCGGACGATACGGCGCTTCTGGTTATCGGACGCGGCAGCAGCGATGCGGATGCCAACAGCGATTTGTTCAAAATTTCACGGCTGCTCTGGGAGCGGCTTAAGGTGAAATGGGTGGAAACGGCGTTTATCGGCGTGACGGCGCCGCTGGTGGACGAAGGAATCGAACGCTGTATCCGGCTTGGGGCGAAGCGGATCGTCCTGCTGCCTTACTTTTTGTTCACCGGCGTGTTGATCAAGCGGATGGAGCAAATGACGGAAACTTTTGCAGAGAAGTATCCGGACCAGTCGTTTATATTGGCGGAATACTTCGGGTTCCACCCGACGCTGCAAACGATTCTACTGGAGCGGGCCCAAGAAGCGCTCCAAGGCGAAACGCGGATGAACTGCGATATGTGCCAGTACCGTCTTGAAGCAATGAAGCATATGGACCATCATCACCATCACGATCACGAGCATGATCATCATCACGATCACGAGCACCATCATGCGCACTCTCATGATCATCACCATGATCACGATCACCACCATCCGGAAAGCGGCGACGCGAAGCCCGCGGGGCCGTCGGAGGCGGCTGCCTCGAAGGAGGTGCTGTCATGATCGTCGTGCTGGCCGGGACGAGCGACGCCAGGGAGCTTGCGCTGCGTATCCGGGAGGCGGGTTATCCGCTCGTCGCCACCGTGGTAACCGAGAGCGCGGCCAAGAGCCTCGAAGAAGCGGGGCTCGAGGTGCGCATGGGCCGGCTTGACGCTCATGGCTTGGCCGATTTGATCCGCAGCCGCGGCGCCCAAGCGGTGGTCGATGCGAGCCATCCGTTCGCGGAGGAAGCGTCCCGCAACGCGATGGCGGCGGCCGAGCAGGCAGGAGTGCCCTACATCCGCTACGAACGCGAGCGCGGATCGTACGATGGGCACCCGCGGCTGTTTTTCGTCGACGATTACGAAGAAGCGGCCGAGCTTGCGGCGCAGAAGCGCGGGGTTGTCATGCTGACGACGGGAAGCAAGACGCTGCAAATTTTCGCCGAGCGGCTGATCGGACTGCCTGACACAACGCTCGTGGCGCGTATGCTGCCGCGTAAGGATAATATGGAGAAATGCGAGCAGCTCGGTCTTGAGCAGAAGAACATTATCGCGATGCAGGGGCCTTTTTCCAAAGAGCTGAACAAGGCGCTGTACAAGCATTACGGCGTCAACGTCATCGTCACGAAGGAAAGCGGCAAGGTCGGCGCGGTGGAGGAAAAGCTGTCGGCGGCGCTCGAAATGGATATCGATACGATCGTTATCGGACGGCCTCAGCTCGAGTATGGTGAAGTGTATTCCGATTTTGAAGGCGTCACGAACGCGTTAAACGCATTATTTCAGGAGGTGCGCGATTAATGGATTTTCGCACGGAATTTAAACCGCTTACCGTTCAACCGCAGGAAATCGAGGAAAAAAGCTTCGAAATGATCACGGAGGAGCTTGGCGAGCACAACTACACGGAAGAGCAGTTCAAGGTCGTACAGCGCGTCATTCACGCATCGGCGGATTTTGAGCTCGGGCGCAGTCTGGTGTTCCATCCAGACGCGATCCGCGCCGGAATCGAGGCGATCCGCAGCGGCAAGCCGGTGGTGGCGGACGTGCAGATGGTGCAGGTCGGCATCAGCAAGCCGCGGCTGGCCAAATACGGCGGAGACGTGCGGGTATACATTTCGGATGCAGACGTGATGGAGGAAGCGAAACGGCTGAATACGACGCGGGCGATCATTTCCATACGGAAGGCGGCGCGGGAAGCAGACGGCGCGATTTATGCGATCGGCAATGCGCCGACGGCGCTGCTGGAGCTGATCCGCCTCGTCAAGGAAGGGGAGGCGCGTCCGGGACTGATCGTCGGCGTGCCGGTCGGCTTCGTATCGGCGGCCGAGTCCAAGGAAGAGCTGCTGAAGCTGGACGTGCCGTTTATTACGAATATCGGGCGGAAGGGCGGCAGCCCGGTCGCAGTGGCGACCGTCAACGCGCTGTCGCTGCTCGCCGAACGGCAGGGATAACGCGATGGCGGACGGCGGGGAAAAGGAAACGAAGCCGCTCCGGCATGGCTATACGACGGGCGCCTGCGCGACGGCGGCGGCTCAAGCGGCGCTTGAGGCACTAATTATGCAGGAGTCCCAGACGCAGGCGACCATTAGTCTGCCGATCGGGCAGGACGTGACGTTCGAAATCGTCGCCTGCGCTTATGCGCCCGATTGGGCGTCCGCTGAGGTGATCAAAGACGGCGGTGACGATCCGGACGCTACGCACGGCGCGCGGATCATCAGCGAGGTGTTCTGGCGCGAAGCGCCGGGGATCGAGATCGACGGCGGCGTCGGGGTCGGCCGGGTGACGAAGCCGGGGCTGCCCGTCGATGTCGGACAGGCGGCGATCAATCCGGTGCCGCGGAAAATGATCCGCGAAGCCGTCGAAGCGGTGCTGAACCGCTATGAGCTGCATCGCGGCGTGCGCGTGGTCGTCTCCGTCCCGGACGGCGAGGAGATTGCGAAGAAGACGCTCAATGCGCGGCTGGGCATCCTTGGCGGCATCTCGATATTGGGGACGCGCGGCATTGTGGTGCCGTTCTCGACAGCTGCGTACAAAGCGAGCGTTGCGCAGGCGATTCGCGTGGCGGTCAAGGGCGGCTGCAGCCACGTGGTGCTGTCGACCGGCGGGCGCAGCGAGAAGTTCGGCATGGAGCTGTATCCGGAGCTGCCGGAGGAAGCGTTTGTCGAGATGGGCGATTTCGTCGGCTTCGCGATTCAGCAATGCGCGCGGCAGGGCATCAGCAAAATTACCCTTGTTGGCATGATGGGCAAATTTTCCAAATTGGCGCAGGGCGTGATGATGGTTCATTCGAAAAGCGCTTCGGTCGACTTCGGATTTCTGGCGCGCATGGCGGAGGAAGCGGGAGCGCCGGAGGTTGCCGTCAAGGAAATTTTGGAGGCGAATACGGCTGCGCAGGTCGGCGATCAGATGCAGGCGCTGGGCTGTACCGCATTTTTCGACGTGATGTCCGGCCACTGCTGCCGGGAATCGCTGCGTGAAGCGGGTGCGCTTGGACCTGAAGCGAAGCTGCAAACGCCGCTGGAAGTCGAAACGGTGATCATTTCGATGAAGGGCGCGCTGTTGGGGCGCAAAAGCATGACGAACGAGGTTTAACGGTCTGCTTGCATAGGGGCTACGATGGACCGGACTCGGACTCCGGCAGGCGGGCAAGAAGGAAAGGGGTACACGCATGGGAGAAAAAATCGCAGTGATCGGGATTGGCGACGACGGAGCGGCGGGGTTGCCGCAGGCGTATCTCGACCGGATTCGGCAAACCGGGCTATTGATCGGCGGGGGGGGGGGGG
>NZ_JTHN01000204.1 GCF_001399685.1 Paenibacillus sp. A3
CGATGCCGCCGACCAGCAGCGAGATGCAGGCCACGCTGATCAGTTGGTTCGTGAGCGTGCTCGATGCGGCGACCCGCGCGTTCATCAGCTCATCCTGATTGATCAGATTGAAGCCTTGGTCGCTTTTGAATTTATAGGTCAAATACTGCTTCATCGTATCCTGCGCTTTGTAGATGTCTTCCTTCGTCGGTGTATCGACATAGGTCGTCCGGATATTGCCGAGCTTGAAAGCGCGCTGCGCTGTCGTGAGCGGGACAAAAACCGCGTTGTCCATCGATGTGCCGCCCGCCCCGGTACCCTTGCTTTTCAGCTTGCCGACCACCGTGAAGACGACGCCGTCGATGTTAATCTGCTCGCCAGTCGGGTCGAGCGTGCCGAAGTACGTTTTCGACACCTCGCTGCCAAGCACGGCAACCGGGTTGCGGAATTCGAGATCGGCGTCGACGATGAAGCGTCCGGTCTCAAGCTGGCCTTTCATAATGCCCAAATACCGGTCATTCGTGCCGGTCACCGTAAATTTCTCCTGTGTCCGGTCGTATTTGATATTGGAGTTCGCTTTATTGATCGTCGGGGCGATCGAGGAAAACTCCGGCAGCTGCTCCAACTGCATTAGATCGTTGTAGTCGAGCTGCTGCGCCCGCCCCGTCCCCAGCACGTTGACGACAAGCATGTTCGTGCCCAGGTTCTCGTATTGCTTCTCGATCTGATCCGACGTGCCGCGGCCGATCGCAACGAGCGTGACGACCGAGCTGACGCCGATAATCACGCCGAGCATGGTGAGCATGGTGCGCATCGGATTGGACAGCACCGTCCGCAGCGCCATAGTGATCAGTTCCGTCGTTCTCATGCCGTCACACCCGCCGCTCCGGCCGGAATCGCCGCCAGTCTCTCGTCGCGAACGATCAGGCCGTCCCGGATCGACACCACGCGTTTGGCATTCTCGGCGATATGCAGATCGTGCGTGATCAGAACGATGGTATTGCCCTGCTCGTTAAGCCGGATAATCAGTTCCAGCACTTCTTTGCCGGTCTTGGAATCCAGCGCTCCCGTCGGCTCGTCGGCCAGCATCAGCGACGGGGACACCGCCAGCGCGCGCGCAATCGCCACGCGCTGCTGCTGCCCCCCGGACAGCTCGCTCGGTTTATGATGGCCGCGCTGGCCCATTCCCAGCAGCTCCAGCATCTGGAGCGCCGTTTCGCGGCGCTTCTTGGCCGGCACGCCCGAGTAAATCAAGGGCAATTCCACATTTTCCAGCGCCGTAAGCTTGGGAAGCAGATTGAACTGTTGAAAAATAAATCCGATTTTTTTGTTCCGCAGCTCTGCGAGCTGGTTGTCCGTCATCTTTTCGGTAGCCACGCCGTCCAGCTTGTAGGAGCCGGAGGTCGGCACGTCCAGCAGGCCGATCGTGTTCATCAGGGTCGACTTTCCGGAGCCGCTCGGCCCGACGATGGCGACGAAGTCCCCCCGCTCCACCGTGAGCGACAGGTCGTTCAATATGCGCAGCTTTTCCGCGCCCCGTTCGTATTCTTTCGTAATATTTTTCAGCTCAATCATCGGTTCCATGCCGGGATTCCTCCTTTCGCCGTTATCTGCCGCCTTGGCCTCCGCCTCCGTTAGAGCGGTTCCCGCCGCCGGCATTCCCGCCTCCTGCACCGGCTCCGCCCGGGGCAATCTGGAAATTGCCGCCGCCCGGAAATCCGCCGCCTTGACCGCCCTGGAACTGCTGGCGCAGTCTGTCGATCTCGGCCTGGCTCAAATTTTGCCGCTGCTGCCGCACGGGCACGACGACTTTGTCGCCTTCCTTGAGCCCTTCGATAACCTCCACATCCGTTTTGCTGCGGATGCCGATCTTGATCTCCTTCTCCTCCCGCGTGCCGCCCGCCCGCTCCACGGTAACGAACCGTTTGCCTTTTTGCTGCTGGAGCGCCTCCATCGGCAGGACGAGAATGTCCTTTTTGTCCTGGATCAAAATGTTCGCCGTTCCCGTCATGCCGTAGCGCAGGTCGCCCGTATTTTTAACTGCCACCACCGCGTCGTAGAACGTCACCCCGTTGGTCGTCGTTCCGACCGTAGACACCTGGGTCACTTCTCCTTCGAATTTGCGCCCCGGCAGCGAATCGACCGTCACTTCCGCCTTCATGCCGCTCTTCACGTTCGGCAGATCGAGTTCGTCAACCTGAATGGGAAGCTGCATGAAATCGAGGCTCGCCACCGCTCCGAACAAGGTCGTCCCTTCGACTTTGGCTCCTACCGGATAGCTTGCCAGCACATTCGTTTTCTTGTTGGCAAAATCCGTGGAAAATACCCCGTCAAAAGGCGCCTTGAGCGTCAATTGGTTTAACTTGTCTTCCAGACTCGTAATCGTCGCCTTCTGGCGCTCGATCGCCGCCTGCTTGTTTAAAATATCGCCGGGCAGCGTGTCGCTGCCGATCTCGGCGAGCAGATCGCCTTTGTCCACATGGCTTCCGGACTTTACCTTCAGTTCGCGGATACTTCCGTTCGCCCCGGCGAATACCGTCTCGGTTTTTATGTATTCGAGCGTTCCCTTCTCCTGCGAGTCGACGCTGCGTCCACCGATTGCCGCCGTTCCTTTCACTTTCATCCCGGCATCCAGCGTCCCGTCGTTCGCTACGGTCACTTCGACATCGACCAGCTTGCCGCCGGAGCTGTCCGGCCTCGTCAATGTGCCTACCGCAGCGATTGTCCCTGTCTTCGTCAGCAGGAAGCCGTCGGGAGCCAGATCGAGCGCATCGCCCTTCTTCAGCTGTGAAGCATCCTCCAGCAAAAACGGCAGCTTCACCGTGAGCGTGGATAAGTCCGCAATCGTCCCCACGCGGCTCGATTTGGTCGTATTCGAGCCCGTGTCCAGATTGCCGGACAACGTCAGCTTGCCGCTGATTGGAGCGGTAATCTGCAGATTTTCCTGCTGGGTCCGCAGATCATTCAAATCATTTTCCATCTGTTGAAGGCTCGTTCTCGCCTCCTGCAGGTTCGTTTCGAGCGTCGAATCGGCGATTTCCACCAGCACGTCCCCTTTTTTCACCGGCTGGTTCCGGGTCAGGTTCATCGCCTTGATCGTTCCGTCCGCAGGAGCGATGATGTTCTGCATGTCTCTTGCCTCAAACTGGGAAGTGCCGGATACCGTTGACCGGATTTCCCCTTTTTTGACCTCGACCGTCTTGTCCTGTACGCTGGCGGCCGACTTTTTCGGTTTTTGTTGCAAATACACGTACGTTCCGGCTCCGACCACCAAGAGGCCGAGGACGCCGATGATCCATTTTTTGTAACGCAGCCACGCCATCCGCGTATCTCCTTTCTGAATCGATGTAGCATTGATCACCTCTTTCAATGTAACATCCGTTTGTAAAAAAAAAGTGAAAAGTCGCTTAATCCCAACTTAAAGTAAGAGCGGCGGCCCGATGCTGCGAATAAGGAACGCCAAAAAGCCCGCAGCAACGATAAAATCGTTGTTGCAGGCTAGTGCCGGTGTATTCAAAATTCAGCTTTAACTCAGACGCGGACCGGCGGCGCGAACCGCCTCGGGTGCATCCGCAAACTTCCCGAAGTTGCTGACGAACCGTTCGGCAAGCTCCCGGGCTTTCGCGTCGTAAGCTTGTTTGTCTTCCCACGTGCTGCGCGGCTGCAGCACTTCATCCGGCACGCCGGGGACGCGGCTAGGCACCAGCACGCCGAATACCGGGTCCGGGGTAAACTCCGCTTGCTCCAGCTTGCCTTCCAAGGCTGCCGTGACCATCGCGCGGGTGTACGCCAAATTCATCCGCTTACCCACCCCGTAAGGTCCACCGGACCAGCCGGTGTTCACCAGGTAGACGCGGGATTCGTGCTTGTCGATCTTGCGTCCCAGCATCTCGGCGTAGACGCTCGGACTCAGCGGCAGAAACGGCGATCCGAAGCAAGTGGAGAACGTCGCTTCCGGCTCTGTCACGCCACGCTCCGTTCCAGCCAGCTTGGACGTATACCCGGACAGAAAATGATACATCGCCTGCTCCTTCGTCAGCTTCGCAATCGGAGGCAGCACTCCGAACGCGTCGGCCGTCAGGAAGACGATCGTCTCCGGATGTCCGGCCGTACCGGGGATCACCGCGTTCGCTATCGATTCAAGCGGGTAAGCGGCCCGCGTATTTTCCGTGCGGGAGCCGTCATGGTAATCCGCTTCCAGCGTGTCCGGGCGCAGCACCACATTTTCCAGCACAGCTCCGAACCGGATTGCACTCCAAATTTGCGGTTCCTTCTCTTCGGTCAACCCGATGCACTTGGCATAGCAGCCGCCCTCGAAGTTGAACACGCCGCGGTCCGACCAGCCATGCTCGTCGTCGCCGATCAAGCGGCGGTTCGGGTCGGCGGACAGCGTCGTTTTGCCTGTGCCGGACAGCCCGAAGAAGAGCGCCACATCGCCATTTTCTCCGACGTTGGCCGAGCAGTGCATCGGGAACACGCCGCGGAAAGGCAGCAAATAGTTCAGCACGCTGAAAATCGACTTCTTCATTTCACCCGCATATTCCGTGCCGCCGATCAGCACGATGCGCTTCTCCATCGAAACGGCGATGAACGTGCCGGATTTCGTCCCGTCAGTAGCAGGGTCGGCCTGCAAGCCGGGCAGCGCAATCACCGTAAATTCCGCGCGGTGCTCCTTCAATTCCTCCGCCGTCGGGCGAATAAACAGCTGGCGCACGAACAGATTGTGCCACGCATATTCGTTCACGACGCGAATCGGCAGCCGGTATTCTTCATCCGCGCCCGCGAAGCCGTCAAACACGTACAGTTCGCGTTCCTTCATATATAGTGCCGCTTTGGCTAATAAACGATCGAAGTGCTGCTCCGCCATCGGCTGGTTGACGGCTCCCCAAGCGATGTGGCCGTCGACGGAAGCCTCCTGCACGATATATTTATCCTTGGGCGAACGGCCCGTAAATTTTCCGGTGAAGGCCCGCAGCGCCCCGCTGGATGCAAGCTCTCCCTCCTGCCGCTTCAAAGCAGCTTGAACCAAAACAGGAACCGGCAAATTATAATGAACGTTCCCCCCGGCAAGAAGCGCTGCCGTATCGAAGCTGTACTCCGTCGTTTTCATGTAATGCCCCAACCCTTTCTGTCTTCATGTCGTTCCTCATTTATTGTACACTATTCATTTATATATTGTATACTATTTGATCATAATGTTCACGGTTTATACTTATAATTCCGCAAACATAACCAATAATTAGGATTTTACTCAAAAAATACTGACAAGAAGGTATTTGTTTCCTTTTGGAGAAATATTAGGTTGAGCAATCCGAATTTGCGGGTTTGTCCGGGAGGTATTATGCGCCACATTCAATCCGTCTTGAACAAGTACTGTTTGAAAATCACCGGTTCGCATTGGGAAGCCGAAGACCTGGCGCAGGAAGCTCTTATTCGCGTGCTGCAAGTGCTGCGCGAGCAGCCTGACCGTCCGATCAGCAAAGCCTATTTATTCCGCATCGCCAAAAACCTGTGGATCGACAAGCAGCGCAAAACGATGCGCCAGCCCGCCGTGCCCCTTACAGACGCGCACTTGGCGCAGCTCGCCTTTCAAGATAACCGGCTCCGGACCCGCGAACTGCTGGAAACGCTGGCTCACCGGCTTCCCGTCAGCCAAACCGTCATTCTGCTGCTGATGGACGTATTCGATTTTACGGCACGGGAGACCGCAGCTATGATCGATTCCACGGAAGGCGCGGTGCAAGCGGCCCGGTCCCGGGCAAGGCACAAGCTAAGAGCGCTCGCGGCGGAGTCTGCGGAAGCGGACGGTCTGCAGTCAGGGGAACGGCAAGCCGCTCCGCCCGCAACGTTGTTCGAAGCCCTTGTCGACGGACTTCGGGGGCGAAACCCCGAGGCGATTTACACCGCGTATTTGCGGCTGAATCGACGAGGCTATCGGATCGGCGGCATTCACAGACTGGCTCCCGACAAATTGTACTTTACCATCGAGGACCTGGATGGTAACAAGCTGATGGTGAGCACATGAACCTTTTTGCGAAACCGTGTACGGTTTTGCCCTCGGATTCCGTTTCTTGTGTTACGGGAACCCGATCTTCCAAATCCAACGCATCCAAAGGAGGTTTTTTCAGATGAGCAAGCACATCAAACGGATCGATACCGTCTTTGTCCCGGTTACGGACATTTCCCGGTCAAAAGAATGGTACATGAACCTGTTCAATTTCCGGATCGTTTATGAAAGTCCGGACGGCAGCTATGTCGGCTTCCGGTTTAACGAAGCGGGTCCGCTGCAAACGGGACTCACCCTGTACCAAACGGACCAGCTTCCCGAGTCGCGGCATATTGCCTTTAACTTTTACACTACGGATGTCGATGCGTCGTACGCTTATTTTACGGAGCGGCAGGTCCGCACATCCGAGATTCACGGAGCAGGAGGCATGCGCTTCTTCGACGCATGGGACCCGGACGGCAACGCCATCGGCGTCGTGACGTTCCCGGAATAGCCGCACAAGGGATTGCTTCGCACAAAAAAAGGGGGTATCCGGAACAACGGATAATCCCCCTTTTGCGGTATATAAGGAGCGGAAATATCTTCCCCCCGCTACCGAACCCCGTTTATGTAAATGCCCATTACATAAAAATAACTTTTCATTATGAACGAATATTAAAAATTCACTTAATCGCCAATTGAAATATACTGTATTCAGGAGGCGGTTTATAATGAAAGAACAAGTGAATTTCGGAAACGTCTCACAGGACTACGCCCGTTACCGCGACGAACTGCCTGCGAGGCTGGCCGATTGGCTCGAAGCGCACGGCGCCTTGAAGAACGGTGCCCGGGCCGTCGATCTCGGCGCCGGGACGGGAAGCTTCTCCCGGCTCTTGGCTGGCCGCGGGGCAGTGGTGACCGGCGTCGAACCGTCGGACGAAATGATCGTTGAAGCGCGCCGCTTCACAGACCATAGCAACTGTTCCGCCGTCTATGTTCATGCTCCTGCGGAAGCAACGGAGCTGCCCGCAGGCCAGTTCGATCTGGTCACGGCGGCCCGCGCATGGCACTGGTTCGACCGGCAACAGGCTATCTCCGAAGCGAGGAGGCTGCTTAAGCCGGGCGGCTTTCTGGCGGTCGTCGATTCGGTCCTCCTGGCGGCCGAGAGCGAGGCGGTCCGCGCAACGTTCGAGCTGATCCGCAGGCGGATGCCGGATGGCAAGCTCAAGGCTCCCGGTTCCATGGCGGAAAGCCCGGAGCGGCGCAACGGGTTTCCCTTGCGATGGTTCGACGAATGGGCAGAGAGCGGTTTTCAGGAAAAAGACAGCGGACAGTTCGGCTACGAGCTGCGTTTTACACCCAACGCCTGGAGAGGCAAGATACGCTCCATCTCCTGGTTTTCCCAGCTGGACACGGATAGCAGGCAGCAGGTCGACCAAGAAATGGCCGCGCTGTTCCGTGATGTGACGGAGCTGACGATCCCCCACCGCTGTTCGTTTGTCCTGCTTCAAAAAGCGTAGCCGCTCCCGGTTCGGCTTTAACTGCGCGCAAGCCAAAAAGGCTGCCGCCCGACGATCCGTCAGGCGTGCAGCCTTTTGCCTTGCTGCGTCTTAACGCTTGGCTATCGTGTCCCAATCGGCTGCGGTCACATTCCCCATATGCCACAGCGAGACGCCTTTTAGTCCGTAATACTTGGCCAGCCACAGCTTCTTGGCGATGCTGTCCGCATCCTCGTAATAGATCGTATGGCTGCCGCGCTCGTCTTGAAAGGCGATTTGCTTCAGAAAATAAGGATAAGTGCGGTTCAATGCAATGCCCGTGGATGCTATCCGCTTCTCCACCTCCGCGATATCCGGCTGCGCCAGCGTAACCTTCCCTCCCGTCGTGACCCACTGATTCGCCTGCTTGGAGACGCCCAGCACCAGCTTCTCTTTAGGGACGGAGAGGAGCGCTTGCTTCACCGTATCGCTGACCAGCGGCAGCGGAGCCGAAGGCAGCCCGGAATCTTGATGGGTGAAATCATAAGCCATCAAAATAACGCTATCCGCGACCTCGCCGATTCCGCGCAGGTCGTATCCTTTATAGTAATACGTTGGCGGTACGGCCACCGTTAACGTTTTGCTCCCGAGACCCGCCTTCACTTCACGCAAAAACGCCACATAGTCCGCTGCAGCGTCCGCTTCCTTCAGCCCCTCCAAGTCAAGGCAAACTCCCGTGAACGCCTCTCCGGATTCGGACAGTACGGATTTCAGCGATTCGACGAAACTTTTCCGCGCCGCAGCATCCCGGAGAAACTCCTTCACGCGGTCGCGCGGCTCGGTCGCGAAGATCATCAGCTCCTTGCCGAGCTTCGCCCGAGCGGCGGCATCGACGGGCTCCTGCCAGCCGTCCGGAAACCGGTACTCCGTCGACTTCGTATCCAACTTCGCGCTTCCGGCGCCCTCGTAGGATAAACGGGACCAGCCGAACGCGACGCGATCGAGCAGCGGCATCCGCTGGATGGCGGGGTACGAACGAATCGCATAAAAGCCGGTCACTTCAAGCTTTCGCTGCGCGAGCCCGGCATTCAGCAGCCGGTAAATCGTCGCGGCGGCTTCCTTGCGCGTCAAAGAGCTTGCGGGACGAAACCCGTTCGCGTCCCCTTCCATGATCCCTTGGCGGACGGCAAAATAAACGTAGGGCGCCAGGCTCTGGCCTATCACCCCGTGATCGGAAAACCGCCGCAGGTCCCGCTCCTTCGTCCATTCGCCTTCCGTCCAGCGCTTCGCGACATCGGACGTTTCCACGCTCAGCAAATATTTTCCGATAGCAGCGGCAACTTCCTCCCGCTTCACCGCAAGATCCGGACGAAGCGCACCCGACGCATCCGGCATAAAATCGATCCACTGCTTATTCAGCGCTGCGTTAATGTATGGATAAGACCACCGCTCCGCCGGCACATCCGTTAGCCTCGCGCCCGCTTCGCCCTGAACGTTCCCGGCATCCGGACGCGCCGCGTTCACGAGCAGCTTGACGAACGCTTCCCGGGACAACGAATCGTTCGGGCGGTACGTCAGGTCTTCGTAGCCCTCGATCACTCCGAGCGCCGACAGGGAGTATACGGCGTCCTCGGACCAGTCCTTGGACGCTAAATCCGCAAACGGCTTCAACTGCGCCTCGTAAGCGGAGGCCGTTCCCGCAGCCGCTAGCAGCATTCCTGCCGCAAGCAGCGCCATTTTCTTCATCATTCCGTCTTCCCCTCTCTATGGTAGCGTAATGTTATACGCCACGAAGAGAGCGGAGGTTGCGCTTGTACCGTCTGACAGCTGACTGACGCCAAGCTGACGACGTCCCTGTCCTCCCTCAATCAATGCAATAGCCCGACGGAACACCACATCCGGCGGGCTTTCAGGTACGGAATCAGTCTTGGTTGCTTTTCCGCTTTGTCGGCAGCTGCTTCCCGGGATGGCCTTTCCCCTGATGCTCCCGGTTTTTCTCATCCTTCTCCTGCGTTTCGTGCAGCTTGTCCAGCCAAGCTTCCGTATCGCCAGCCAAATCGTCTCTCATTTGCACTATCCCTCCTTTCGTCGTCGGTATTATGCCCTTGCGGCCGAAAAATATGGGGCAAGCGCCTGACTCGCAACGAATTGGCCCATACGATACCGAAGCGGATAAATATTTTATTATTAAATTTCTTTTAGAATTGTTAATTTACTACTCACCGATCCGATAAAAGGAAAGTATGTCCTAACATAGAACCGACAAAAGGAAGGGATTGGATTGAAAACATTACGTCTTGCTTTGATTTTTCTGCTTTCGCTGGGGCTTGTCGCCGGACAAGCGTCGGCCGAGGGCGAAGGAGCGAAAGAAAACGGATACCGCTGGATTCAAGGGGGAACCAAAGTCGACCTCGGGACGGTAGCCACCTTGGATTTGGGCGCTCCGTTTGTTTTCCTGAACGGCGACGACACCCGCAAGCTGTTGAAGGATTCGAAGGATATTCCGTCCGGCAAAGAAATCGGCAGCATCTTTCCCGTAAACGAGCAGGAGCAATGGGAAGTCATTCTCGAATATATCGATACCGGACATATTAAAGACGAAGAGAAGAAAGATTTGGACGCGGATGCGATTCTCAAGAGCTACCGGGAAGGAACAGAAGAGCAGAATAAGCAGGTGCCGGATGAAAACAAACTGCAAGTGACCGGTTGGGACGTGAAGCCTTTTTACGATGAGAAGACGCATAACCTTACTTGGTCCATTTCGGCCCAGAACGCGCAAAAGGAAGCACTCGTGAACTACAACGTCCGCATGCTGACCCGGACGGGCTACATCTCGGTCGTCCTCATCTCCGACCCTGCGCATCGCGCGAAGGATCAGGAGCTGCTGGCCAGCCAGATCATTCCCAAAATTGCCGCAAAACAAGGCCAACGGTACGAGGACTTCGACGCGTCGAAGGATAAGGTAGCGGAATACGGGCTATCGGGCCTTATCTTGGGCGGTGCCGGGCTGGCCGTCGCCAAAAAAGTCGGACTGCTTGCCACGCTTGCGATCTTTTTGAAAAAAGGCTGGATTATTGTGGTGGCCCTGCTTGCCGGCGGCTGGACATGGATCAAATCCAGAATCAGCCGTTCGCGGCGCAACGATCAACCCGCTCCGCAGGAGACGGCTGCCAAGGAAGAAAACTCAAGCCCGCAGCCGTAGCATGGGATAACAGCTTCAGCCGTCAAAGCTGCCTGACGCAATCCTGATAAACCGATGACTTCGCTTTGTATCGGACAAGTCGTGTGGTATAATGGAACATCATAAACCACTCGAATATTGACGGAATGTGGAGGGATTTTTATTCTTTATTTGGCCGCGTTTCTCATGTCATTTACGATCGTATTCCTGCTCATCCCCCCGCTGCGACGATTGGCGTTTCGCATCGATTTTGTGGATAAGCCCAAAGTCGACAACGAAAGGAAAATACATAGAGAACCGATCCCATTGACGGCCGGACTTGCCATCTTTGCGGGGTTCGTGATCACCTATCTGTGCTTCGTACGGGACGATTGGAAGCAGTCCGCCGCCATCTTGGCCGGATCGCTGCTGATTCTCGTCATCGGCATGGTGGACGACTGGTACAAAACCCATGGCAAGGAGCTCGCCGCTTGGCCGAAGCTGATCGTGCAGCTATCCGCAGCCGTCATCGTGTACAGCTCCGGCGTCGTCTTTTACGGGTTCAACAATCCGTTCACCGGAAGCGACGTCATCCTGCCGGTCTGGCTGCAATTTTTTCTAACGGTCATGTGGATTTTCGGGGTGACGACGGTCATTAACTTTACGGACGGCATGGACGGGCTGGCCGGCGGCTTATCGGCGATTTCGGCAGTTACGCTGTTCGTTGTCGCGCTGGCCAAAGCGCAGTCCGATTCGGCGATGCTCGCCATCATCCTGGTCGGAGCGGCGTTAGCCTACTTGAAATACAACAAGCCCCCGGCCAAAGTGTTCATGGGCGACGCGGGCGCGACGCTGTTCGGCTTTCTGCTCGGCGTCATCGCGTTGGACGGGGCGTTCAAAGGCGCGACCGTACTGGCGCTGCTCGTTCCGATCCTGGCGCTCGGCGTACCGATCTTCGACAACCTGTTCGTCGTGTTCAAGCGGATGATGAACGGCAAGCCGATCTACCAGGCTGACGCCAGCCAAGCGCATTACCGGCTGCTGCGCAGCGGCTTGAATCCGAAGCAAGTCGTGCTGTTTCTTTGCTTGATCAATACGTGCTTTAGCTTAACCTCGATCATTTTACTCTTGCTTACGGTATAATCCATCGTCATAATTATTCATACGGGAAGTTGCAAAACAAGCCTGCCGCATAATTTGCTGCAAGGCTTGTTTTGTTGTTGTAGCGAAAATCATCTCTACCTTAAATATTCTTAATATTAACGATTCTTTATATACTAAACGTATCTCTATTTCAAGGAAATTCGTATAATATAGATACGAATTGTATAGTAATGGAGGTCAGATCATGAATAACGACAACAAACAACTCAGCAGAAGAAAGCTGCTTGCTTCTCTAGGAACGCTCGGAGTTGGCGCCGTAGGAGCCAGTCTTTTAAGCGGCGTTGACAAAGTGTACGGAAATTCGGTGACGAATGCCGTTTACGGCTCCGCTACGCTCAATGTCCCAAACACAAATTTCGTAAGTGTCACAGACGCTCCTTTCGGAGCCGATCCCACCGGGATAAACGATAGTACGAAACAGATCAACAATGCTTTTGCCTATGCCGGTCAAAACGGCAAAGCCGTATTTTTCCCAGGCGGAACCTATCTTATAAAAGAACCGATCAACGTTCCATTGCACGTAAGCTTTTACGGTGTGGGACAAGCCTCCGAAATTAAAGCGATAGCCCCTATAAGCATGTTTAAATTTGCAAGCCAAGGCACAAGCGAATACGGAAACCGGTACGGAGAAATGTCCGGATTGTACGTCAATGGCAATCAGATTGCGACAATCGGACTGGAATTGGCTTTTGTCGTCGTGGAGCGATTATTTCAAGCGGTTCAAATCGAAAATGTACTCGGTCCGGCCGTACGAATGGATTCATCCCAAAACAATACGTTCGTATCCGTGAACATTGAACGCTGCATGCAAGGCATCGTCCTGCTTAATGGAGCCGGCAATAACGCCTTCTACCGCTGCGAGATTAACGATCCCCGAGACGTGGGGATACTGTTTGATTCAAATGAATCCCTTACCGGTTACGGTAAAAACGCGTTCTATAATCAATCCACCGGCAACGAGTTTGATAAATGCATTATCGAAAGAGGCACAACCGCCAATTACGGAGTTCACATCAAGACGGGATACCGGAACGTATTTTGGAATTGCGACATCACCGCCGGCAGGCTGGCCAAAGTAAAGATCGAATTCGGCGACCACCAATCGCTTAACGGATTTTACCGCTGCGCCTTTACATGCTCGGATAATGCGGTCGCCGTTTCTGCGGGAGGCTATCGGACGATGATTCAAGACTCGATTATCGACGGGTATAAGGAAGCCAATCCGACCTGCATTGAAGTATTCAAAGAAACACACATTATCAATTGTCATCTGAGTTCTGATACATACAAGATCGTAAACAAAGCCGGAGACCAAAAATATAATATCCGCTTCGAACCGCTTAATGCGATGGGATCGACGAAAGACCGACCGAACCACGGGCATATGGGAGTCGGGGTTCAATATTTTAATATTACCACCGGGATGCTCGAAATCTGGAACGGCGAGGCATGGAAAAGCGTGGCCTTCAAATCATAATAATCCTTCTGTATAACGCCAAAGCCGGTTCCAGGCTTCTTCTTTCGGAAGAGCCCGTAACCGGCTTTGGTCATGCCAAGCGCTTCGATGTTCTCAGATCAATAAGTAAGCAGTACGCCAAGCGTTTCTTTCGGGGCGCTCAGGTACGATTCGTACGCCTCTCCCGCCCGGTCCACCGGCAGCTTCTTGGAAATCAGCGGCATGACGTCGATCTTCCGCTCGCCAAGCAGACGAATATATTCGTACATGTTGCGCCCTTCCGTCCAACGCACGAAGCCAACCGGATAATCGACGCCATCCTGCTCGTAAGCGGCGTCGTACCGCCCCGGTCCGCCCGCGCGCGCGATGCGCAATTCCGCTTCTTTGGCGAACATAAGCTCCCGGGACAGCTCCGCATGCATGTCCCCTACGATGACAATGCGGCCCCGGTCCCTCAGCCAGCCCAGCGACCGGTTTAACAGCTCCGCGCCCCCGCCGCCGGCGCACAAGATGACCGCATCCGCGCCTTCGACCAAATAATCCGTCCGCAGCGAAGCCTCCAGCTCTTCGTAGGAAGCAAACACCGTTTGGAGCCCGGAACGCCGGAGCATCGAGCACCTCTCCTTCAGCAAGTCCAGCGCGTACACCCGGTATCCAGCCGCTTCCGCAATCTGGCAGGTGAGCTGGCCGAGAATGCCCAGCCCGACCACGGTTACTTTGCTGCCGAATTGCAACTCGGCCTGCCGAAGCCCGTGAATCGCAATCGCTCCGAGGCCGACAAACGCCGCCTCTTCGGCCGATAGGGAGTCCGGGAGCGGAACGGCCAGCGCTTTGGGCACGGCAAGCAGCTCCGCGTGCTTCACGTACGGAGCCCCGTAGCAGGCGACCCGGTCGCCCGGGCGGACATGCGTCACCCCTTCGCCCGTTTGGAGTACTGTCCCAACTGCGCTGTAGCCGAGCGAGACCGGAGTCTCACCGGCCCGTTTCTTCATTTCGATCTCAGTGCCCGGGCTGATCGCCGAACATATCGTGCGAACCAGGATCATATTCGGCTCTACGACCGGCTCGGGCACTTGTCTGACCTCCGCCTCTCCGTTGATGGCGACTACTGCCCTCATCATGGTTTCCCCTCTCTCTTTCCTAACCGAATCTAATTATTTTAAGCCGGACATCGTAATGCCTTCGGTGAAGTAACGCTGGAAAAACAAAAAGATTAAAAACGTCGGAACGAACGAGATGACCGCCCCCGCCATTTCGAAGCCGAAATTGCCCTCCTTGGTCAACAAGGAAGCAAGACCCACCGTGAGAGGGAACATTTTCTCGGACGTGGTAAAAATAAGCGGCGTGAACAAATCGTTCCAGCACGAGATGAACGCAAACGTTCCGACCGTCGCCAGCGCCGGCTTGGCCAGCGGCACCATGAGCCGGAACAAGATTTTGAAATCCCCGGCCCCGTCGAGATAAGCCGCTTCCTCCAGGTCCTTGGGGATCGTCTGCATGAACTGCCGCACCAGAAACACGCCCATGATCGCCCACAACTCCGGCACGATAATGGCGGAATACGAGTTGATCCAATGCATTTTGCTGAACATGATGTACTTCGGAATAATCAGCATTTGATTCGGGATCATGACCATCGCCATAAAGCACCAGAAGATCGTCTCTTTGAACCGAAACTGCTTTTTGGCGAAAATATACCCGAGCACGCCGGCGAAAAACATCTGCGTCGCCACCGGCACCAAAGTAATGACGAGCGAGTTGAACAGCCAGCGCGTCATGCTGCCGCTGTTGAAAATGTAACCGTAGTTGTACCAGGTCGGCCGGTCGGGAATCCAAAAGGAAGGATCGGCGAGCGCCACATCCAGCTTTTTGAATGACCCGAGCACCATTACGACAAACGGGAACATGAACGCGATGCCCGCCAGCACGAGCGGGATGTAGACCAGCGCTTTTCGCCCAGCCGTCATGCCGTCCGCCTCCTTTCTCCGCGAAGTTTAATGGTAAGATACGTCTTTGCCGAGAAATTTGCGCTGCACGAGCGAGATCGTGAAAATGATAAAAAAGAGCACATACGCAAGCACGCTGCCGTAGCCGAAGCGCAGCGACGTAAAGCCTTCCTGGTACAAGTAATACACGATCGTCGTCGTCGAATAATCCGGGCCGCCTCCCGTCAGCAGAAACGCGGAGTCGAAGATTTGAAACGATCCGATGGTCGTAATGATCGCCACATAAAAATGAATCGGCAGCAGCAGCGGAAACGTGACGCTCCAGAACGTTCGCCAGCCCGTCGCGCCGTCCATCTTCGCCGCTTCGTACAGGTGCCCCGGAATCGACTGCAGCCCGGCGTAATAATACACCATCGTGCTGCCGCATACTTTGAAAATGCTCAAAGCGGCCAGCACCGGCAGCGCCTGCTTCGAATCGGAGAAAAAGAGCTGCGGTTCGATCCCCACATAGCTGAGCAGATGGTTGACCACCCCGTAGTCCGTTCCCTTGAACAGCCAGGCCCAGATGCCCGATAAGATGACGAACGACGTGACGACCGGAAGGAAGAACATCCCTTTGAACAGTCCTGCCAGCTTGACTTTAGAGTAGACAAGCAACGCCAGAATCAAGCCGAGTGCCATTGTCGGCGCGATATAATAGACCGAGAACAGCACGGTGTTCCAGATCGACCGCCAGGCCAGCTTATCCTGCAGGAACCGTTCCCAGTTGCCGAGTCCCGCGAAGGACGGTTCGCCGATCATCGGCCAATCCATGAAGGTCAGCACGAAGCTGAAGACGAGCGGAGCGAACTGAAATACGAGAAAATGCAGCAGCACCGGCACCAGAAAAACGTAGATGATGGCGTTCTTTCTCCAGCTCTGCGCGATCCGGCCGGACAGCCTGCTATGTTCGTGGATATGCGAGTTTCGTACGGATTCCATACGGCGAATCGTCACCTCCGGCAGGTCCGAGGCGCAGAGAGAGGCGG
>NZ_JTHN01000205.1 GCF_001399685.1 Paenibacillus sp. A3
TCCTGTAAATCGATATTGTGCATCAAGATAATCTACGGTCAGATTTACTTTTGCATTTGCCAGACTCTCTACGAAAATACGACTGCTTGCCGTATATGTCTTTCCCGGCTCTATCTTCGTATCTTGGAATACATTTATTTGGTTATGCAGTCCCAGACCGGAACCCGTAATCTTCTGCGCATGTTGACCGGAAGACGCATGATGTGCTACAACTTCGTACTCGCCAGTTATTCCTTGGTCCTTGTTGCCGTGCCAGCCATCAGCGAAGCCGCTTGTCCCTGTCTTTAGTTCAAAATTGGCATTTGCAAGCATATTGCCATCAGGATCATAGCGCAGGCTTGTCTGATCAAAATAGACCGTACCCGAGCCGTTATTGTCCGTTCCCATCAACACGAGCCATACGCGTGCGTATACTGCATTTGCAGGAGCTTGACCCGTAACGGAAAGGGTAAAGAATCCACCGCCCGTGGTTGTATTCTGGGAAGTCTCAAAATGAGTTCCTGTAAATCGATATTGTTCATCAAGATAATCTACGGTCAGATTTACTTTTGCATTCGTCAAGCTCTCTACAAAAATACGACTGCTTGCCGTATACGTCTTTCCCGGCTCTATCTTCACGTCTTGGAAGACATTTATTTGATTATGTAGCCCCAGACCCGAACCCGTAATCTTCTGCGCACGTTGACCAGAAGACGCATGATGAGCTACAACTTCATACTCGCCAGTTATTCCTTGGTCTTTGTTACCTTGCCAGCCATCAGCTAGTCCGCTTGTTCCCGTATTTACCTCAAAACTGGCATTTGTAAGCATGTTATCTGTTAGATTTTTTCTTATTAAGCCCCCATTTAAATCATAATCGTAATAGATGGTTCCGTACGAATTGGTAGCCTCCACCAACTGACCTTTATGATTATACAGATATTTTGTTTCTCCATTAGCTGCCCGTATTGATGAAGCATAAGCGATCATGAATATGAAACATAGGAGAATCGAAACCATTCTTTTTAGCATAACTACCTCCCCATAGAAACTTTTGATATTTAATACATGCAGATTTTCCCTGCTAAATTATACCTTCGTCAGGCGATATCTGTATATAGAAGAAAAGGATTACAATGCAAATACTAATAGTAACGTTTTCACTTCAGTGTATGAAAAAGGCAGGCGTTCAAAAGTCTTTCTTAAACAACCATATACAATACTTTCCGGTACCGCTATAATTTAAAAGAAAATTCCTCTATAGTCCGAGGGTTAGTCGAATTGTGGTTCTTAGAATTTTGGTTAGGTTATTCAACGATACTTATGACCTTACCCTTTCCTACTACCCTACCACCATAATTTAGTTTAAACTTATAGCTGGGCACTATAATTTCCGAATAAATTTCTCCATAAGGTAAACGAATAGTAACCAAATACTCTTTACCCCTTTGGAATATTTGGTCATTATCATCAGCTAGAATTTCACACATTATCAGATCATCTTCTACAGCAAATGAAGGACTCATTCCTGAGCGTCCGTCTCGTTTCATGCCTCCATCAGCTTCTTCTAATAGAATGATTTCTGCAATTGCCACTAGCATTTACAAGTCCTCCTTTAGAACTCATGAGTTATTGATCCTACAATAGAATTGTTGAACAAATCAAGCATTTCAGGCTGGACAGTTACTGAACCACTTTTCAGTATATGCTTATCTACTGGTGTAAGATCAAGATGATTTAATAACTCTTTAGGAACATTTACTTTTACAATTGCGGCTGTATCTTTAAAATGATCTGTTAAGTTCAACAACTCATCAAACGACCTTGAGAATTGTTTTCCGTCATAACCTCTTCCTAATGGGTCAGGTCTAAATGCTCCTGTTTTCATTATATCGTCGAATTCGGCTGGGCTAACAGCACGAAATAAAGGAACTAATTCTGTAGTTTCTTTGGCAGCTTGTTTTACAACCTTTGAAGTCTCAGCTACATTTTTTGCTGCTTCTCTAGCAGTCGATGCCCCCCCTTTGTCTGGTGCAAGTATCATGGAAAAAGCGTATAAAGCAATTTTATATCTATCGTCTGGGTGTACATTATTGCTCAACGCAAGTGAACCTAATTCAGATACTGTCATCTCTCTAAGAGGTTTTGTATAGGTGTATCCGCTTCTTTCGAAGGATCCTAAATCATTCTCATATCCACATCCATCTTCGCCGGGAATACAATGACCACTCGGATCTGTAAACCTTAAAGGATTATTCTTGACATACGTATAAAGATTCAAACTCAGCGGATTGCTAATATCCCCTTCATACGTATCCTAGTTGATAAAGCGGCTCATCCCAAGTAAAAGGGCAACAACTGTTTTCCAATTGCCGCCCAATATCGTCCTACTTGTTTTGTATATATTTTTGGAATTATGTAAGGTATCAGATTTTTGACAACGTTGACTAGCTTATGCTGCCTCATCTCCCTACTGCCATCTCGATTAACCCTTTGAAAACATAAATTTCAGCGATTCCATGAAGCTCTTTGATACATTGCCCGATCCTCCGCCGCTTAAGCAATTAAAAAATTTTTCTTTTTTATCTGACGATACGTGTCCATTATGCTTATAGCATCTTTCCCATCAAATTCGTTGTTATTTAGCGTTTTCTTCTCCGTACCACAATC
>NZ_JTHN01000206.1 GCF_001399685.1 Paenibacillus sp. A3
GAGAATTTTATACGCGAAGCGGGTTTCTCAACAAGCTCACCGCCCCCCTCTAGGGCCGGTTTTTATGTGCGTGAGCCAATATTACACCATAATTTTGCAAATATCATTCGTAAATTCAACCGGATCTTCAATCGGCAGTCCTTCGATCAGCAGTGCCTGGTTGTACAAAAGTGCCGTATACAGATTCAGCTTCTCTTTATCCTGCTCGTACGACGTTTGCAGCGATTGGAATACCTCATGATGGATGTTGATTTCCAGCACCTTTTCCGCTTTGACACTCGGATTATTCGGCATGGCGTTCAATATTTTCTCCATCTCGATACTGACGTCACCCTCCGTAGACAGACATACGGGGTGAGACTTCAACCGCTTCGAGGCTCTGACGCTGGTTACTTTGCCTTCCAGCAGTCCCTTCATGTAGTCGAACAGCTCTTTGTGATCGTTTTTGTCGGCATCGTCGTTGTCCTTGTTGTCTTCCGCTTCAAAGCCCAGATCGCCGCTGGAGACGGACTTAAATTCTTTGTCCCTGTATTTCATCAGCATCTTGACGGCGAACTCGTCGATATCGTCGGTGAAATACAGGATTTCGTAGCCCTTCTCGGCGACGAGCTCGGTCTGCGGAAGCTTCTCGATTCGCTCGTTCGACGGTCCGGAAGCATAGTAAATATACTTTTGATCCTCCGGCATTCTCGATACGTACTCCTCCAGTGTGACCAGCTTCTTCTCCTTGGAGGAGTAGAACATGACCAGATCCTGCAGCACCTCTTTGTGGCTGCCGTAATCGCTGTAGACCCCGAATTTCAGCTGTCTGCCGAACGATTTGTAGAACTGCTCGTACTTCTCTCTTTCATCCTTAAGCAGGCTCAGCAGCTGGCTTTTGATTTTGCTCTCGATATTTTTGGCGATCAGCTTCAATTGGCGGTCGTGCTGCAGCATTTCTCTGGAAATGTTGAGCGACAAGCTCTCCGAATCGACCATCCCTTTGACGAAGCTGAAATAGTCCGGCAGCAGATCGGAGCATTTGTTCATGATCAGCACGCCGTTGGAATACAGCTCCAGCCCCTTCTCGTATTCCTTCGTGTAGTAATCGAAAGGAATATTTTCCGGGATAAACAGAATCGCCTGATAAACCACGGCCCCGTCGGCGCTGATATGAATATGCTTGAGCGGCTTGTCGAAGCCGTAATGCTTCTCCGCATAGAACTTCTCGTAATCCTCGGCAGTCAGCTCGCTTTTGTTTTTTCTCCAGATCGGGACCATGCTATTAATGCGCTGCTCTTCCGTGTAATCCTCAAATTCGTTGTCGCTGCCTTCCTTCAACCGCTTGGAGGTAACATCCATCTTAATCGGATAGCGGATAAAATCCGAATATTTCTTAATGATTCCCTTCAGACGGTATACTTCCAAATACTCCTCGTAGCTCTCGTCCTCGGTGTTTTCCTTGATCTTCAGAATAATTTCCGTGCCAACCGTTTCTTTGTCGCAAGGCTCGATCGTATAGCCTTCCGCACCCGCCGATTCCCACTTGTACGCGCTGTCGCTGCCCAAGGCTTTGCTGATCACCGTTACCACGTCGGCAACCATAAAGGCCGAATAAAAGCCGACGCCGAATTGGCCGATGATATCGTGGCCGTCCTTGAGCTCGTTTTCCTTCTTGAAAGCCAGCGAGCCACTCTTGGCGATCACGCCGAGGTTCGTCTCCAGCTCTTCCTTGGTCATCCCGATCCCGGTATCGAGGATCGTCAACGTTCTGCTGTCCTTGTCCGGAATCACTTTAATATAGTAGCTGTCTTTGTCGAAAACCAACTTATCGTCGGTCAACGCTTTGTAATAAATCTTGTCGATCGCATCGCTGGCATTCGAAATCAATTCGCGAAGGAAGATTTCTTTTTGCGTATAAATCGAATTGATCATCATTTCCAATAATCGCTTGGATTCGGCTTGAAACTGCTTCTTTTCCATCGAAATCTCTCCTTTTTGAAATTAAAGGGTGACAATAGCTGCAAACGCCCACGTTGTTAGCACTCTCCATCTCCGAGTGCCATTCTTTATTTTTTATAACATTCCTCCATTTTAATGTCAACCCAAAAGAAAAAACGCTTGGAAGCCCAAGCGTCTCGCGTTTTTATCTCTTTTTGACCGACGTTACTTGCCCGAGTGTCATGGCGGCCAGCTCATCGGGCGTCAGCTCGAATACGGCTTTCGGATGTCCTGCCGCCGCCCATAAGGTCGGGTATTGAAACAGATCCTCGTCGATCATCGTCAGGATCGGCTCCGGATGTCCGATCGGCGCTACGCCCCCGATCACAAAGCCCGTATGCTCACGCACGAAATCCGCATCGGCCTTGACAAGCTTATCGTCAATCCGGCTGGAGATGAGCTTCTCATCCACGCGGTTCACGCCGCTCGCGACAACCAAAAGCGGCTTATTGGACGGCTTGAGCCGGAAAATAATCGATTTTGCGATTTGCGCCACCTCACAGCCTATGGCGTCCGCCGCTTCCTGGGCGGTTCGCGCACTGTCCGGCAATTCCACAACCCGGTTCGGATATCCCAACTCCGTTAATTTATCCTGCACCCGCTGCGCGCTTTCCTTTAACTGACTGCTCACAACGTTTCCCTCCGATAGATTCGGACCGGATGTCCGGCCTATTTTTCATCTTTTACAAGGTCCAGCAGGATGCCGTTAATTCCGTTCAGGAAAGCATTCGCGCTGGCCTTGATAATATCCGTGTCCATCGCCCGTCCGGAGTAGATTTTGCCTTGATGCTCCACACGGATGTTGACCCGGCCGACGGCCTCCATGCCTCGGGACAAGCTGTTAATCTTATAATCCTTCAGCTCGATCTCCAGACCGACCAAGGTTTTGATGGCGCTGTACAAGGCATCGATCGGACCGTCGCCCACGGCGCTTCCTTTCATCGACTCGGTGCCCTTGTTCAATTTGACGGTCGCCGTCGGATATAGATCGTTGCTGACCACCTGGAAGGACTCCAGCTCGTATAATTGCTTGCTGCTCTGCTCCACGGTCCGGTGATTCGTGACAAGATAGAATACATCGTGATCGTAAACTTCTTTCTTCGCATCGGCTAAGGTAAGGAACTTCGCGAACAGCTGCTCGAAATCGTCGGCATCGCTCGTATCGAAGCCCATTTTCTCGACGGCGTTCTTGAAGGCGTGCCGTCCGGAACGGGCGGTCAGGATCAGCTCCATGCTGTCCGCACCGACCTCTTCGGGCGACATGATTTCATATACGCGCTTGTCTTTCAGCAGGCCGTCCTGATGGATGCCGGAGGAGTGCGCGAAGGCGTTGTCGCCGGTAATCGCTTTGTTGACCTGCACGTCCAGCCCCGTCAAATGGCTGACCAGCTTGGAGGTTCTGTGCAGCTCCGTCGTATTGATATTGGTATAGGCGTTAAAATAGTTCTCCCTGACCTTAAGCCCCATCACGACTTCCTCCAGCGAAGCGTTGCCTGCCCGCTCGCCTAAGCCGTTTATGGTGCACTCGACCTTCTCCGCCCCGTTCTTGATCGCGCTCAGCGTATTCGCCGTGGCCAGTCCAAGGTCGTTGTGGCAATGGACGCTAAGGATCACGCGGTCGTCCAAATTTTTGAGCCGTTCGTTGATTTTGCGGATCAGCTCGCCGAATTCCTCCGGAACGGCATAGCCCACCGTATCGGGCACGTTAATCATGGTCGCTCCCGCTTTCACGACAGCCTCGATCGTCTCCCACAAGTATTCGAAATCCGACCTCGATGCGTCTTCCGTGGAATACTGCACTTGCGGAAGCAGCGTCTTGGCATACTTGACCGCGTCAACCCCCATCTGCAGGACGGCATCCTTGGACCGGCTGAACTTCTTCTCTACATGGATGTTCGAGGTGCCGAGCACAATATGAATGAGCGGGTTCTGCGCCAGCTTGATGCTTTCATAGACCGCGTCGATGTCGCTTTTGACTGCCCGGGCCAAGGCCGTAATCGAGACGCTGTTGCCTACGCTGCGGGCAATTTCCTGGACCGCTTGAAAATCTCCCGCGGACGAGGCGGGAAATCCTGCTTCGATAATATCGACATTAAGCCGCTTTAACTGCTGGGCAATCTCTATTTTTTGATGAAGATTCAGCTTCGCCCCCGGAACTTGCTCACCGTCGCGCAGCGTAGTATCGAACACCATAATTTTACGTTTCATCCTCTATTCCTCCCGAAATCGCATTTTTCGCTATCTATAAATGAAGCGGGGTTGATTAAACCCGGACTTTAATCAACAAAAAAACCCCGTCTCTACGTATAGAGACGAGGTTGAACCCGCGGTACCACTCTAATTCATTTCCTGAAGAAATGAGCTCAATTCGATGGCCATCACCATCTATCCCTGTAACGGTGGAACTCCGGCTTACCCTACATGTCAGGCAGCTGTTCATAGACGAGTTCGAAATGAACGACGTTGCCGTTTCGCACCTACCAACGGCTCTCTGAAAAGTCATTGCACTTCTACTATTTCTAATCCTCACATTTGATTATGGAATTATTGGTCATTATAGGGTATTCGAATCGATTTGTCAAACCTATTCTGCACCGCTTGCTTCCGCCAGAAATTGCTCGGCGCTTCGGACCTTGCCGATTCTCGGGAAAATGTAGTTGCAGGAAGCCTCGTGCTCCTCTATGCTATATGTCTTCATCGCATCCGTGATGAAGATTTGGTGATAGCCCTTTTGCAGATCGATCAGGACCAAAGCAATTTTTTAAAAATTTACGTCTAATGGCGTCATTGCGTTTCCCTCCGCTTAATGGATTTGCCGTGGTATCGGAACATCAACTTCAACAAAGGCGGTACCGCGAAAAAGATAAAAAAGGTGCGGAACAGTTGGTAACCGGCCACCATGGGCAAATCCGCGTGAATCTCATGCGCGATGATGCCCATTTGATCCATGCCGCCGGGAGCGAGGCTTAACAGCCCGGTGGCGCCGGATATCGGCTGGAGCTTGGTCAGCAGCACGCTCAGCCCCCAGGCCCCCAGAATCAGCAGCAGTCCGCTGCCGACGGCCAGCGAGATCGTCCGTACCTTATGCGTCAACCGGTCCGGCTTCAGCATCAGTCCTACGTGAACGCCAATCATGAGCTGCGCCGCGTTAAGGACAAAGGACGGAAGCGCCGGTCCGGGAAAGCCGGTCCATTGAAGAATCGCCGTCCCGATAGCCGGGCCCAGCAAAAAAGCGGTCGGAAATTTGATCCTGTTCCCCAAAATGGCGCATCCCACGGTAACCAGCGCATAAACGAGCATGTTCGGAAGCAGCCCGCTGTCCCAACCCGCTGAAATGGCGGACAACGGAGAGCCAGCCCCCGAACCCGCATGCGCTTGCCCGAAGAGCGGGCTCGTTACCAGCAAGGGCACGCACGTAATGATCAGGATCAGCCGGATCACCTGCGTGACGGTGACGACCGTGAGATTGACTCCGTCCGTTTCCTCTGCCAGAACAAGAACCTGTGTCAATCCTCCGGGTATGCTTCCCAGCAGCGAAGTTTTGTAATCGATCTCCGCCAACCTGGAAACGGGATAGGCGATGCCCGCGCACCAAAGCAGCAGCAGCAGCGTCATGAGCAGCATCAACGGTAGTTGATACGACATCTCCTTCAGCGCCGACGCGGTCATGGCCAGCCCGATCGTGTATCCGACGATGATCATGCCCGCGTTTCTGAATTGTCCGGGCCATATGAAACGTCCCTTGAACGTATTCGATCCGATCAAAACGGCGAACATCGGGCCGAGCAGCCAGGGGATCGGCAGATGCAGCAGCTTGAACGCGATGCCGCCGATGACAGCCGCAATCAGAGAGCGCGCGATCCCAGGGAAGCCGATCGGGGCTTCTTGTTGTTTATCCATCCTCTCTCCCTCCCTATCTTTCTATAGTTAATTTGAACAATATGTGCATTTTTGTGCACAGATTAGAGTAAAAAAAGAGGTCACTCGAGCAGGTCGGCAATCGTATAGGTCCCCAGCACATGGTCAACCTGCACAATGATGTCAGTCATGATTTTCTGAAACGATTCGTTGACCTTTTTTCCAAAAAGATGATTTCCCGTTGTATCCAGCATCTGGTTCCATAGCGGCTCTTCCTCGTGCAAAGCGTTGTAAATCTCGGACAGCGTAATCTCCCCGGGCTTTCGGGTCAACTGGTACCCCCCCGCTCTGCCCTGCTTCACTTCCACGATGCCCGCTTCGCCCAGTTGGGCTAAAATTTTGCGGAGCGCTGTCGGCTCGCAGCGGATCTCTTCCGCGATTTCGGCGCTGGAACGCTGCTCCGAAGTTAAAGCCAATACGATTAAGGCTTGGAGCCCGAAGCCGAACCGCTTGATTTGTGCCATGTTGCTCTGAACAGCCTCCTCCGGCCACAGCTTTTAATGTGCTTAATTTAGCACATTTTAAACAAAAAAACACCCCCTCGCGCGTGCGTCAAGCCTTCGGACAAACGCAAGCACGCGTCAGGGGTCATCTTTCGCATATTACCTCTGCAATCCTGTCGGCTTTTTCACCAGGCGTATCGATCTTGCATTGACCAGCAGGATGCTGCCGACGATGAGAACGAGTCCCGCTACCAAATTGACCGATATTTTCTCTCCCAAAAAGAGGACGCTGCAAGTAATCGCAATCAACGGGATCAGAAATGTAAACGCTCCGACCTTGCCGGCTTCGCCGGAGCCGACAAGCTTAAAGTAAGCGAGCCAGCCCAACGCAATAACGAAAACCGAAATAAACAGCAGACTCGATACGAACGGAACGTTCCAGACGATATCCGTCCATTTTTCCAGGACAGCACCCGAACTTAACAGCAAGATGCCGCCAATCATCAGTTGAAGCGCCACGGCCCAAACCATGTCGACCCGCGCCGACATTTTCTTCGTATAGAGCGTGCCCAAAGCCCAGCTCACTGCACAGCCGAGAGCGAGCACGATCCCGGTAACGGACAGATGTCCGGCCAGACTGCTTGCGCTGATCTCGAATACGCCAAGGAAACCGAGCACAAGCCCGATCCATTTCAAGCCGAACATCTCTTCCCCCAGCCAAAGCCACGATAGAATCCCCAGCAATACGGGCTGAAAGAAGACGATGGCCGAGAAGAGACCGGCCGGCAAATAATTCAGCCCTATCGTTTGAAGGCCATAAAAGAGGATGATGTTAAGCACGGACGAAATTACATAAACGGGCCACGTCTGCTTCCAATTGAGCTTCTTGTAGCCGGGCAGGGCGACGCAGATGAGAATCAATCCCCCGATGCACGTCCTCAAACCTGCAAATAATAAGGGCGGAGAAAAGGAAAGCGTATATTTGGACAGCGGCCAGTTGATTCCCCAGACGATAACGAGAAAAACGAGATACAAAGCCGCCCGCGAGCGTGAGAGCTGCAACACGATGAACACTCCTTGTTGTCAATGTTTTCTCATGATACAATAACTATCGAAATAAATAAAATGAATGTTTATTATAAGGAGCATACCACAAGTGTTATGACCCATTCCCAAATTCAGCTGTTCGTCAAAATCGCCGAAACCGGGAGCTTTACCAAAGCCGGTCATGAACTGAATATGACACAGCCTGCCGTCAGCCGCGCCGTCTCCACACTGGAAGCTGAGCTCGGCGTGACTCTCCTGATCCGCGACCGAAGGAACGGGATTATTTTGACGGATATCGGTGAACGCCTCTTGGTTGTGTTCCGGGATATTTTGCAGGGCTTCGAGAAGGTGGAGCAGGAAGTGATGGCCGAAAAAGGCTTCGAAGTCGGGACGATTCGGATCGGCTCTTTCCCCTCGGCTTCCGCTTATTTTCTCCCCAAAATTTTCAGAGTCATCGGGGAGAAATATCCCCGGATTCAATTCGATCTGTACGAAGGCACCATCGACGACCTCAGAGAACGGCTGGCCTCCAGAATGATCGATGTCGCTTTTCTCATTCCGCCGCACGACGAATTTGAAATTACCCCCTTACTGAAAGAAGAAATGTTTCTGTTCATCCGGGACGACCATCCTTTGGCAGGCCGTTCGACCATTCATTTGCAAGAATTGAGCGACGAAGCGATGATCATATGCAACGGAGGCTACGAAATCCCGATCTACGAGCGATTCCGGGAAGCCGGAGCCCGTCTTCAAGTCAAATATATCGTCCATAACGTGAACACCTCGTTGAACATGATCCAAGAAGGGCTCGGTGTGGCGATCATGTCGAACATCTCGGTTGCCCTGTCAACCTTGCCTCCCAACGTTCGAATGCATGCTCTAACGCCTTACCCTTACAGAGAAATTAACCTGGCGGTACCTTCCCTGCAAGAAGCTTCCATCGCCGTAAAGCTGTTTATCCAAACCGCACGGGACTTGTTTGCGAAACCTTAAAAGCCGTCTCCGGCAACGTGAAAGAACCGCAGCGACTGGACCGCGGTTCTTTTATTAGGCTTGCCCTTGTTACTCCGGCAGGTTCCCAGACTTCGTTCCTACTTCATACGAAGGCTGCACATGGTCATACATCAGATGCAGGATCATGCCGGTTGCCGCATGGTCCAGATTATGGCAGTGATCCATCCACATCCCCGGATTATCGGCGATAAAGGCCACTTCGTACGTTTCGCCCGGCAGCACGTTTAACGTGTCGGTCATCCATGGCGTCTGTACGGCTTTGCCGTTTTTCTTCAGCACCGTCATATGATGCCCGTGAAGATGCATCGGATGCTCCGTCAGGCTTCGATTCACAAAGGTTGTTTTTACGTTCTCGCCTTCTTTTACGACAAAAGTAGGGGTATTCGGGTGAACCTTCCCGTTAATGGTCCAAAGAAAATGAAATTGCCCGTTTTAAAATCCCATCTTGTTCCCAAGAATCATCGTGAATTCTCTATCGAACTTCGTAGCGGAGGTCGTCTCGTTCGCAGCAGCCTTCCCGTATTGAGACGGATCGAACCATGCAGACTCGGATTCGAAGCTCAGGCTCTCCGGCTGAGATCGGGTATCCGTATAGAATAACAGACTCGGCTTCCCGTCCTTCTTACCTTCACCAAGCTTAAACAGGACAGGATGGTCCGGCATCGTAAAAGCGATATCGTATCTTCCGCCGGAGGCAAGCCTGAATGCGGTTGAATCCGGCAGCCGTTCCGGCTCTTGAATGTCGACGCCGTCGATGCTCGCGATCTGATAATCGACCCCATGCAGCACGTATTTTTGCGACAGATTATGCGTATTCACGATTCTCAGCTTGATTTTTTGGCCCGTCGCCACCTGCTTCGTTTGGGCCTGATCCTGATCTCCAAAAGCGATCTTGTATCCTCGGTCCGTATCCCATCGATGGGTGACTACCGTGAACTCTTCATCGTAAACCTCGGTTTCATTCTTGGGATCTACGATTAACGTGCCGAAAAGTCCCCTGATCACTTGTTCAGCGGCCTGCTGGTGCGAATGAAACCAGTAAGTTCCCGCTTGCTTGGCCCGAAATTTATAAGTAAAGGACTGCCCCGGTTTGACAACATTTTGAGTCATCCCGGGCACCCCATCCATCGCGTTCGGCACGTTATAGCCATGCCAATGGATCGTGACTCCTTTGTCAATATCCTGATTGACCAGCTTCACTTCTACCATATCCCCTTGCCGCACCCGGAGTTCCGGGGCCAGTTGTCCGTTATAGGTCCAGGCATCGATTATGGCGCCGGAAGCAAGTGTGATCTCCTTCTGCTGGGCGACGAGTTCAAACTTGATGTCTGCCGGAGCCGAGACGTCTCCGGTAAGCGCTGCGACTTCCACCCTGTTGGAATGGTTCCGATGCATAGCATGACCGGAAAGCAGGGTAGGAGCTCCGCCCCCTTCGTCCATCAGATGATGGTTCACCATATCGGAGGCTTCTGGCAATTTGGAAGAGCTGACTCCCGCCAATACATTCACGACAACAACCGTAATCACAACAACTGCCGTCAATCCGCCCGCTAAACCAAACTTCAACAGCCTTGCCCATAATGGGGACGGAACGAATTGCTCTCTCATAACCTTACGGTATGTTTTCATGGCAAAGAAGGTGGGGACAAGCAGCAGGACAACAAGCAGGAACAATCGCTGCACGAGCTCGGCCAAGGTTGGCAGGACCGGCTGCGCAAAGACGTGGCTGAAAGCATTCATGCCGGAAACCACTGCGGCCGCATAGATTGGAATAATCGCCATAGGATGGGTTAGCTCGACTAGTGTGGCCGCCGCTAGTCTTTCGTCAGTTGATTCTCTTAAGCTTCTCAACTTGGGCAGCGTGTGCGTAACGACAGGCAAATGACCGATCAACATGAGAGGAACGATCGCTTTCATTGTGCCTTCGACGAATAACCAGCCTTTGCGGATGTACCAGCCTAAAACTAGAAACAACCATAGCGCAGCGATCGCAAGTGCGATGTAACCGATCCAAAGCAGAACAGTTGTCCATCGTTTAAAGCGCCGGTTGTTTTTCGCATAAGGGAGCCCGGAAACGATGAAAGCGGCAATTCCCCACAAGAGCGTCAAAGCGGATGCCAATACGATGCTGGCGAAAGTTTCGAACATGGCTTAGCGTTCCTCTCGAACTGCGAGTTTCGTTTCTTGTTTCGCGGCGCGCTTATTAATTTTTCCAAACGGCTTGAAATAGGAGATGCCCGTCATGAAAACCATGGCCAAAATATTCGCTGCGGCGCCGCCGATAAGAGAATAGCTTGTGCTCAGGAATGCGGCATCGTGCAGGGCTGCGGCTCTCTTGCCATCCGCCTCATGAATGAGCTGCGACAACCAGTCGCTCATATACTTAATTCCAAACAAAATCAAAGCAACGGTCAATATCAGCTTGATCGCAACCCAGTAATATTTGAAAAGGCCCCAATTCGTCCACAGCGATAGCGCCAGCCCCGTCAATAAAGCGGCGAGCGCGGTGTACCGGATCAAGACGACATCGACGACGTGCATGTTGTCGAGCGTGTAATAAAGCTGCTCCCCATTGTCCGCCAGCAGCATATGCGAGCCTAACGTAAGCATGCACACGGCCCCTCCCAGCCAGCATACGACGGAAAGCACATGAATCGTGACGATGAATTGCTTTGATTTCATGGATAATTTGTAAGCCATTTTCCTTCCCCCTATTCGATGTTCCTCCGATCTGAAGCTGATCTTAACAACAAAATGTTGCGAACTTGTGGTGAACTGATTCAGAGGTTGTGACGCTTCCGAATAATCGATCAGGATATTGTATAATAGGGATAACCGAAACGGAGGACAGGTGGGACGGAAATGGGGATCAAGGTTCTAGTGGTGGAAGACGAAGAGAAAATAGTATCGCTGGTGGAGACGTTTCTTCAGAGGGAAGGATACGACGTGCTTACCGCGAAGGACGGGGCAGCCGCGGTGCGGCTATATACGGACAATAAACCGGACATCGTCATTCTCGACTGGATGCTTCCGCAGATGAACGGGCTGGATACGTGCCGCCGTCTCCGTGAAATCGGCGAACCGGGAATCATCATGGTGACGGCCAAGAACGAGGAGACGGACAAGATCATTGGCTTGGAAATGGGCGCGGACGACTATTTGACCAAGCCTTTCAGCTTGAGAGAGCTTGCGGCGCGCATCCGCTCTTTGCTGCGGCGTATGAACCGGGGGGAGAGCGGCGGACCGGATAACGTGCTCCGGCGAGGCGATCTGACAATTCACGAAGAAAGCTTGCAGGCGTTCAAAGGCAGTCAAGAGCTGCGGCTGACTCCGACCGAGTTCAAGCTGCTTCATCTGCTCGCATCGAAGCCCGGCCGCGTATACAGCCGGATGCAGCTGCTTCAGCACGCGTTCGAAGAAGAATTCGTCATGGACGAACGGACCGTCGATTCCCATATTAGCAAGCTGCGCAAAAAGATCGAGGACGATCCCAACCATGCCGTGTACATTCAAACGGTGTATGGGTTCGGCTACCGCTTCGGAGCAAGCCATGAAAATTAGAATGAAGCTGATGCTGTCAATGAGCATCCTGATCGCCTTTATATTGCTCTGCTTATTTTTTGTCACCCATATTCAGTTCTACATTGTCCGCGATCTGGCTTATGCCGAGCAAAAGGCGGCGTTTGAAGCGCTGCGGGATGAATTCGAGCAATACTATACGGACCATCAGGCATCCTGGACAGGCGTTCAAGACTACCGGTTTGCATCCAGCCGTCATTTCGTCGAAATTGCTCTGATCGAAAACGGCAATGAAATGTACAAGCAGGGGCGTTTGAGCCCGGAGATCATGCGGAATGAGGCCTTTCCGATGATGCTTTATGCCAATGACCGGAAGATCGGCCGGCTCTTCGTGATGAATGAAAGCCAGTACAAGACATACGAATTCAAAGCGATGTGGTACGGCATCTTCCCCAGCATCACCCGGGTAGCCTTGCTGTTCACCTGCATCGCCGCCTTGCTCACGATCTCCTTGTTGTCCTGGAGGCTGACGGCCCCTATTCGCAAAATCATCCAGGGCATCGACACGATCAAAATGGGAAAGCCCCATGCGACGTTACCGGTACACAGGAAGGATGAGTTCGGGGCGATCTCCCGGGCGCTGCAGGAAATGAACGAAAGCCTCGAAAAGGTAGAGCGCTCGCGTAAGCAGCTGCTGTCCGATGTCGCGCACGAATTGAAGACGCCACTAATGATCATCCAAGGCGAGCTGGAGTTGGCCCAAGATACAGGGACCTCTCTCCCCCCGGAAAAGCTGTCGTCCCTTCAAGATGAAGTGTTAAGGCTGTCGCGCCTGGTTCACGACGTGTTGGATTTGTCCAGACTGGAGGCAGGCGGAATGACGCTTCGCCCTGCGGCTGAAAATATCGTTGCCTTGCTGGAGGGATTGATCGAGAAGACTCAATTTCTGGCCGAGGAGAAACATATCCGTATCTCCATGCATGCTTCGGAAGAAACCATCGCTGTACCGGTAGAGAAGCACCGTATCCTGCAGGCGTTTTATAATATTTTGATTAATGCGATTCATTACACAGAGCGCGGCGGGCAAGTGCAAATCGGGGTGGAACCAGTGTATCAACCCGACCGGCGGATGGACTATGTCCGAATCACGATCGAGGATAACGGGACCGGCATAGCGGAAGAGGATCTTCCCCACATCTTTAACCGGTTTTACAGGGCCGATCATTCCAGAACCCGTTCGAATGGCGGGACCGGCCTCGGCCTTGCGATCGCGCAGCAAAACATCCTTTTGCATCAAGGCTGGATCGAGGTGCAGAGCAAGGCTGGAAAGGGGACGGCGTTTGCCGTCTTTTTGCCGGCAGCTTCCGGGGATGCCATCGTTTCTAGCAGATGATTGTAAGCTAATCACGTAATAAAGAGGCTCCAGCCTTGAGCCAGAGCCTCTAAATCGTTAACTGCGCGAGAGCAATTATACGCTCTCTCATCAACTTCTCATTTCCCCCACTTGACTGCCCATTTCTCCATTTCCTTGAGCGCAGCTTGAAAATCCAATCCTTTGTCCGTCAACGAGTATTGTACGGTTACGGGAACCGTGGGAAAAACTTCGCGACGGACAATCCCATTGTTCTCCAAATGCCGCAGCACATCCGTTAAAGATTGCGTCCTGACGATCGCCACGTCCCGATGAAGCTGCTTGAACCGTTTGGGCCCCTTGGACAGCTCGGCAATGACCAGGAAAGCCCATTTCGCCCCTAAAATTTGCAGCACCGAGCAGATGTTCGAGAACCCTTTCTCCTCTTCTTTTGCAGGCTCCATGCCTCCACCTACTTACTTTTGTTTAGTTAGTCAAAATAATTGGATAATATCCAAATGTTTTTCCTTCTTACGTAAAATACGTACCCTTATTATAATACAACCAAGAGATCTCGCAATCCTAACTGCCGAATCGGCATACGCCGGCCATGCCGCGATTTCGGCTGCTGTCCCGGACAGCGGAAAGGAATGAATTCTAATGCATCGCATGTCTATTTACACTCTTGCGCTTGGCGTGTTTTTAACGGCAACCTCCGAGCTCGTCGTATCCGGCATTCTGAATGTCATTGCCGAAAGCTTAAACATATCCCTTGCCCTTGCCGGGCAATTGATTACCGCCTACTCCCTTGCCTTCGCCATTGGCACCCCGGTTGTGGTATCCGTCACTGCCCGTTTGGGACGCAGAAAAGTATTGCTAGGCTCGCTGGCGCTTTTTATCGTGGGCTGTTTGGTATCGTTCGGGAGCTCGAACATCGTCATCCTGATGGCTTCCCGCGTCATATTGGGGGTAAGCTCGGGCGTCTATCTTGTCGTAGCGCTGGGTGTGGCCGCCAAATTGGTCCCCCGCGAGAGATTGGGCAGCGCCATCGGCACTATCGTTCTAGGCTTTAGCAGCGCTATGATCTTAGGCGTTCCGATCGGGATCGCGATAACGAATTGGCTGAATTGGCAATCCATCTTCTTGATTCTGGGCTTGTTCAGCTTAATCATTGCCTTTGTCATCTTGCGACTTCTCCCGGATATCGAAGGAGACGCGCCGGTTTCATTTCGGCAGCAGTTTAAAGTGCTTGGAAGCGTCGTTATCGTAAGCGGCTTGCTGCTCACGTTTTTCCGGGAATCGGGAAATTCGATCTTGTTTACTTATTTGACGCCGTATCTTCAAAGCATCCTTCATGTCAAAGCCTCGAACATTAGCATCATTATGCTGGCTTTCGGCATTTTCGGCGCCATCGGCTCCCGTCTGGGCGGCTACGGCGTCGATCGATGGGGAGCGGCCCGGGTCATTACGTTCAGCATTGCCGTTCATATCGCAGCGCTGGTTGTGCTGCCTTTCGTTTCGGATGTGCCCGGGATCGGGCTGGCGCTTCTGGCCGTCATCGTATTTTCCATGTTCGCGAACGGCCCGGCGATCCAAAGCTATTTCATTCAACAAGCGCCCGAGTCGTCGAATCTGGTACTTAGTCTGAATACATCGATCGTGCATTTGGGATTGGCGGCAGGAGCCGGGACAGGAGGATTCATGGTCAATGCCACTTCCACCCTCCTGTTTAACCCTTGGGTCGCAAGCTTCATTCTGATCATCGGACTCGCGGCCGCCATGGTCAGCTTCTCGAGGGGGAAGAAGGCTTTGGTCAAGTCTGCCTAACCTGTGACTTCCCGGACGGGAGGCAGCTGTTTCAGCACAGTGAAAAAAAGGAGGCCGCACCTCTCCAAAAGAGAGTACGGCCCGGAATGGCGCAAGATGGCGGAATTGAAACCTACAGACTTATGGCTCCATGAGCGATTGGCCGCGTTTAATTGTGATTGCTTGCTATCAAGTTGTGTCAGGAAAATTTATAAACAGCATTCATTACTAGTTCCAATACTTGTATCCAATCTTCCTTTAATTCCTTAGAAAAATGTTCCTGAAACACCTTAGCCCGTGTTGTAGACATGGTTTTAGCTAAATCGCCGGGCATTCTCTCTAAAATTTTCACTTCATGTTGAGGTATGGGCAAATTTCGTGAATCTACATGTTTAAGGTATGTAGTAGAATCCATCCGCCACACTTCTAAATGACCTAAAAATTGTCGTTCCATTCCTAGCTGCATCTGTACACCAGACAAATCAAGATCGCCAGAGTAGTATACATTACAATTTGGATTAGCTTTAAGACATTTTGTAATAAAAAATCTAGCCGCATTCCGAGATTGTCCAGATGTACAAACAAGTGCTGGAAAGTCAATTGGAATTTCCTCAAAGGAAAACCCGTTGACATCGAGAAAATGCAATGTCTCATCAACGAGAAATGAAAATACAGATGGGTTTTCCAAAATATACATTGCTGAATATTCGGGCCAATCATTGTGTAATTCCACTTCTCTTAGGTTTAATGTTCTAGGTGAAGACCTATAGACAAAATAACGATCAAAAACATGCATATTAGAACTTAAATCATCATCTATAATGTCGAATTTGCGGTAAATTTGTCTTCGCTTCATAAACTCAGGAATGATTAAATTTTCATTGCTCCTTTTTTCTCCGTTTTTTATTTTGTGAATATCAATATCATACAAAGCATGCCAGAGTAATCTGCCCGCTGGCTTTTTCCAATCAAATGCATGTGGGTCTTTCGTTACAAAAGCGGCCAACATAGGAAGTCTAATCCGTTCTACACTAATGCCTAATTCTTCAAACATATAATCCTTGGCAAAAAACAAACTCCACAGGGCATTCATGCAGTGCAACAGTTCCGTCTCTATCTCATTATCCTTGTGTATCAAGCTTGCTACTACTCTGCTCCCCGACGCTTCACCAGCCTTTAATCTTTCAAACCAATTAAAAATTTTATCGGAAAACGGCCCTTCATATAAGCTATTTTGATGCGCTTGCTTAAAACGTTCACTTATATTCTCGAATAGATTGAGCCAAGCTGTTTCTTTTAGCTGTTTTTGCTCTGATTTAGTTAACAAGGGCTTATTGTTTAACAATTCATATAATCCACAAATATCCAAATTATAACCAAGTAATAATTCTTCTGTAAATACTTTCAGAGGTACTTGTATTTCAGTACCAACTCGAATCAATTTTTCCATCCGATTCCCAAAAAAATCTTGCAATCGATCGGCTTCAGCCTTTGTTTCTACTTGAATTTTAGCATTGCCTCTTACCCCATTTTGACCTTGGTACTTATTGAAAACCGCTTCTAATAAATTATGAAGTAGTGGATCGCTATAATATTGTTTGGCGGATTTCCGAAAGGCATTTTTCATAGAGGGCTTACCTCACTGATTTAAACATTATTCTCGACAAGCTCTTTTCGTTTTCCATTCCAACGATAATGAAATAGAGTTATTACGTTCATATCTCTGGGTCTATGGATTTCATAGATCGCCAGCCGCGGTACTGTATCGTAGCAACCCCAAAGCACTTGTGAGGTCATCATATAGTCAAATCCCATATCAGTTAACAAATGGAACATGTCTCGCATGTTTGCATCGTCAACACCAGCAAAAGCCTCGTCCAATGAAATAATTTTTGGTGCGTCTATACTAGCATCGCTATATCTGGAATAAGTGGCTGCAAATAACGGAATGTACATTGACATTGCTTTTTCACCACCACTAAGAACATTAAACTTAGAGTCCGTCAACTCGGTATAACCGGTTTGCCCTCCTTTTCGATGAAAAAGTTTGAAACTAAACCACGAGCGATAATCTAGCAAGTCGTAAATATATCTTCGCAGAGATCCTTGTTCTTCCTGCGCAGACTGCTGCGCTTGCTGAACCCGAACCCTAAAGTGAGAGATTACCCGTTCAATTTCCTCATCATCCATCCGATGCGCGTCCCGCATTAGTAACTCGACTAAAGCTTCAGTATCAAGTTCTGATTCAGTTTTACGGGCCTTAGCCACCCATTGCAGAGATAATCGCAGACCACTTGAAGTATCCCGCTGTTCCATTAGTTCGTTCATTTTTCTTACCCAGTCCTTAGCACGATGAATGCGATTACGAATTGCTTTACCCACACTTTGCAGGATAATTTCCTCGTATAATTCACGATCCTTGTCTGTCATTAGAATGCGCTGCTCATTTTCCAGTTCAATCAACTCTTCCAGCAATAGTGAAGGGGTGAGCGGGTTTATACGGTCACGCTTGGAGGTAATGATGATTCTCCCTGATTCATGATATTCTAATTCCAGCACATATTCTTGCAAATTGCTACGTGCTGAATTGTACTCCTGCTGGAGTTCGTTAGCAATTCGATCTTTGGTCATATTTACAAATACAGAACCGTACTCTTTTATTATTTGTTTGCATAATTTACGGATGGCCTTCTCATCAATCTCTTGGTTCATTAAGTGTTCATTCCATCCCGGAACAAGAGAAAGTTTTACTTCCGTCTTCCATCTTTCAAGAATTTCATTCAACTTGCTTTGATTTTGAGTTAATTGCTCCTTATACAAATCCAACTTTGCTTTTATTCCTGCCAACTGTTGTCCTACTTGATCTCTTTTCTCAAACAAATCATTAATTTGTTGATTTAATGAAGTTTTCTCTTCTTTTAGATGTTTTATTTTCAGATGTATTTCTTCAATCCCCATTTCGAGTATAAGCTTCCTAAGTTGCACTGCTTGTGCAGTACTCCTTCTTTTCTTATCGTCCAATTCATGTTGTTGAGCATGGTCGTCTTCCAAGAGGATCAATAGTTCTTCGTGCTGTTCTTTTTGAATCATCTGATGTTGCTTCGTTTCGCAATAACGAATCCATGATGAATATAATTCCGTAATCAGACCAAGGTAGGTGGTGCTTAATTCAATCGCTTCTTGAATTGTTTTTTCTTGTTTTACCCTAGACCAGTTTGCAGTTTGTTCAACTAATTTAAGCTGCAATTCCCTCCAAATAGACATCTTTTCTTTATACCAAATCTCGATTTTTTGTTCTTGGTTCATTACCTCGGTCAACCGATAGGACAACTGGATTAATACATCGAACTGAACCTGCAAATCTTTATCGTCTGGAAAAGATTCCAGTTCATGCTTTAGAACCAGTTGTCGCTTATGCTGCTCAACAAGACCTTCATCTATGAATAATATCTGGTCCATTATAAGTTTCATATCGGCTTCTAATCTTGCTATTTCCAATTGCTTTGTACGTAATCGCGTTTCTTTTCCAATATACTCCGGCCGCGGTTTTGAACGATTCGTTCCAGCGAGTGGTCCAAATTGAAAGCTTCCGTTTTGTCGGAAGGTAATACCCTTGTTTTTCTTTTCATCTTTATCTTTTACCCAGCCAAAACTTCTTAAAGCCATTTGAATATCATGGACTGATAGACCGCTTTCCTGTGATGGGGTTGGGTATAATACATTTAATAGCGTATCCCCTTGGAGTGGATCAGGCTCTATCCAAATTTCTTCATCATTGACTTGATCCAACCATTCTACTTTTCCCCCAGGAGAAATCCATGCGTCCAATAGTCCGGCTTGGGCCAATGTTTCCTCCAATTGTGCCTGCTCATTGGCCGTTAATGAAGCGTCAAATTCACAGACAGCATAAAGTGGCGCTCCCTTTCCTTTATCACGTTGTTGACGTGAAGCCCTTTTTCCATCCGTTCGCAAAGGTTCCGGTTCTTTAGTTAAGTTCCAATGTACAAGTTCTTGCTCTATTCTGTTATACTCAATTTGCAAGTTCTCTTTTTGCTGTTGTAGTTGAAAGATTCTTTGTATTAATTTTTGATTTTGTTGTTCGAATGCTTGTTGTACGGGTCGCCGTACAGGCTCATACTGACGTTCTTTTTCTGTTAATAGGGATAAAGATCGTAAAGAATCCCGTAATTGTTCTCCACCCATAGACAACTCACTTAAGCTTTGATGCCAGAGCACCAGTTTTTCTTTTACTTCTTCCCGGATATCTTCAAGTTCACCTTCTTGCAATGCCTGCTCTTCTTCCACCAAATTTCGTTCTCTATGAATATCTCCCAATTTTACTTCTGCTTCTGCCGCTGCTCTGAATGCTTCTCTTTCAGCTCTTGCTATTTCTAATGCAGATGCCAAGTTTTTCTTGTGAGACTCAAGGTCCTGTTTCCAATTATCAGACCAATGCTTATCTTGCGGAACTCCTCTTAACCATATACCATGATAAATATCGTGCTCACGAAATTCTGTAATACGAGACATATCTTCCATTTCTTCTAAAATTTGATTTTGCTCACCAGACAATACATTTATTTTATTAGTTAATAGAACAATTTCTTCGTACAACTTATTTGAACGTGTTGTATTCATACTTAGTCTTTCACTTGTAGCTAATAAATGTTTATCCAAGTCTTTTAATTGTTCTTCCAAAATTTCAAGTTCTCTTTGTTTTTCCATGGCTTCAGTACGATTCAGTACTTCTAGCTCCGCTTCAACTGTCCCAAATCTTTCTTTATGTTTATTGATTGCTTTTAATGTATCTATATATTCCGTTTCACTTAAAACTTCCTTTTCCTCATAATCATTGACCTCGTTTAATATTTCATCAAATGTCTGAAATTGCTGCGAAATATTCTCAGAAAGCTGCTTTAATAAAAAACGATTATAGTTGTCATATTTCTCATTGATCTTTGCCAACTCTGTACGTTGCTTTTGTAGTTCGTCCAGACGCTCTGTTATTTGGTCCAAATCCTCCATAACATCAGATAATGGACTTAATTCATCTTCCATCAAAGGGGGCAGCGCATTAGTCAAAATTTCATACATAGATGATGGCTTAAAATCTTTTGACAACTTCGGACTCCTTAATTCCAAAAGAAGCTTTAATAAGTCTTTATACGAATCTTGTTCATGAAATCCGAACAATGTTTTATTAACCATTTCCCGATAGGCGCTTTGCTCTTGCACTACTTGACCACCAGAAGAAATTCTCTCTTCCAAAACTTTGCGATTTAATGGCACTTTTTGTCCTTGCTCCACCCATAAATTACGATCATATAACCAAAAATCATGATTAATCCGCCTACCGTCTTCCAGCAAAAACCCCCAGAACCCAAGTTGAGCCACGTTTCGACGAGCTCTGATGCCAATCCCTATCGTTTTGTAAAGATGTTTCTGTGTATGAAAAAATTCTAACCATAAATAGCCGGTTCTGTCTGTATGTCCTTGATCAGCCTCCCCAAGTAAATAATATTCAAGCCGACGATCACGTGAGCCGAACGGGTCCAAACGCTCGGGTCTTTTATCCCCATCTAGAACCAAGGGAATAAAACTTTGCATCGTAACAGACTTACCAGATCCGTTCGTCCCTCTTAAAATAATTCTGCCATCTTCTAATTGAAACTCTTCGTCATCGTAATACCAAAAATTAATAATTCCTGCTCTACTCATTTGCCAGCGCTCAGTATGAGCCTGCTTGACTGTTTCCAGTTCGGATGAGATATCAAGTTTCAACACATAGCCCCCCTACTATTCCAATTCCAATGCTCCATATTGCGCTATAAATCTTCCTGCAGCCGCATTTAATATAAAAAAGTTATTATCTTCCCACTCTCCAAATCCCCATTCCACCAAATGACAACAAACCTCTTCAGCGAGTGTAGAAGAATTCATTTTCCGGTAATCATTAATCCAGTATTCCCCGTAATCCTTTTTTAGTCTAATTAAGATGCGTTCGATTTCACCTTTAGTAAGACGAACCGTTCCGTCTCGCTCCACCTTCATGCCAAAACTCCCATGCATCACATCGTTGCGTATTGCTCCGCAAATGAGTATTGTCAAATCCGAGATTGAAGAAAGAGTTGGGAAAAGCTCCGAATCAGCGATTAATTCGGGTTCAAAAAAAATGAGCCCCTCGCGATATCTGCTGCCTATTAAGCCAAACATGGTTTTCAATTGCGTAAGTATATTTTTTCTTTGTCCATGAAAATAAAAAAGCTCATCTTGCCAATGGTTATCAAGTACAATAGGTTCCAGCAAGAACCGCCGATAAAGGTGATGTCTCCTGCGACGGATCAATTCATCAGCTTCATCGCCATAAATTTGCGTTTCACTCATATCTGTCATCGTGGTATAACTCATTAATTCTCTAGGAAAATTCCGTAAAACATAACGAGAGTACGAATTGCACTCATACAAAACGTTGTACTTTTCTTCATTTAGTGCCCAGTTGGATTCTTGACCATCAACTGCTTGTAATATATCCAAACTTTTTAATTTCTTCAAAGCTCTTGCCATAGATAACCGATGAAAATAGTTTTTCCAATCTACTTCCATCCCCAGTTCTGACATGTAGTCACGAACTTCCTTCACCAGACTGGTTAATAAGAACTGGTCACGTTCTGTTTTATTTTCCAAAAACCAGAGGCTATAAGTGAATAATGCATAATCAAGTGGCTCTCGAAACTCCTGAAATCCCATCCAAGAATACGCAACAACAGGGGCCTTATCCAATTTAGCTAACTTTCTATTAATGATTACGGAATAGCCTGTATACTGCATAAACCAATCACGTATTTCTAACTCCTGCTCCTTTATCCAGTAGTAAAGTTGAGGGTCTTTCTCTTTAGATATCCATGGTCGGTTTAACAATGCATTCATGCACATTTTTTTTCTTTCGGCAAACTCTTTCTTGTCAACAATATTAGTTCGCCTTTTGACGCTACTAGGCTTCCCTATTTTTATTTTCTCCATAATACTCTTGCCTCCAGGTATATTACGTTTCAGTTTTACCGTCCATCCATTGAAGCAGTTCACTCCATGCAACCTGATTTATTACCTTAAAAGTAAATTCATAGTCCTGAAGTTCAAGCTCGCCATCTTCACATAATAGAATGGTTCGC
>NZ_JTHN01000207.1 GCF_001399685.1 Paenibacillus sp. A3
TGATGCTGCTGCAGCAGCAGGGGCTGATCAAGCTCAAGGACGGTCTGACGACGTATGAAGCGACCCCCAAAGACATCGCGGATAATCCGAAAAAGCTGAAATTCGTCGAAGCCGATTCCGCAACCTTGCCCCGGTCGCTTCCCGATCTGGAAGGCGCGATTATTAATACGAACCTCGTGCTGGAAGCCAAAATCGATCCGAAATCGGCCTTGTTCCGGGAAGATTCGAAATCGCCTTACGCCAATGTCATCGTCGTGCGCAAGGGAGACGAGACACGGGACGAAGTGAAAAAGCTCGACGCCGCTTTGACGACGCCGGAAGTGAAGAAGTTTATCGAAGACAAGTACGGTGTGGCGGTCGTCCCGGCATTTTAGAAAAATTTACGCCGGCTGTTGATTTTTAGCGGAGCCCGGGTTATTCTTGTACTGACAACTTCATATGCGCGGGAGCTTGGTGAAGCCAGGCTGAGAGGATAACCGGATGTTATCGACCGTAAAACCTGATCTGGGTAATGCCAGCGGAGGAAACACGTAGCCTTTGTATGCACAAAGACCGCTTCTTTGCCGTTGCGGTCTTTTTTGTATGCATTACGTTCCCCGCTTGCTCACATTCATTCGAGGAGGAATTGAACATGACAAGCGAAAACAAGCCAAACCAACAACATGCCGTGCCGGACGTATCGGGATTTCCCGGGAGCAGTAAAGTGTATATTCAAGGCTCCCGCAGCGACATTCGCGTCCCGATGCGGGAAATTGCTTTGAGTCCGACGGTGAACTCGGAAGGGGAAACGGCCAATCCGCCCGTTCGCGTCTACGACAGCAGCGGTCCGTACACGGACGGCGATGTCCGGACCGACATCCGGCAGGGGCTTCCGGCCAATCGGCGGGGATGGATTATCGAACGGGGCGACGTGGAGGAATATGACGGAAGAGCGGTAAAGCCGGAAGACAACGGCTTCAAGGAGGAAGAGGGGGCCCGGCGGCAGGAATGGTTTCCCGGGACGGGGCGCCGTCCGCTGCGGGCCAAGCCGGGAGCGAATGTTACCCAGATGCACTACGCCAAAAAAGGAATTATCACTCCCGAGATGGAATATATAGCTATCCGCGAAAATGTGACTCCCGAGTTCGTGCGTAGCGAGGTGGCGCGCGGCCGGGCGATCATTCCGTCGAACATTAACCACCCGGAAAGCGAGCCGATGATTATCGGCCGGAACTTCCTCGTGAAGATCAATGCGAACATCGGCAATTCCGCCGTCGCTTCGTCGATCGACGAGGAAGTGGAGAAGATGCGGTGGGCGACGCGCTGGGGAGCGGATACGGTCATGGACTTATCGACCGGCAAGCACATTCATACGACGCGCGAATGGATCGTCCGCAATTCTCCGGTGCCGATCGGGACGGTGCCGCTGTATCAGGCGCTTGAGAAGGTCGGAGGGAAAGCGGAGGAATTGTCCTGGGAAATTTACCGGGATACGCTGATCGAGCAGGCGGAGCAGGGCGTCGATTATTTTACGATCCATGCCGGGGTGCTGCTGCGGTACATTCCGCTGACCGCGAATCGCGTGACCGGGATCGTATCCCGGGGCGGATCGATCATGGCTTCGTGGTGTCTGGCGCATCATCAGGAAAATTTCTTGTACACGCACTTTGAAGAAATCTGCGAAATTATGAAAACGTACGACGTCGCTTTTTCGCTTGGGGACGGCCTGCGTCCGGGTTCCATCGCCGATGCGAACGACGAGGCGCAGTTCGCGGAGCTGGATACGCTGGGCGAGCTGACGCAAATCGCCTGGAAGCACGACGTACAGGTGATGATCGAAGGCCCAGGCCACGTGCCCATGCATTTGATCAAGGAGAACGTGGACCGGCAGCTTGAGGTGTGCCAAGAGGCGCCGTTCTATACGCTCGGACCGCTCACGACCGACATTGCGCCCGGCTACGATCACATTACTTCGGCCATCGGCGCCGCGATGATCGGCTCGTTCGGGACGGCGATGCTGTGCTATGTCACCCCGAAGGAGCATTTGGGGCTTCCCAACAAGAACGACGTGCGGGAAGGCGTCATCGCCTACAAAATCGCGGCCCATGCGGCCGATTTGGCCAAAGGCCATCCGGGTGCGCAGGAGCGGGACGATGCGCTGTCGAAGGCGCGGTTCGAATTCCGCTGGCGGGATCAGTTTCATTTGTCGCTCGATCCCGAAAGAGCGCTGGAGTACCACGATGAGACGCTTCCGGCGGAAGGCGCGAAGACGGCCCATTTTTGCTCGATGTGCGGCCCCAAGTTTTGCAGCATGCGTATTACGCAGGATATACGGGAATATGCTAAACAACACGGTTTGGAAGACCGCGACGCGATCGAGAAAGGCTTGGAGGATAAGTCCAAGGAGTTCAAGAAAGCGGGTGGTTTGATTTACAATTAATCGCCCTGGGAGGGATCGTATGTTTACGGAGCAGGAAAAGGAAGCGTTATACAAGGTCATCTATACGAGAAGGGATGTCCGTTCCTTCCTGCCGGACCCGATTCCGGAGGAAGCGGTGACGAACGTGATTCACGCCGGCCACCACGCTCCGTCCGTCGGCTTCATGCAGCCTTGGAACTTTATATTGGTGATTTCTGAGCCGCTGAAAGAAAAGCTGGCCTGGGCCGCGGACAAGGAAAGAAGGGCGCTGGCGATCCATTACGAAGGCCAGCGTCAGGACCAATTCTTAAGCCTTAAGGTGGAAGGGCTGAAGCAAGCTCCGCTGACGATTTGCATTACATGCGATCCTACCCGGGGAGGCGCCCATGTGCTCGGCCGGAATTCGATTCCCGAGACCGACATGCTGTCCGTCGCCTGCGCGATTCAAAACATGTGGCTGGCCGCCTGTGTGGAAGGGCTTGCTATGGGATGGGTAAGCTTTTATAAGAAAAACGACGTGCGCGAGATTCTGGGCATTCCGCCGCATATCGAGCCGGTCGCGCTGCTGTCGGTCGGGTATACGGAGAACTACCCGGAGAAGCCGATCCTGGAGACGGCTCAATGGGAGAAGCGCCGCTCCTTGCAGGACCTCATCTATCACGAGACATGGGGAAATCGGCAGTCGGAATGATCGAACTTTTCTATTTTTCGATTGAAAATGTCAATGAACCGGCACCTTGACGGCAATCACCACCCGATGATACAGTGAAAATCAAACGCATTATATCCGATGTGTTTAGTGGAAATTAATTTGCTGCAAACCGGTGCATCGGATGAAGCTTAAGGAAAACGGGTGGGGTGCTATGGGGAAATCGGATGAAATTCGGATTCGCGATGCGACGGAGCTTGACCGGGAAGCGATTCTTGAGGTCATGCTGGAGGCATATGAGCAGTACCGGACGGTGCTGCCTTCTGCCCGGTGGGAGCCGTACCGGGAGTCGATCCGGGCCTCCGTCGACGGAGACAGTCCCGCGGCCCGGCTTGTCGCCGAGCTTGCGGGGAAGGTGGTCGGCAGCGTGCAGTTGTTCTTGTCCTCCGAAGCCGCTTACGGCATGCCGGAGCTTGGGATTCAGTCGCCGATCATCCGCTTTCTTTCCGTTTCGCCAGCCGTGCGCGGCCGGGGAATTGCGACGCTGTTAATACAAGAAAGCGCCAAGCGCTCCCTCGCTTTAGGGGCGGCTACGCTGCATTTACATACGTCGGACATGATGGAGTCCGCGGTCCGATTGTATGAGCGTTTAGGCTTCGAGCGCGCCTTCGACAAGGATATGCGCAATGGCGATACGCTTGTGAAGAGCTACCGGATTCATTTGAAAGAAGCCGCTCTATTGTAAACACAGATTTTTGCAACGCCTAATGGAGATATCGCTGAGACATGTGTCTTTTGGATATCTCCATTTATTATTTGGCTATGTTTTAAATAGATGTTGAAAACTGATACATTATTGAAGATATGCCATGTATACAGGTTTGGAGGTAATATTATGGCAAGTGTTAATTCGTTAATTTCAGATATTCAAAAATTATCAGTATCTTAAGAACGGTTGGAGGATAGATGTAATGATAAGACATAATTTAAAGATAGAAAATATTCCAGCAATTTTGTGGGGGGACAAATCAGATAAGTTATTTATAGTTGTGCATGGTAACATGTCAAATAAGGCAGATGACTCGATTATTGTATTTGCAGAAGAAGCAATAGCAGTAGGTTATCAAGTTCTTAGTTTTGATTTGCCTCAACATGGTGAACGTAAAGATGATACTTATCTTTGTACAGTTCAAAACTGTGTTCAAGACCTTAATAAAATTATGACATATGCAAAATCGTTATCAAATAATATAAGCATTTTTGCTTGTAGCATGGGAGCATATTTCAGCCTATTAGAATATTGCCATGAGCCATTGAATCAGTGTTTGTTTCTCTCTCCCGTGGTAAATATGGAACGTATAATAAATAATATGATGACATGGTTTAACGTAAGTGAGAGTAGGCTAAAAATAGAGAAAGAAATTTCTACACCTATTGGACAAACTCTCTATTGGGATTACTACTGTTATGTGAAAGAACATCCTATTGTTGCTTGGAATAATCCGACTTCAATTCTCTATGGTTCAGGAGATAACTTATGTGAGTTTGACATTGTATCTGAATTTGCTAAACGCTTTAACTGTAATTTGCAAGTAATGGAGAATGGAGAACACTATTTCCATACTCAGGAACAGTTGCAGTATTTCAGACAATGGCTAAAAAAACATATACAGGTTAAATGATAATAGAAAATGGTTGATGTATAACCTTCTTTAAAAAGTGAATTAAGGGAAGTCAAAATGGCTTCCCTTAAAAGTTATATAATTTTAGTAATAATAATTTATATTGCTTTAATGATTTTCGCGGGATTTCCGCCTACAACCACGTTACCGGGCACATCTTTTGTTACCACTGCACCGGAAGCAATAACCACGTTATCGCCAATGGTCACTCCAGGGTTGATGACGGCTCTCCCGCCAATCCATACATTGTTGCCGATAGTTACGGGTTTCCCGTATTCAACCCCCGAATTTCTTTCGTTCGGATCTAACGGATGAGTAGCTGTATAAATGTGTACGCCTGGGGCAATGAAGCAGTTATCCCCTATCCGAATTTCGCATACATCCAGGAAGACGCAATCGAAATTAGCATAAAAATTTTCGCCGACATGAATGTTGTAACCATAATCACAGCGCAAATTCGGCTCTATGTATATACTATCTCCAGTTGAACCGAACAATTCTTTTAATAGTTCAGTCCGTGTGCTTTCTTCCGTTTCTAAGGTTTGATTGTATAATCTGGTCAGTCTTCGCGCATTGGCCCGTTCTTGCAGCAATTCCGGGTCAGCCGCCAGATAGAGTTCGCCATTCAGCATTTTTTCTTTTTCTGTTTTCATTTCTCTCTCTCCTTAACCCAAATAAATGAATTCTATAATGTAGAATTCACTAGAATCATATCATATGGATCATATAATTATAAAATGAAATGAGGAGGGCATGCCTATGATACCGCAGGTATCGCCACTTTAACGTCGCTAATGACAGCGTGTTCATGGGCGCCGGAAGCGGCGTGCTTCAGCGGTCAGCGGGCATTCTGCGGGCTGCTCTTTCCACAGGATAAGGCCTAATGGGGTGATAAAATAGCACAATAAAGGAAACTATTCACTAAATAGAAGGTTATAAATAATTATATATTGTACAATAATTCTTTTTGTGTTATACCTTATTGAGGGTAAAGGCTAGGCAAGGCCAGATATTGGATTGCCGGGCCCACGCTTAACCAATATAACAACATGGGGGAAGTCCACGTGTCCTTGATCGTAAAGAACGAACAGAACGATAAGAATGAACCTGCGCAAGAGCATGAGAAGCTCAATTTGTTCGAAAGAACGCAAGAAGTCATACGTACCGCTCTTGATCGAATGGGGTATAAGGACGATGTATACGACTTGTTGAAAGAGCCGCTTCGACTGCTGACGGTGCGCATTCCGGTTCGCATGGACGACGACTCGATTAAAGTATTTACAGGCTACCGCGCTCAGCATAACGATGCGGTCGGCCCGACCAAAGGCGGCGTTCGCTTCCATCCCGACGTCACGGAAGAGGAAGTCAAAGCGTTGTCGATGTGGATGAGCATCAAATGCGGCATTACGGGGCTGCCGTACGGAGGCGGTAAAGGCGGTATCCAGTGCGATCCGCGCTCGATGTCCTTCCGCGAGCTGGAGCGCTTAAGCCGCGGCTATGTCCGCGCCATCAGCCAATTGGTCGGCCCGACCAAAGACATTCCGGCGCCGGACGTGTTCACGAACTCGCAAGTTATGGCTTGGATGATGGACGAATACAGCCGCATCCGCGAATTCGATTCGCCGGGCTTTATTACCGGCAAGCCGCTTGTACTGGGAGGCTCCGCAGGCAGAGAGTCCTCAACTGCGCTCGGTGTTACGATCGTCATGAAAGAGGCTGCCAAAATCGCGGGCATCGAAATTCCCGGCTCCCGCATTATCATTCAAGGCTTCGGAAACGCAGGCAGCTTCCTTGCTCAATTCCTGCATGAAGCGGGAGCGAAGGTCGTGGGCATCTCCGATGCTTACGGCGCTTTGTACGATCCGGAAGGCCTCGATATCCCGGCGCTGCTCGACAAGCGCGATTCGTTCGGCACGGTCACGCCTTATTTTAAAAGTCAACAAATTACAAATAAAGAGCTGCTCGTCCAAGAATGTGACATTCTCGTTCCGGCAGCCATCGAGAACCAGCTTACGGAGGAGAATGCGCCGGACATCAAGGCCCGCATTGTAGTGGAAGCGGCGAACGGACCGACGACGCTCAAGGCGACCGAAATTTTGACGAACTGCGGCATTCTGCTCGTTCCCGACGTGCTTGCCAGCGCCGGCGGCGTGGTGGTCTCCTATTTCGAATGGGTACAAAACAACCAAGGCTACTACTGGTCGGAGGAAGAAGTTCAAGACAAACTGGAAAAAATATTGACGACCTCCTTCCACAATGTGTACCGGACCTCGACGGACAAAAAAGTGGACATGCGATTGGCGGCCTACATCGTAGGGCTGAAGCGGGTGGCCGAGGCCATCAAGTGGAGAGGCTGGGTATAAGCTTATATAGAAGCAAACGGCAGAAATCCATCTATGGGAACATAGGTGGATTTTTGTTTTGCAGCCGTCAATCCCGCATAACAAAATTACGGATGGCTCACCATAATATGGGGGGCGACATGCATGTGGAAATTTATTTCGACTCATATGATGAATTGGGAAGTTATTTTGCAAGCCGTCCTGTGCAGTGTGGTGCCCTATGGAGTGTACAAACTGGGAGTTTGGCTGAAATCGGTTTTGACGATCCGCAGCAGCAGCAAGCCCGACGCGGAAGAGCGGTTGTACGTCTTTACCGGAACGTTCGAGAAGGACTTGCCGGAGCTTCAAGACAGATTAGGGCGCAATGACGATATATTGATCCGAACGTTTGAAATAGGCGGGGCGCGGTCGAAAGCTGCCTTGATCCTGGTAAAGGAGCTTGCGGACAAAAACTACATCGATACGCATGTTTTACCTGCTCTGATGTCCGACTTCGCTATGCCAAGCTGTGCGGATGAGCTGCCGCCGCACCTTAGGAATCGGATCTTGCCCGTGAGCGAGCTGGGCGAAGCCGGGAACCTGCGAGATTTGCTGCCCGGCTTATGGAAAGGCAATGCCGGTCTCTTGATCGACGGCTGTCCGAATGTTTTCGTTTTGGCCACCGGCAACGAGAAAAAACGCAGTCTCGGCGAACCGGCCTCGGAAGCTTTGGTCCGGGGGCCGCGCGTTAGCTTCAATGAAAGCCTGGCGGATAATACGGCGCTGCTGCGTCAGCTTGGCGGGAGTCACACGCTGTGTATCGTTTACACGCTGGTGGGGCGTAAAGCTCCCAGAACGGTAGCGATCGCTTACAACAGCGACATTGCCAATGACGCTTTGGTGCAGGAGGTCCGCCAGCGCATCGCCCGGATCGATATGGACGACGTTCCTGATTCCGGGTATATCGAACAGTTTATCGAGGATAACCATCTTACGCTGTTTCCCCAAGTGCAAAATACGGAACGGCCGGATCGGGTAAACTGCGCGCTGATGGAAGGCAGGGTGGCGATCCTGCTGGACGGCTCCCCCTTGGCGCTGATAGTACCGGTAAGCATCAGCATGCTGCTGCAATCCCCGGAAGATTATTACGAGCGCTGGATCCCGGGTACGCTCGTGCGCGTGCTGCGTTATATCGCAGCGTTGATTTCCACGCTCGGGCCCGCGCTCTACATTTCGTTCATCTCGTTCCATCAAGGGCTGATTCCTACCAAATTGGCGGTATCCATCGCCAGCTCAAGGGAAGGGGTACCCTTTCCTTCGTTAATCGAAGCGTTGATCATGGAAGTATCGATCGAAATATTGCGGGAGGCCGGTTTACGCTTGCCGAAGCCTATCGGTCAGACCATCGGCATCGTCGGCGGCCTCGTCATCGGGGAAGCGGCGGTACAAGCCGGCATCGTCAGCCCCATTATGGTCATCGTCGTTGCCATTACGGCGATTTCTTCGTTCGCCATCCCTCAATACAGCGCAGGAATTGCTTTGCGGATCATCCGCTTCGGAACGATGTTTTCGGCGGCCATCTTCGGACTGTACGGGGTCATTCTGTTCTTCCTGCTGGTATGCAGCCATCTGGCCAAGCTGAAGAGTTTCGGCATTCCTTACTTGAGCCCGGCAGCTCCTTACCGGCTCGGAGATTGGAAGGACTTCGTCCTGCGGGCGCCGCTTTCTTTCATGACACGCCGTCCGAAGGCCATGCGGGTCAAACAGCCGAAGCGCCGCGGATAAAAGCATAGATTCGTTATTCCAATCACCCGGGTGACACAAGTTGTCCGGGTTATTCGCTGTTACCCGATATGAAAACCTACTTTTAACCATTATTGAAAAATGATTGGGAAATAAGCTTGCCACCCCGTAACACATGCGGAGCGAAATTCATAAAAATGTTGTATGTTCTGTCGAGAGCAGAGAAAGCGCGATCACTCGGCCGCATAATCCTTGCCCGGGCCCTTCCTTTCTATCTCTCGCCAGTCTCCGGCTTGAGCCGGTACTACTTTATTTTGACGGAGGGAATGTCAACATGAGTGAATTTCAGAATGAGCTTCAGCAATTGCAAGTCGCGGCATACAATGCGGGTCAGGTAACGCCTTTACAGCATCAAGGCCAGTATGAAGCCGATTCTCGCATATGTGGAGGTTGTGGTTGCTTCCCGCGCTGCTTCTTCTGCTTCCCGCGCTGCTTCTGCAGCTGCTTCTGCGGGGGAGGTTGCGGTTGCGGAGGCGGTTGCGGCTGCGGAGGTTGCGGGGGACGTTGCGGAGGCTGCGCGCGCTGCGGACGTTGCGGTTAAGTAATTAACGGGACTACCCGGAAGTATCAGCCCCTGCAAATGCGGCTTCGATCCAAACCGCAGGGGCTGGAACGGCCCCTTAAAAATAATTGACAAGAAGGACAAACAACAATACATAAGATAGCAGTGAACATCCGGCCGGATTGACCAAAAGTGCGGATAAGGAGGAGTGAGATGACCACATTAGATGCTTCGGTGCGTCCGAAAATAAACGGGGACACCTTTTTTATCCCCGATCCGAACGGTTCCGTCTATTTTCGAAACAACATGGGCACGTTCAGACTGGAGGGCGAGTCGATTGACCGATGGATCGAAAAGCTGATTCCGGTATTTAACGGGAAGTACACGCTTATGGAATTGACGGACGGCTTGCCGGAGCCGCACAAAGGCCGCGTGTTCGATATCGCCGCTTTATTGATCCAAAACGGCTTCGCGCGGGATGTAAGCGGAGACCTTCCCCACCGGCTCTCGGAAAGGATTCTTGAGAAGTTCGGCTCGCAAATTGAATTTCTGAGTAATTTTGGTGGCTCCGGCGCGCACCGTTTTGAGCAATATCGCCAAGGGAAGGTATTGGCGGTTGGTTCCGGTACTTTTCTGGTTTCATTAGTGGCGGCCTTGCTGGAATCCGGGTTGCCCCGAATCGGAGTAGCCATTGGCGATGCATCGCCGACCAACCGTGAGCGGCTGAAGGAACTGGGGGAGCATGCCCGGAAATCCGATTCGGAGATACATATTCAGGAAGTGTCTTACCCCGGACGGGATATTTCCGCTTGGCAGCAGGTCCTGAAACCGTTTGATTCGATCATGTACGTATCGCAGGAGGGGGATATCGAAGAGCTTCGGATCGTCCAAGCGGCCTGCAAGAGGGAGAGAAAGCTCTTTCTTCCCGCGATTTGCTTGCAGCAAGCCGGTTTGGCCGGGCCTCTTGAACGGCCGGAAGACGGGAATGGCTGGGAGTCGGCGCTGCGGCGCATTCATCAGCCCGTTCTGCGCCAAGATCCGCAGCAGCATGGGTTTTCTGTTCATGCCGGGGCTTTGCTGTCGAATGTGATCGTGTTCGAGCTGTTCAAAACGGTGACGGGGGCTGCCGATCCTGTGCGAAATCAGGCGGTATATTTGCTGAACCTGGAGACGCTGGAAGGGGACTGGTATTCGTTCGTGGCTCACCCGATGGTGATCGGCTGCAACCGGATTGAATGCATTCCGGACATTGAACTGCGGCTGATGCGGGATCCGGGTCCGGCGCCGCAGAGCGGAAGGCACAGCCCGCTGCTGGACTATTGCGAACAGATAACCTCGCCGGATACGGGCATTTTTTATGAGTGGGACGAAGGCGACTTAAAGCAGCTGCCGCTTGCGCAATGCCGGGTTCAGGTGGCAGATCCGCTCTCGGACGGGCCGGTTGAACTGCTTCCTTCCATAGTCTGTACAGGATTGACGCATGAGGAAGCAAGACGGGAGTCGGCGCTTGCCGGATTGGAAGCTTATACGTCCCGGTTAGCCGAGCGTACGGGGCAGGCCTTTTTTCCGTTGGAAACGGAGGCAACAGGTCTGCGTGTATCCGGATATGTCGGCATCGGGGCGGGAGAGACGCTGGCGGAAGCCGTATGCCGGGGCTTGCGAAAGTGTCTGGCGGAAGAGCTGGACATTCGGCAGACCGCTCGTAAGCCGCTTGTCATTCCGGTGCAGTTAAGTATGGTGGATGACGATCGGGTCCGTTACTATTTGAAATCCTTGTCTACGCTGCAGGGGGAGCCGGCCCTTGTTCTGGAGGAAGAGCTGTTCGGCTTCCCGGTGGTGCGCGCGGAAATCGGCGGAAGATGGTACACGGGCGTCGATTTGAATATCACCCTTGCGCTTCGAAGGGTTCTGCTCCGGGCGCTGTCGGAGGTTCAAAGTCAAGCGCCACGGCTTCAAGTCCGGATTGCTTCGGTTCCAAGCCGGGGGCCGAAAAAGGTAAGGCCGCGCAGCTTGGCTATCCCGACCAGCGAAGAAACGCCGCAAGCCGGCGAACTGGCGTCTGTCATACAACAGCTGAAGCAGCACGGCAGACGGCTGCATGTATTTGATTACAGGCTCGATCCCTTCTTGAATAAAGGGCCCGTTCACGTCCTAGGCGTTGCGCTGGGAGAGGAGGTTTCGCCATGAGCAGTGTTGTAGCCGTCATCGGCAAAGGGGTGCTGGCGGATTTGGTATGCGCCGAACTGAATTCTGCCTTTTGGGTGATCCGTACGGTCGAGCTGGAGGAGGAGGAATTCCGTTCGGCCGATCTGGTTATCCTTGCGCAGGATGGCTGGCTTCCTGCCGTGCAGGACAGGGCGGAGGAGGTTCTTCAGTCTGCCAAGGTGCCTTGGCTGCGGGGCTTCGTATCTTTTGGGGAGGCGTTAATCGGACCGTTGGTTCGTCCAGGCGTTCAAGGCTGCTCCAGATGCGCGGATATGCGGCGGCTTATGGCCACCCGCGACCGCAAGGAGCTGCGTGTGCTGCAGCAGCAGCTTGCCGACCGCGGCGGAATCCCGCAGGACGCCTGGGCTTCCCGCACGGGACTGACACAGGCGGCGACGCTCCTGGCCGCGGAAGCCCGGCGCGTGCTTCTCGGCGGACAGCCTCAATTGGAGGAACGAATCCTGCTGGTGGATCTGAAAACCTTGAAGACTTCGCGCCACCTTTTTTTACACGATCCGATGTGCCCGATATGCGGCGATTTGCCGGAGGATTCGGAGGAACTGGCCAATTTCTCGCTCGAGTCAAGTCCGAAGGTCCATCCGAACAGCTTCCGCTGCCGTTCGATCGATGAACTGAAGCAGGTGCTTGCCCGCGATTATTTGGATTTCCGGACCGGGCTCATGAATGGCAAAATGAAAGACGGTCTGTCGCCGTTCGCCGATATTAACGTAAATCTTCCGTTTTTCGCCGGCGACGAACCAAGCTCGGGGCGGACGCTCTCCTATGCGGACAGCGAGCTGACGGCAATACTGGAAGGCTTGGAACGTCATTGCGGCGTAGTCCCGCGGGGCAAATGGACGAAGATTCGCAAAAGCTACCGCGAGATCGCCGATCATGCGTTAAATCCGCTCGAGGTAGGAGTCCACGCGGAAGAGCAGTATGCGCGGCCTGATTTCCCTTTCCGGCGTTTTGATCCCGACAGCGAGATCGACTGGGTCTGGGGCCGCTCCGTCATACACAATCGTCCCATTCTGGTACCGGAACTGCTCGCTTATTACAGCCTCGGCTGCGGAAACGGCGTTGTCTATGAAACGTCCAACGGATGCGCTTTGGGCGGCAGCATGGAGGAGGCGATTTTCCACGGCATTATGGAGGTGCTGGAGCGCGACTCGTTCCTGTTGACCTGGTATGCGCAGCTTCCGCTTTCCCGTGTCGACCCTTATTCCGCCGGCGACCGCGAACTGAGTATGATGATCGACCGGATGAGGGCGGTGGCCGGTTATGAGCTGCACGTATTCGACGCGACGATGGAGCATGGCATTCCGTGCATCTGGACCTACGCTAAAAACCTTAAACCGAGAGGGATGAACCTCATCTGTGCGGCGGGAGCCCATCTCGACCCGATCCGGGCGCTGAAAAGCGCGATCTTTGAACTGGCCGCCATGACGCTCTCGATGGATGACCGATTTGAAGCCAACCGGCAGGAAAGCGAACGGATGGCAGAGGATCCTTTCCAAGTGAGAGAGATGGAGCATCACTCCATGCTGTACGGCTTGCCGCAGATGGAGAAGCGTTTGGATTTCTTGTGGAAGAAGCCCGGACCTCCGCTGACGTTTCGGGAGGCGTTCCCGCCGCAAGTTCTGCATGCGGATCTTACCGACGACTTGAAGATGATTCTGGAGAAATTCCGCTCCCTGAATCTGGATGTGATCGTAGTCGATCAGACCTCGTCCGAGCTGAAACGTAATGGGTTAGCCTGCGTCAAAGTGCTGATTCCGGGGATGCTGCCGATGACGTTCGGTCATCATTTGACGCGCGTTACAGGGCTGGAGCGGGTACTGAAGGTTCCGGCGCTGCTCGGCTATACGAAGCAGCCGCTCACGGTCGAACAGCTCAATTCGCATCCCCATCCGTTTCCGTAAGAGACGACGAGAGGGGAGGGTACCGTGAGCCTTAAGTCTTTTTTGCATAAGCTGCACTACGATCCCGATCATTCCAGGCCGCCGGACTTCGAACCCGATTGGAACAATGCTCCGCTTGCTTATAAGCTGTACCGCGGCTTACCGACCTTTGCGCTCTCTGCGGAAGTGCCGCTGACCCTAGAAGGAAGACCCGTGCCGGATAAGCCGGAAATTCGCGATATCGGTCATTTTCTCTGGTATGCTTATGGGCTTGCACAGCTGTGTCAGGCCGTCTTTTCCATGGATTACGGCGGGCTGGAGGGAGAGACAAACATATTCCACTCGTTCCGGCGGTTCGCACCTTCCGGCGGCTCTCTGTATCCGAGCGAATTGTATGTATACTTGAAAACGGACGATTTGCCTGTCGGGATCTATCATTACGATACGGCGCATCATCGTCTCGTGCTGCTGCGCCTTGGCGATTTTGATGCTTATCTGGGCCGGGGGCTGGGGGACCGCTGCGACCTATCGGCTTGCTTCGGCGCTGTGTTCGTGTCTACCGTATTTTGGAAAAACTTCTATAAATACAATAACTTCGGCTATCGTCTGCAAGGACTTGACGCCGGCGCGCTCATCGGACAGCTGCTGGAAACAGCCAAACGCTTCGGATACCATACGGGAGTGTACTTTCGTTTCCTCGACCGGGCCGTTAACCATTTGCTTGGCCTTCACGAGCAGGAAGAGAGCGTGTATGCGGTCATCCCCTTATCGCTGCAGCCTTCCGGCGGCTGGTTCTATGGCAGCGGAGCCGAAGCGGGAGTCTTGACTTCACGCCAACTGTGCGCAGCGCTGCCTGCGATCCGGCACGAGCATTACGTCCGCTCGCTTCGCACCACGGAGTACCCGATGCTGCTTCGAATGAACGAAGCTTCGTTGATGGAAACAACGGAATCGTTCGGTCCGCTTGATGCCGCGAATATCGAAGGAACGATGACCGACGGAGTGGGGACGGTCGCGCTGCCCCGGACGTCGAGACTATCATTTGATCTGGCTTCGGTCGTCCGCAAACGGTATTCGCCGCACTTGGATTTTGTTTTTCAAACGGTTGATGCTTATCGGGCTGCCGCTTTACTGTACGAGGCAACGGCCTCGTTCCCTTACACGAACGATTTGGATACGGCCGGTCAGGAGCCCAGGAAGCGGGTGTCCATTTACGGCTGTTTGTACGGCATTGAAGGCATTCCCGACGGCGCTTACTGCTACGATGCCTTGGCTCACGAGCTGCGGCTGATACGTCCGGGAGACTACAGGATGCTGCTGCAGCAGGGAATAATTATGGGCAATGTGAATCTGTTTCAGATCCCGCTTTGCTTGCATGTGGCCGCGGACAGGAATCACTATGCGGGTGCGCTCGGTTTCCGGGGGTACCGCATTCAGCAGATGGAAGCGGGAATGCTTGTTCAGCGACTGCTGATCGCGGGGGTCGCTCTTGGGCTTAACGGGCATCCGCTCCTCAGTTTTAACTCGGCCGATTGCGACAAAATATACAAGATGGAAGGGGAGGGCGTCGCCAGTCTCATCCAAGTGCCGCTAGGAGCCTGTAGACCCAGCTCCCGGCTGGAGGGCGGATTATACTCCTGAGAGAACGGAAAAAGACAGCAGCTCGAAGTTACAATTCGGGCGTGCTGTCTTTTTTTTCGTTAATAGTAAGGCGAAATTAACAGATACACAAGAACTCCGGTGGAGCTTACATATAACCAGATAGGCATCGTCCAACGGGCGATTTTCCGGTGCGACTCGATCTTCATACTGAAGCCCCGGGTGACGGTGATTAAGGCCATCGGGACGTTCACGATCGCCAGCAGCACGTGGGTGATCAGGACAAACAAGTAAACGTATTTCAGCCACAGGCTTCCTCCGAATTTCGTCGGCTCGGTCAGAAAATGGTAAATGACGTACGAAACGAGGAAGAGAGCCGTGGTCACAAAAGCGAGAAGCACAAAGTTCCGGTGCGCCGCGATGTTTTTCTTCTTAACGAAATAAAGCGAAAGCAGCAAGAACGCAAAGGTAAAGCAGTTAAAGACGGCGTTCAGCAGAGGGAGCAGCGTCACGTCGAAGCCGACCGTCCCTTCATATTTCGGCATAAAAAACAAAGCGGCGATCACTCCGATAAGGATAATGGAAAAAACCGTGATCCATGCGGTAAAACTGCGTGTTTTGTTCATGTTATTCCTCCGTTTCCTGACATTCTGCAACTATCGTCCATTTAAGGATAGACATCCTGTTCTTCAAAAACAACGGGGTTTTCCCGCGTTTTGTTACATTTTATCGAAAGCTGGGAACCGCGAGGTCCGGCCTGCCGTTCTTGCATAACATTGGAACGGAATGTCCACCATAATATGGACTCCGGAGCAGAATGTGGAACCGTGTTCAAAGCGCCGTTTCGGAGGCGAATGAAGCGCCAACATATAGGAAGGGGGGCTTGCCATGGGTTATTTGCCGCCCGAAGACCGCATCACAACCATGCAAGCAGCTGTGCTGATTTCCAATTATATGCTGGGCGTGAGCATTCTGACGCTGCCCCGTACCTCGGTAGAGGAGGCGCAGACGCCTGATGTCTGGATTTCGCTCATCTTAAGCGGACTGGTCACGGTAGCGGTCGGGATTTTGATTGCAAAATTGTCCCAGCGCTTTCCGGGCCAAACCTACTATCAATATAACCGGCTGCTCGTCGGCAAGTGGCTTGGGACCGCGCTCAGTTTTTTTACGGCTTTATATTTCATTGTTATGGCCTCCTTTCAAGTTCGGGCGGTGCTTGAGGTGACCCGGCTGTTCCTGCTGGAGGGCACGCCTTATTGGGCGATTACGTTCGCATTTATGTGGGTGGGGGTTTATTTGATGCTGGGTGGAATCAACCCCGTCGCCCGGCTCTTCGAAGTGATCTTTCCGATCACGACCGTTATTCTGATCCTGATTGCCTTTATGGGGCTTAGCGTATTCGAGCCCGACAACATGCGGCCCGTACTGGGTCACGGCCTCATGCCGGTGCTCCGCGGGCTGAAAACGACGATACTGGCCTACACGTCCGTCGAGATCATGCTCGTCGTTCCTGCATTCATGAAGCATCCGGAAAAGGCGCTCAAAGCGGTGCTGATCGGGGTGCTCGTCCCGACGTTCTTCTACGTCGTCACCTGCGTCATTGTCATCGGAACGTTATCGGTGGACGGCGTGATTACCCGGACCTGGCCGACCATTTCGCTTTTCCGGAGCTTTGAGTTCAGGGGAATCTTCTTCGAGCGCTTCGAGACGCTGCTGCTCGTCATCTGGCTCATGCAGATTTTCGCTACCTTTACGTTGTCTTATTATCTCGGAGCGCTTGGCATCGCCCAAAGCTGGAAGGTGAATCGTCGGACGGTGATCTTCGTCCTGCTGGCGATAATCTATGTTTTCTCTTTCGCGCCTGCAGATACGAACGAATTGTTTAAGCTGGGAGATATATTAGGCTTGTCGTCGCTGGTTCTGTTTATCCTAATGCCCGCGGTTCTGTACATTCTCCCGGGCAGGAAAGGGGCCAGGTCTTGAAACGCCGAAATTTGACGCTTGGGCTTCTGGCTTTGCTGCAGGTGATACCGCTTCTGACGGGCTGCTGGAGTCAGCGGGAGATTGACGACCTTAGCCTCGTGGCCGGAATTGCGCTGGATAAGGCTCAAGAAACGAAGGTGGAGACGGCTCTGAACAAAAATGGGGCGGCGCGCAAAAAAGACGATTTGATCTCGATTACGTATCAGATTTTCACTTCCAGCTCCGGCGGCGGGCAAAGCCGCGGGGGTGGCGGTTCATCCGAGCAAAAGAGATACGAAAATTTTACGGAAACCGGCGATTTGTTATTGGAATCGACCCGGGAAATCTCGCTCCGGACGGAGCGGCCGATATTTGCCCAGCATTTCAAGACGCTGGTGATCGGCGACGAGCTGCTTCGTACGACACCATTCTGGAATTTTATGGACCTGATGTACCGTGAGTCGGAATTCAGACCGAGCGCGCTGGTGTTCGTGGCCCGCGGATTGGCGAGGGATACGTTCGAGCTGAAAGGGGCGAAGGAAATCCCGGCATTTCGCATCCTGAAGATGGTCGACAATCAATATAAATCGACCCGCATCCTTCCTTCGGTAACTTTGGCAAAGCTGCTGACCTACCTGCAAAGCAAGTCGAGCTTTTTATTGCAAGCAATCATCAAAGGGGGAGGGGAGATTAAATTTGCCGGAGCGGGAATCATTCACGGACAGAGCGGCAAGCTGGTCGGCTTTCTCGACGAAGACGAGCTGAGCAGCGTTACGCTGATCACCGGAAAAGTACGGGGAGGCGTCGTGAAATTTACCGACGAGGAAACCGGGCAAAAAAATCTGTATGAAATTTTATCGTATAATAGTGAAATTGTGCCGCGCGTGGAAGGGGACAACCTCTCGTTCGACGTTCGGATCGAATCCCGGGGCCGGTTAAGCGAAAGCTGGGTGATTAACGAGAAAAGCTTCGACGACCGTTTCCTGAAGCGACAGGGGCAGTATGTGGCGAAGCAATTGGAACGGAACATCCGCCAAACGCTTGAGAAAATTCAGAAGAAGTACAAAGCCGACGTGATCGGTTTCGGAAAAGAACTGCGTATTCATGAGCCGAAAACATGGGATAAAGTCAAATCCCAGTGGGACCAAAAGTTCAGTCAGGCCGAGGTACGCGTACACGCCAAAACGATCGTGGCCGAGTTCGGAGCGAGCGGATCGAAAGTCATTGAGCATCAAGACCAGCCCGAGCCATGAAAGGTAACCCTAATTTGGAAAAAACATAAAAAAACATAAGCGGATCTAAAAAAAACAAAAGACTTTTGCGGGTGCGTGTTATAGATTGTAAATAGATATATAAAATGCCATATGGTGAAGTGTGTTCATTCCGTGGACAGGCGCAGAACCTGTAAGCTTGTTTCAGGTTCTTTTTGCTCATGCTTCTCCGCTGGAACATGGCTGAACGATCCTACTAAGGAGAAAGGAGGAAACGGTTTACCGCAGCATCGAATCCTACCCGAACAAAGGAGGAAATAACAATGTACGCAACCAAGGTTCAATCGATCCGCAACAAGGTGAAGGCGGCTTCTTTGGTTCTGCTTTCCGCTGCGCTGCTCCTGGCGCCCGGTTCGTTTCAGCCGAAGGCGCATGCCGCCGGCGAAATGAAACCGTTCCCACAGCAGCTGAGCTACCCCGGCATCCTCAAGCCGAATCATGTTTCGCAAGCTTCCATGAATGCGTCCGTCGCTGCTTACTACGACTACTGGAAGGGGGCGCATCTGAAGAACAACTTGACTTCCTTGCCGGGCGGCTATTACGTCAAAGGGAACGTTGCGGGCAACCAGGGCGGCTTCAAGGCGCTGGGCTCTTCGGAGGGACAAGGCTACGGCATGGTGATTACGGCGCTGATGGCCGGTCATGACCCGGATGCGAGAACGATTTTTGACGGGCTGTTCAAAACGGCAAGAGCTTATAAAAGCTCCGAAAATTCGAATCTGATGGGCTGGATCGTCGCGGACGACAAGAGAGCTCAAGGGCATTTCTCCTCGGCCACCGACGGAGACCTTGATATCGCCTATGCGCTCATTTTGGCCGATCGTCAATGGGGGTCCGGCGGTTCGATCAACTACTTGGCGGAAGCGAAAAAAATGATTACGAACGGCATCAAGGCCAGCAACGTGACGACCGGCAACCGGCTGAATCAGGGAGATTGGGATTCCAAAAGCACCTGGGAGACGCGTCCGTCGGATTGGATGCTCAGCCATTTGCGGGCATTCTACGAAGTGACGGGTGACCAAACCTGGCTTGACGTCATCAACAATCTGTACAACGTCTACGGCCAGTTCAGCAGCAAATACACGCCGGTCACCGGTCTGATCTCCGACTTCGTCATCGACAATCCGCCGAAGCCGGCTCCGCGCGATCACATGGAAGGGGAAGAATTCCCTGACCAATACAATTACAACGCTAGCCGCGTTCCGCTGCGCATTGTGATGGACTACGCGTTCTACGGGGATGCGCGAGGCAAAGCGATCGCCGACAAAATGGCGACATGGATCAAAGGAAAGACCGGCGGCAACCCGAACAATATCAAAGACGGCTACAAGCTTGACGGCACCGTAAACGAAAAGGCAAGCTATGCGACGGCCGTGTTCGTCTCGCCTTTCATCGCCGCGTCCACGACGAACAGCAGCCATCAAGCATGGATCAATGCGGGCTGGGATTGGATGAAGAACAAGAAAGAAGGCTATTATAGCGATTCCTTTAATCTGTTATCGATGCTTTTCATCTCCGGCAACTGGTGGATTCCGACGGCTGGCAGCGGCACGCCGGATACACAGGCGCCTACAGCTCCGGCGAACTTGACCGCAACGGCCGTATCGAGCAGCCAAGTGAATTTGAACTGGACGGCTTCCACCGATAACGTCGGGGTCAAAGAGTACAAAATTTACCGCGGCGGCACGGAGGTCGGCACGGCGACAGGCACTTCGTATAGCGATACGGGCTTGAATCCGTCTACGACGTACAGCTACACGGTCAAGGCTTATGACGCGGCAGGCAATGCGTCGGCGAACAGCAATACAGCCAGCGCCACGACGACCGACGGTCCTTCTACGGACACCAATATAGCGAAGGGGAAAGCGGCCAAGGCCAGCTCGCTGGAAGGAAGCGGCTACGAAGCGTCCAAAGCGTTCGACGGCAATGCCTCCACCCGCTGGGCGAGCAAGGAAGGAAGCGACCCGGAATGGATTTATGTCGATCTCGGGAAGACGTACAGCATCCATAAAGTAAAGCTGAACTGGGAAGCCGCCTACGGCAAAAACTACAAAATTCAAGTATCGAACGATAGCGGCTCGCCGGCGAATTGGACGGACGTGTACACGAAAACAAACGGGAAAGGCGGAGTCGAAGAGATCACGTTCGCCGCGCAGGATGCCCGTTATGTCCGGATGTACGGCACGGCAAGAGGCACGTCCTACGGGTATTCGCTCTACGAATTCGAAGTATACGGTTCGAGCGGAAATTGAGGCAAGACGCAGCGTTCTTTCTTCCGTCCGACCGGTTGATTGAAGACTTTGGCGTGAGTGTACGTTTATAAAACGGCGTCTAAAAAAATTGGAGTGGCGGGATTCGCGGGATGGGATTCCGCCGCCACTCCGAGTACGGAAATTCCTCTATCCGCCTCTTTTTTACTCCCCTCATAGGTGTCGAATACGTCCGCGACAATAGCCGTTTCGCTCCTAAAGTAACTTTCTCCCGATTGTAAGCGTTCTATTGTTAAGGTTTTATATTGTTTTTGGTAATTCGTGGACAACGGGCGTTTGACGGGATTAGACTGATGAATGTTCGAACCTCAGCTTGTGCGACACAACATTGATTAGAGGAGCAGTCATCATGATATCCCAAAAATGGAAACGTGCCTTATCTCTTATTCCCTTGTCCATTTGTATCCTTGGTCAAGGCCTGCCTAACGCAACCGTATATGGATCGCCGGCCGATGCAGGAGGTCAAGCAAGTCCGTCTGCCGGAAAATGGATGACGGGCGAATACCACGCGCACACCTTTCAGTCCAACGATGCGCAGGAATCTCTGGAACACGTGCTGGACTCCGCATTCAATCAACATGGTTTCGATTGGCTGGCCCTTGCCGATCATTTGAGAATGTCTAACCGGGATGATAACGGCAACGACATTCCCGGAGGACCGGTTCCTTTCTCCAAGGGTCTTGCCCAGTATCAGGCCCCTAAAATCAAACAACTGCAGGAGTCGGGCAAGTACAAAGATAAAATTGTTTTTTCGGGCTTCGAATGGGACATGCCGAAATATGAGCACGTGGGCATCGGCATCGTAACCGACAATCCGGGGTCGCCCGAGTCGCTGAAAGCCGTAAGCCAGTTCGAATATTTATTCACCGACCGGGACGAAAGCCTGTTCGATCCGGCGGACGTTGCCGCCTGGAAGGCGCAGAACAAACGGGCATATACGACTCGCGACGACGCGCTGACCGCTCTGCGGTGGCTTCGTGAAAAATATCCCGAGTCCAGCTACGCGATCTTGAATCATCCTTCGAGAAAAGGCGTTTATACGATTGCCGATATCCGGGATTTTAACAGCGCCGCACCGAATATCGTCTTCGGATTCGAAGGCATGGTCGGCAACCAGATGGAGTCCGACCGGGGCGGCCTCAACCTGACCACCCCGGTCAACCGGTCCTACGGCGGAACGGATTACATGGTCGCCAAGCTTGGAGGCGTATGGGATTCTCTGCTAGGGGAAGGAAGAAAATTCTGGAACTTTTCCAATTCGGACTTTCATTTCAAAATCAGCAGAGATGAGTTGGCTTCCAGTGGGTATTGGCCAGGAGAATACTCCAAGAACTACACGTGGGTGAACGGTTCCGATATGAAGGCGGTTGTGGCCGGCATGAGGTCGGGAAAATCGTTCTCCGTATACGGCGACCTGATTGACGCGCTTGATTTTACGGTTGCCGGTGACGGTCGCAAGGAAGAGATGGGCGGAGAGCTTCAGGTGAAGGAGGGGGATAACCTCCAGCTTACGATTCGGTTCAAAACTCCGAAAACAAACAATAACGGCGATCCCGTTGAAGTCGATCATGTCGATCTGATTTCCGGCGACGTGACGGGCTTGGCCCAACCGGGCACCCCCGAATATAACAAAGACACCAACGATTCGACCAAGGTGCTGCAGCGCTTCACGAGCGCAGACTGGACGACGGATGCCGAAGGGTATCATGTCATCAGCTACAATCTGGGTACGGCAAGCAAGAATCAGTACTTCAGGCTCAGAGGAACGAATCTGGGGCTCAACGTCGAGGGAGAAACAAGCAACGGGGAGCCGCTGGTCGATCCGAAAACGGATATCGCCGATGACAAAACCCGTTTCAGCGAAATTAACAAGCGGAATTACCGGGACCTGTGGTTTTATTCCAACCCGATCTTCGTAAACGTGGCGCCCTACAGCGATCAGCAGGCTGTCGACGATACGAAGCAATCGTTGTCCTTGGGCGATATAAGCCAAGTCGCTGCCGATCTTCAATTGCCGACGATAGGCAAGCATGGGGCAACCATCTCGTGGACAAGCTCCAATCCTAAGCAGATGACCGATGACGGCAAAATCGTATCGCGTCCCTTGCAGGACACGGCTCTCACGTTGACTGCTACGATTCAGCGCGGAAATGCCGCAGCGAGCCAAGCTTTTGCGGTGAATTTGAAAGGAACTTCCCTGGAGCTTCACGGGACGTGGAAGACAGCGGACGGACAGCCTTATTTCAGCGGCGCCTGGACGAATCAAAGCGTTACGGGCAGCGTCTATGCCAGCGTATACGGAAGTGTGTATGGGGCCGGCCCCGACCTGGAGCTGGCGCAATCTACCGACAACGGGAAGAATTTTCAGCCCTATGTGAGTAACAGCAACGTCGAAATTTCTAAAGAAGGCGTGCATTCGCGGCTATTCCGGGCCATCGATGCTTTTGGAAACAAAGCGTTGCTTCCGTTGACCGTAAAAATCGACCGTACGCCTCCAGTCATTACGCTCAAGGGAGACCCAGCCGTAAATCTGAAAGTCGGTGCGGCCTACGTCGAGCAGGGCGCTTCCGCTGCGGATAACTTCGGGGTGGACGGTGATGTGGTCATCACCGGAGCCGTCGATACGCATACGGCAGGAACCTACACAGTGCATTACAATGCCCGGGATTTGGCGGGGAATCGTGCCGCCGAGGTACGGCGTACGGTCGTCGTTGCGAAAGCGGCGGACAGCAGCGATTCAAGCGATGACTCCGGCAGCTCCGGCTCCGGCGGCGGTTCGAGCTCGGCGGGCGGCAATTCGGGCAGCGCGACAACCCAACCGTCGGCCGACAATAAACCGGACCGTCCTGTCTCTTTGGAGCTTGAGGTCAACGCGAAGCAACCGTCCAAAGGCAGCATCAAGGACGTAGTGACTATCGAAGTTCCGGCAGGCGCCTTGCCATCGAACGGCACCATTCGGGCCAGCATCCTGTCCGCGAAGGAGACTCCTTCCGCCGGGAATCTGCGGGCGGTGAGTCCGGCGATCGAGTTTACAAGCACGGCCGGTCATACTTTTAACCAACCGATCGCTCTGACGTTCCATTATAACGCCGGTCAATTACTTCAAGGGCATCAGGCAGCAGTGTATTATTATCACGAGCAGCAAAAGCGCTGGATTTATATCGGCGGGACCAACCGTGCGGACGGAACCGTCACCGTGAACGTCAACCATTTTACGAAGTTCGGCGTATTCGATTATCAGCCGGTCGCTTTCCCGGATTTGGCCGGACATTGGGCGGCGACGTATGCCGACCGCTTGATTGGGATGAACGTCATCCAAGGGTTTGAAGACCGGATGTTCCGTCCGGAAACGGAGGTAACGCGCGGGCAATTCGCGAAAATGATGGCGGAAGCGCTCGGTCTTCAAGCCTCCGCGGAGGC
>NZ_JTHN01000208.1 GCF_001399685.1 Paenibacillus sp. A3
TCATGTCGGCCGGTTCCGTCTTCGTGACCAAGTATGGCCCCGGCGGGGTCGATGGCCCGACTGACATGGCCGGGCTCATCGCGGATGCGGTGAAGCTCGCCGCGAAGCGTCCTTTGACCAGCGGCGTTGCCGGGCGGTTTGCGCTGGATCAGGCCGCCGACGCCTACCGGGCGCTGGATTCCGGCGCTCACGGCAAAGTGCTCGTTATTCCCGGCGGCACCGCTCTCTGAGCAAGGGCTGCGGGGGGCATTCCTCCAACAAGCAAAGCCGGAATCCCTCCTGGAGGGACATTCCGGCTTTGCTTCAAGCTTCATTTCATATGTCTAAGTACTTACCACGGCTTCGCAAAGCTCTGCCGCATTTCGTCGCAGTACTGCCGCAGCTCGGCCTTGAGCCCGTCCAACCACTCAGGGGCCTCCTCCAGCTCGCTGTTTTCCAGCGAAGCAAGCAGTCTGGCAAAGCTGTATAGTTCGGCGAATCTCCGAAACCGCGGAAAGGCCTGCAGCATAGCCTCATCCAATGGTCTGACGGAGCGGTACCCGCGCACAAAAGCCTGAAGCTGCGCCTCGCCTTCCGGGTTCTCGTCTTCCAACTGATCCGCAAGCGCCGCCGCAATATCCATAGCGAACCAATGGTACATGGAATCGTCGAAGTCGATCACGCTCAGCTGCCTGGTTTTTTCCCGCCAAAAGACGTTATCCGTCTGAAAATCGTAATGAATCAGACCGTAAGCTTCTTCCGAAGCTGGCATCGATTCCAGCCAAGCCCTCACTCTGGCAAGCTCAGCCATCGCTTCGTTCTCGTGAGGATGCCTGTGCAGGACGGTCTCCGCGAACAGGAGCGCCTCCCGCCAGCTGCGGCGCTTTCCGCCCGCCGGTTCGTACGTCTGGGACAAGGCGTGCAGAGAGGCCAGCGATCGTCCCCACGCCTCGCAAGGCAGCTCGTCAACTTCATACAGCGGCACGCCGTCGGCTTTGTTGAACACCGCACCGTAGTACCGCCCTTGCGGCAGCTGTACGGATTCGATGAGCCTGCCGTTTACGGACGGAAGCGGAATGACGCAGGGGAACCCATGCTGACGCAAGTATTGCATGAATTCCAGTTCCGCTTCGATTTGTTCCAGCGGGGTTTCCTGCCCGAATGCGAATCTTAGAAAATACGTTTTCCGTTTGTGTTTAAAAGCGTACACAAAGGTCGAGCTTGCTCTCCAAAATTTTAATGTCCCTTGGTCGTGTTCCCAGTGTGCGATCAGCTCCAGAGCGACCGCGTCGGACTCCAGGCCCTGCACCATGTTTCGTAAATTCATCATTGTGGATCTGCCCCCCGCCATACCATGCGGGAGAACAAAGCCCGGTTAAGCGGCGAGTCCTCCCACCGGTATGCAAATTTGAAGTTCACTCTTCAAAATAGCGTCACTCCTTTCCTGAAGCTAAGGTATGAACCGGCTTATAAGCCATAGATAGATTACCATAAACCAGAAGCGGAATGGTGTGACTTTTTGGCTATAACCAAATTCGCCGCAAAACCGCTGGGGAAGGCTGGTGTACGAACCATTCTGCTCGCCGCACACATACAATGGCTTTTATAAATGGAGAGGAAGAGGAGAGGATGGCATGAGTGATTTCATCGACCAATTCCATCGGCATTACTATGATAGCCTGGTATGGCAGAATACGAGATGGCTTGGGGTGCAGATCCTGAAAATGCCGCTCGATTTGATGATCTATCAGGAAATTGTTTATGAGGTTCAGCCGGATCTTATTATCGAAAGCGGAACGTTTAACGGCGGCAGCACGTTGTTTTTCGCCTCGATGCTTGAACTGATCGGGAAGGGGAGGGTCGTTTCGATCGATGTCGCGCCGCAAGCCGATCTGCCGGTTCATCCCCGAATTACGTACGTCCGGGGCTCTTCGACGGATGGCGAGGTCATCCGGCAGGTGAACGCCATGAGAAATCCCGGCGACGTCGTTCTCGTCAATCTGGACTCGGATCATTCCGCACCGCATGTTCTTAGCGAACTGAGAGTCTACAGCCATTTTGTGACGACAGGAAGCTATCTCATCGTCGAAGATACGAACATTCACGGACACCCCGTGCTTCCGAGCCACGGTCCTGGCCCGATGGAAGCACTGGACGCGTTTCTTCAAGAAAACGACCGGTTTGCAGTCGACGAAAGCCGGCATAAATTTTTCGTAACCTTCAATCCGAGAGGCTATTTGCGCAAAATAAAATGAGGCGCTGCCCCCATTGAGGGTCAATTGTTCTACAGGAGGATCGGCTTATAGGCCAGCGCTTTGTCTACAATCTCCTCGGCCGACAAATCTTCGTCGCTCCAAAAAATATAATCGCTGATGCTCGGGTCCGCGACCGAACTCGTAATCATATCCAGCCAAATGTCCATTTCCCACTCTTCTCCCGAGCACTGCATCACTTGTTCCACGAGCCCGATCAGTTCCTCCCTGCTCAATTCTCCCAGCAGGACCGGTCGGTGATGGAACAGTCTCCTGGCGACAAACTCGGCGCCTTCGTCGGTATGTAACAGCAGCTCTTCAACATCCGGATAGGTGACATTGGCCTTGAGCAGCTTCAGCTTTTCTTCGTACGGCTCCCCGGAATCCTGGGCGTTCTGTATTTCCTGCACCAATTCGAAAATTTTCTCGTAAGGCAAGGTTTGCTCCATTACGTTCACGTCCTAAGCGATATTAGATATGAGAAGATTTTTGCCTTGTTGTCGATTTCCAATACGTCTTCGTTCCGTTGCATACAATAACCGCTTTGGAAGGGACTTGAATCCAGATCAGAAGCCAATTCAAAATATCCAAAGAAGACGACAACGAGTTTAAGACGATCAAAAAGAGGATGAAAGGGGAGAGCGCCCCCATTAGGCCCAGCAAGGCCGGAAGTATGATCGATATGACAATAAAGGGTAAAAGGGTAATGACGATATATCTCGTTTTGGATACTTGTTCCTCGGTATACACATATCCCCCGAACAAGGTAATGCCGACATACGTGCTCTTCGACGCGGTAAAGTTCGGGATGAGGATTAAGTGCAGCAGCTCATGAACCAAAAGCAGCGATACAATTCCCAATATACTCTTCAAGTCGATCGTGAACGATATCGAATCAGGCAAATAATTTGCGAGAGGGATAGCCGAAAACATACTTACGATACCGACGGTCACGATGAGATTGATGAGCATGAAAGGAACGGACAGGATTAGAGCGCGCATGGGAGACTTGGGCTCCTTCAGCAAGGCCCAGCCGTTGCGGATGAACTCCGCATGCTTTTGTTTATCGGTCTTCGGAAATCGGTTCCGTATCTTCATCGATTTCACTCATTTCACTCGCTAAACGAATTTAAAATATCAAGCATATTTTGACGCAAATCTTCCATTTCTTCATTCACGTACTCGTAGTGGCCGTTGATGCCCCGATGAATGATGTCGTTCATCGCCGGATGATGGTCCCGGTCCGTCGCTTGGATCAGATCGTGGGCGAAAGCGGCGGCTTGATGATCGCTGTATTGAAATGCGCGCATCAGCATCGCGATCGTCAGCGCATGCGTCTGCGGCTGATCCAGGTCATCCCGGACCGCAACCGCCATCACGGCGCCGAAGCTGAAAGCGGCGATCAGCTGCCGTTCGAACTCAGTCGTTTCGGTAAAAGGAATCTCGATCAGATCGAACAGTCTGTCCGCGAATTCCGTAATTTCAGTGAGTTGTTCCATGGAGTGACATCCTTTCCTGCCGGCAAATTTTTCAAGGTGGATCGGCGATAGCGTTCCATCCTCTGGTATATACGTAATAAGACGGGAAAAGGAAGCAAGACGGCATGAAGATTCGTGCCGGACTTTGTACGGTAGTGGCTTCCGTGCTCCGCAGACGCTACTCCTCCGTGTCCTCCGTTACCGCCTCCCGGCTGCACAAAACGGTCATCATTTCCTTGAACGAACCGAAGATCGGTCTGACGTAAGGCAGGAGATGATCCCTGTTCCTCGACGCCTCCTCGCCTAACTCGTGCAAATGATCATGCAAGAACCATACGACGGGACAGTCCCCGTCTTCTTGTCTCCGCATCGTATCGAAGCATACCGGACCTTGGCTGTCTTCGCACTCGGCAAAAGGCACATAGCCTGCCGACAGCAGCGGTTCCCAGGCACTTATTAAAAACTCCAAGGACTGGAGTTTTTCTTCCGAAGATAGCGAAGGCATCTCTATGAATTGACAATCCCCTATGTATTCTCCGTCTACTTCCGCATTATCGAATTGCAAAGACACGTAATGATAGCTCATCAAGAACGCTTTAAAAAGCGGCGGAAATTCGATCGCATATTCGCTCTCCAACGCCCGGATCTCATCTTCGCCGATGGTCGAATCCAGGGGCTTCCATTTCACCCAGCCTTCCTCGTCGACTTCTCCATCCCGCATCTCCTGCGGCACTTTTTCTTGCACATGCATAAAGGCAATATCAACGGCTCTGGAGAAATACGGCTCCAGCTGCTCTTTGATCCAAGAAACTTGTTCCATCATCGTTTGCTTGAGCTCCTTTTCCAGTTCCATTCCGGCAACCGCGCATTCTACTAGTTTACGAAATTGGTGAAGATTCTTCCAGATCAGCCCGTACTTTTGTTCGTAGAAGCACATAGAATATACCATGTCCAACAAGAAAGGATGGTGTGCTATGTCAGCCATTCACGAACATTACCGTACCTGCAAGAATTATATTAACAAACGGGTGCGAATTATTACAATCAGCGGAGAGTCGTACGAAGGGCGGATTGTCAAAGTAGACCATAACCGCGTTTACTTGCAAACGGGCTCTAACAATCGCAGTAAGGCTACCGTTTCGTTTCTTCCGTTTATCCTTCCGCTCGTCTTGTTTGACCTGTTGGCCATCGTACTCCTCGACCGGCCTTTTCGGGGACGTTTTTGCTAGCCGATACGCCCCCTCGTCCCGGGGTATTTTGGCTTGTCCGCAAGCCCGGTTCCGGCAGACTGTGATTTAGATCATATCTTCGGCCCCGTATAGACGTTACCATAAAAGTGTAAACGATCTACGGGGAGGTTTCCAATTATGCCATTCCAAAAAGTGCTAGTTGCTTTTGACGGTTCAGAGCTGTCCGTGAAGGCTCTTCAGAAAGCGATCTCCATCACCAAGGAAGATTCGGCGGAATTAATCGTCATCCATGTATATCAAACTCCGGCCCTTGCTTATGGCGGCGCCTTCGTCTCCATTCCGGCCAATCTCGATCTGGACTACGAAGAGCTGGCCCGGTCCGTGCTGAAAGAAGCGGAAGGCTTGACTACCGGCGTGTCCCGGGTGAAGCACGTGATTGAGCAAGGCCAGCCGGCCGTTACGATTCTGGAGTATGCGGAAGAAAACGGCGTCGATCTTATTATTATGGGAAGCCGTGGACTAAGCGGTCTTCGCGAGTTTGTCCTTGGCAGCGTCAGCCACAATGTCGTTCAGCACTCGAAAGTTCCGGTGCTCGTGATTAAGTAGCGGGAGCGGGTAAGCAAAGCACCTTAACGGGTGCTTTTTTTCATTTCCCACGGCGGCTCGCATCCAGTACAATATGATATAATTTGGGAATCGGCTCCTGCGGAGAGGGCAAGCCGGAAGACGTCGGATTGCACATTTGACTATATATTTCTAAAACGAAAGGTGACCTATGCCCGTATTTGTACATTTGACGCCGGAGCAGTCGATCGCAAATATCGTTCGAAACGGCATTAAGCCGAGCGAAGTCCATGCGGCCGGAGTCGGAGACGGCGTCTTTTGCATGCCGGTGATTCACGATTTTTACGCGTCGCACCAATGGCTTCGGGAGCTGAGACGATTTAACAAAAAGAACATGACCGCCGTTTATTTCAAGCTGAGCGATGACGAGACCGTCTTTTTCGGCGATTATTACCAGAAGCACCGGCAGGGGAGCGCCGGGCAGGCCGTCAAAGCTTTTTTGAACCGGGAAGACCGGATGGGCTTTCAGGTGATCGTGCCGAGAAAAATCCTCAAGAACGAAATCTTGCGAAGCAAAAAGCTGTCTCAGACGATCGGCTGGCGCTTTTACCCGAAGGCGAAAGGAACCAAGAGATGCCTCTGTCCCGGGTGCCTGCGCGGCGGTGAAATGAACGACAACAGGCTCATTTTGAGAAGGTACGAGGAGCTGCTGTCCGAGCTAAGACAAGCTGACGAGCTGGGAATCCAGTCGATTCTGAGGTCCATTTGGGTGCTGAAGATCGATCACGACCGTCGTATCAAGGACTTTCGGCCGTTGTTGTTCCTGAAGGGTTCGTCCAATCCGGACGTCCTGATCGAGTTCGCTGCAGTGATCTCCAAGTTTCGGGGCCCCGAAATCGACGGAATTTTGCGGGAGCTGATGGAGCATCCTAACCCCGATGTGAAGGCTGCGAGCGCAGAGGAATGGCTCCGAATCAAGGAAAGGAGGGAATACGAATGAATTTTACCGCTGACGAGGTTGCCGAGTGGATGCTGAATGAAGTGAAGTCCGCGGGCATTCTTTATCAAAGCGATGCCGTGCGGCATATCTCCGCTCATTTTGGCGAGGCGTTTATTTATGTCAACGAGAACGGGAACGCGTCCATCGATAAGGAAGTGAAGAAGGCGTTCAAGAAGCTGCACAAGGGAAGGGTAGCCTGGGACCGGGACGCTTTCTTCTGGGGCTGGACGTAGGAGGAGCACATGTTATTACCGCATAGATTCAAAAAAGACGGAGAAATCGAGAAGAAGCTTATTACGTATTTAACCGATAAGGAAAGCTACGAATTAGTCTCGGACGGCGTGGCGCGGTCTGCAGATCAGCCGAAGCGCTTCACCCTTGACGAAGCGATAGAAATCTACAATCGGTTTGTGGAGGCGGACATGGCCTGGATGGGCGTCAGGCACCGGGAGCCTATGATGTACCATTTTGCCGTTCGGATCGATCCCCGGGAAAGCAAGGCGTACTTAATGGAATATCTCGATATCTTCAACGAAGAAAAGAACTTTCACTTGAAGCACATGCTCGAAATTTTGCATTGGGAAGAAGGGATACGGAGCTTACAAGTTCCGTTACGGCTTACCGAGACGGGGGATGATTATTTTTCCGTCGAATATGACCGGCAGGGCTATACGATCTTGGCAAAAAAGGCATAAGCTATGGAAATCCGGAAGGAGGGCGGCTCCCGCGAAGAGAAGCAGCCCTCTTTTTTCTATGAAATGAGTTTAAGTCCGATGGCGGACGCGAGGATCAGGCCGATGAACAAGATCCGCCTCCATTCCTTCGGCTCGCCGAAGACGAACATTCCGAGCAGCGTGCTTCCTGCGGTTCCGATGCCGGTCCATACGGCGTAGGCGGTGCCCATCGAGATGTGGTTCATGGCGAGCGACAATAACGAGAAGCTTGTTCCGAGCGTGACGATAAGGAACGTGTACGAGGTCCAGTGGCGATGCCCTGTTACGCGTTTGAGGGCAACAACGCCGATGACCTCGCACAGCCCGGCGGCCAGCAGAGCAGCCCATGCCATCACGCCTCACCGCCTTTGGCCTCGGCATCCTTCGTAACGAGCTTAAGCCCCAGAACGCCGGCAGCCAGCGCAGCGATGAGCACGAGCTTGAGCGGATGAGCCGATTCCCCGAAAAGCACAACTTCGGTAATAACCGTCCCGGCCGTGCCGAGTCCCGTAAACATCACGTACACCGTACCGATGGGCAATTTGGCGGCCGAATCCAGAAAGGCTTTGAAGCTAAATACAATAAATACGAGGGTGAGCAGCCATTCCCACCACGCCGTCGAATGCTTCAGGCCTGTGACCCAGACGACCTCCGTTGCCCCGGCCAATATTAACAACCACCATGCTTTGTTCATCCCTTGCTTTTCTCCTCCTTGCTTGCTTAGAAACGCTTGATGTCATTGTAATTCAATAGAGGCATATCGTATAATGATCAATATTGATAAAGGTATCATTATTTTTGATATATAAACGGAGGGATGTCCGGTGGAATTGACGGATCTTAAAGTGTTTGCAGTCATTGCCGAGGAGGGCAGCATATCCCGCGCCGCAGAACGGCTGGGCTACGTCCAATCGAATGTGACCGCGAGAATCCGGAAGCTGGAGTCTGAGCTGGGGGTCCCGTTATTTCATCGGCATCCGAAAGGCGTTGTCCTGACGGAAAAAGGCGGCGCTTTTCGCGATTACGCCCTAACGATCTTGAATTTGTCCGAAGAAGCGGTGAGAGCGGTGCGGGAGACGGATTATCCGAGCGGCCCGCTGGCAATTGGGGTGGTGGAAACCGTAAATTGCCGTAATTTAATGAAAGCTCTGGCAGATTTTCAAGCCTGGTATCCCGGCGTCTCTCTCTCGATCACGACCGGAGCTTCCGCGGATTTGCTTGCCAAATTGCTGAATCATCAACTCGACGGAACGTTCGTTACCGGTGAGATCGATTCATCCAAGCTGGTTTTCGAACATACGGCAAAAGACGAGCTCCGGCTGCTGACCCGGACGACCGGGGAGACATACCCGGATCTGGCCCATACGAAATGGGCCGTTTCTCCGAAGGGCTGTCCGTTCCGGGCGGTTCTGGAAGCGTGGCTTCGCAGCGAAGGGATTCCTTTGGCCAATATGCTGGAAGTAAGCTCTCTGGAAACGCTTCTGAGCTGCGTGCGTTCCGGACTTGCCGCTACGCTGCTGCCCCAATCCGTACTATCCGGGGAGTTCGAGGAGTTGGGAAGCTACCCGGTTCCGGAAGCGTTCCGCTATACGACTACAAGCTTCGTCCGCCGCAACGATGGATTTTCGAGCAGAGCTTGTGCCGCTTTTGTCGAGATGGTAAAGGTGAACGGGCTGTAACCGCCCTTATCCTTCCTTCGCTTTTATGCAAGCAGGTGTCGGTTTTCATAAACCGTTACTTCGCAGACCGGTTCAAAGCCCGATCGCTTATAAATATTAATGCCGTCCGGCGAAGCTTGTAGTACGCACCAGCCGGTGCGGAGCTTCCGGGCTTCCGCAAGCAGGAAGTTAAACATGGCGGACCCGAAGCCTCTTCCCCGGCATTCCTGCCTCGTGGCAATGTCGTAGATGCCGACGCTATCGGGAGCGAAAATCAGACAGCCCGTAGCCACGATCTCATCCCGAACCGATCCGATGTACAGCTTCATGACGGAATGGTTCAGCAGAAGGGAAGCGGGCATCCTCTTATAATATAACCGAACATTGGCGGCTTCCGCCGATTCGCCGAACAAAGAAGTCAGCACGTCCCCGTATTGTTCGATTTCCCGGACCGTCGCCACCTCCTTCAGCCTCAGCTCCGCCGGACAATTCGTATCCGGCCGCAAAGCGTCCAAGTCGGCATACATGGCGACATTCGTCTCCGCTTCGTTCAGCCCCAGACTTCTTAACGTTTCAAACGTGCAGCTACTGCGATCCTCCCACGACCACAGCGCCATAGGGTATTGCTTCTTGTTGAAGTATTCAACGGTTTCTTCGATCAGACCGGTGTCCGACGGTTTCACCTGCTCCTTCAGCCATACCGAATTGTTGAACGTATCGGACGGCAGTCCGCAATCCACGCGAATAAAATCCGCCGTTTCGCGGACATTCATCTCACCAGACTCCTTAGCGAAGCAGGTGGATTTGGTTATAAAATTCGCCCGGACGAGATGGACCAGCCGTTTAAGCTCTGTTGTCATTTGGAATTCCTCCTTGTCAAGCATTTGCCGGGGGAGGGCTGTGTGAGTTATCATCATTGTACCATTTTTTACCTATTGGTTCGCGCTGCCAAGAGATGGCTACTTCTCCGGCGCGAATACGACCAGCGGTCCGGTCATCAGATCTTCCAGGGCGCTGCCGTCGTTTAATGCATTATTAATGGCGTTAAATTCCGAGCTTTGGAATAGGATGTTTTGAATTTTCCCGTTGTCGATCTCCCCGCTGAACTTGTCCGCCACTACGCTTTGAATGACCTTATAGACCAGATTGTTGGAAAGCAAAGCCTTCTGCTGCGTTTCGTCAGGGAAAATCATGATCATTTCGTTCGAATATTGAACTTCTTTGACGATCATCCGGCAATAGACCGATGGGATCAAGCAGTACAGCTCCCACGCCAAGCGCTTGTCCTTGGTGGATTGACCGATCTTTTCGATGATTTCCTCGTGGCTTTCCGAATCGGCCTGTTCCATGATCTCGATCGCGTGACGGATGGATTGAATAAGTTCGTTCTCTTGCACCTGCGGCTGCTGCTTCTTTTTAAACATATCGAAAATTCCCACGGTATCTCCTCACCTCATGAAAAGTTATGTTAGTATTATATCGTCCAGATGGAGATTCTTGTTAACCTTGGAATGTAGTCGATAAGACTGCAAAGTATTTTAACCAAAGGAGGAGGGTTTGCGTGGCAGTAACGATCATTGCGGGAGATTTGCTAGAGGCTAAGGAAGATATCGTTGGTCACCAAGTCAATTGCCAAGCCGTCATGGGCTCGGGAGTCGCCAAATTATTAAAAACGAAGTATCCACACCTGTATACGTCCTACCTGGATTATTGCAAAGATAAGGCTCCGGAGGAGCTTCTCGGAACCCTTCAGCTTGTGGCCGTGCAAGGGAAGTTCGTCGCCAACCTATTCGGTCAATTGACCTATGGCCGCTCAAAGAAAGTGTATACGGATTATGCCGCGCTAAAAGAAGCCCTGCTCTCGTTAAAAAATTATGCGAAAGAGCACGGTTTGACGGTGGCGCTTCCCTATGGGATCGGCTGCGGGTTAGCTAATGGATCTTGGGAGATTGTGGGGAAGATGTTGGAAGAAACGTTCGACGATTACGAAGTGACGCTTTATCGAATTTGACACTTTCGCGGAGCGCAATAATGAAAATTTCAAACAATTTAGTCGGTTCTACGGGTGAATATTTTGTATGTGGAGAGCTAGGTCAACGTGGAATATTAGGGTTAATTACACCTAAAAATAACCCTTTATATGACATAGTCGCTACCAATGAGGGGGGAACCCACACAGTTCTATTGCAGGTTAAAACGATGGCAAGCACCAATAAGCAGGGATGGAAGTTAAACAAATCGATTTGTGTTAAAAAGAATATCGAGAATTTATTTGTCGTTCTGGTAAAACTAAACGGCATTGGGCAGCCAATTGACTATTTCATTTATAAGTATGACGATTTGGCGGAAATCGTGGAACGAAATTATAATCGATATATGTCTGTACCTAAACGAGACGGAAGCTCGAAAAAGGACACGGATATGCGTTGGCACAACATTAAAGATTTTACGAAAGCGGATTGGGATTGTCTTAATCATTGGGATGTCCTGGGGTTCGGATAGAACAGAGCATGAGAAAAGGAGCGGTGCTTATCGCACAACGCTCCTTAAACATCTCGTTAAAGCTGGGCTCCATACTGGCGCAGCAGCTCCGCAACGCGCTCGTTCCCTTGCCTGACGGCGAGCGCCAAGGCCGTATCTCCGCCTTCCGCCTTAACGTTGACATCGGCTCCATGCTCCAAGAGCAAGCGAATGAGCTCTGTGTTATCGTCGTGAAATGCGGCCGTATGCAGACAAGTGTGGCCGTTGCTGTCGAAGATATTTGTCCGGGCACCACGGGTCAAAAGCAGCCGGATGACCTCCGGGTCCCGTTCTCCCGCAATCGCGGCATGCAGCGCAGTATTCGAAGGAATGTAAGAAATTTTGGAATGCGACACGGCATTCACATCCGCACCATAGTCCAGCAGCACCTGTACGGCAGCTTTATTGCCGAAATGCGCCGCGAACCCTAAGGGAGTCAGCCCGTCGCCGTTTTCCGTATGGGCGAGGCTCGGATGAGTCGCCAGAATGTCTTTTAGCCGCGAGGCATCCCCTGATTGTGCCGCTTGAAACACGTCGTCAATGCTTGGAATAGGCTCCATTTTCCATTTTCCTCCATTTCCGCAGGTCGTCCGTTCTGTTCTTAACTTATCACACCGTTTGCTGCTTCTGCTCCGAGGTCACCAAGCTGCAGTAGACCTCTTGGGGTCATGGCGTTCACCATTCGAAAATGCTGTGTTCCTTATGTTTTCTGGGCCATGCAGGACATCTCCTGCTCCAAAAGTGTGTGAAAATTTACATAAAAATGGAAAAGTTCGCATCCGATATATGTACCATGAGCTGACGCATCTCTACTAGACTCGGCTTGCACGGAAAAACTTTTCAGAAAAGGTGTTGTAAAAATATGAAGATTGTATTGATCGTCATCGTGTGCATCATCGCGGCCGTAGGCGCATTACTGCTGTGGAGCAGCCGCCTAACCGCCAAAATGAATAAGGAAAGAAAAGAGTTGGAAAACAAATACGAGCTATCCAAAGACAAGCGGCGATTGCTTGCTTATGGGGCGATCCTTGCCCTGTACCGGAGAGAATCGACGCGAGTTCTTGAGATCAAATCGGATCGCGAGGAATTAAGGCAAGGCCTGGAGTCCGCTTGGGGAATCTCCGGCAGAGAAGATGCCATCGATACATTGGAATGGTTGATAAATGAAGGGCATCGAACAAGATATAACGAAGTCTATGCGGCGTTGAAATCCGGCGAGCCGATTGTGGAAGAGGAACTTGGCAAATCGAAGTCGTGTTATGAAGAAGCGAAACAGGTCATCAAAAGCAAACTGAAGTTTACCGACGAAGACTGCAACGCGATTGAAACGATTGCCGCGTGGGATTACGATCGCGCGATCAATATTGCAAGATGGAGCCATGCCTTGGATTATATTACGGAGGAAGAGGCATGGGAGTATATTGAGGAGGCGGCCAAGAAAGCCGGCAAAACGTTTCTGGACTGGAAATATTACTATATCTCGTTTGCTTTCGGCAGGGCGATTGCTTACGAAGGAAGCATTTACGATACGGTATGGGAGGCCAAAAGAGAGCTGTTCGAAGACCCTAACAGTGTCTGGAATGAATTCCCTTTTAGGCTGAGCGCTTAAGATACGTGCCTCCGGCCCCAGCGTTGAGTCGAAAAACGACTCCAGCGGCGGGCTTTTTGTCATAATGCTATGTAGAGAAAGTTGTAAGAAGTCCAAGAATTGGATATATTTTTGTAAAATGCAACCGCAAAGGAGGTGAGCGCTTGAATCGAAGCAGACCTTTGGGCGTCGTTTTAATAAGGAGTTTTTATATCTTTGGTTCTATTGTCTTGTTGTTATCGTTATTCGTGTATGAGCTGCCTTTCGAAAAGTATGGTATCGCAGCCAGATTCGCCCTGCCAGACGTTCCGGAGCATCTTGCCCGATTTCTGGTAGGGGCTGCCTCGCTAGTCTTGGCTTACGGGTACTTGAAGCTCAGCCGTTGGGGATACTGGCTTATGATTATGTACTCCGTTTATTTTCTGACCGTAAGCTGTTACCTGTTCGTCCTGTACAAGGATCAACCCTTTTTAGGAAATATTCTTTGGTCGATGATCGTAATAGCTTATAGCTACACCAAGAGAAACCGGTTTAAAAGCCCAGATGTCAGTCGCGGCTGATGTTTCGCCGATCTGCTGGTTCTTCCCGATATAGATGTCAGCAATTTGTCCAATCCGCTTTGTACAAGCTCCCATTGATCATAGGCATGGTTTAAAATCAATGGTCAGCTGCTTGTCCAATGCGGTTTTGTAAGTTGCAAACGAATTATAGCTGTGCAAATTGACCAAAGGATGGGCGGAAGCGGCGGACGTAATGGCAAAAAGAGACGCAGCAACTACAGTCGATAACAGCAGCGATTTCAAAGCTTTCACTAGGAATCCCTCCAATAATTGTATATTTTTGCTACAATGCAAGCATATAGTACGAGAGAAACAGAGACAATATATTTACCAAATATTAACAATATGTGCGATAGAGCACAGATGCACAAAAATGAATACTGGCCGACGAGACGGTTAATTCCGATAAAATAGAGAACGAGTGTATTGAAATTTTGTGAAGGATGGGGAAGGGCCAACCTACGGTGACTTAGATGAAGCTGCATTTCATAAAGAAAGAAATCAACCTGCCGGCCAAAAATTATACTGTTTTCATCCCTAACGTTCCTACGGATAACATGTTTGCTCTCGAACATACGTGTGGAAGTTATATGTTATTCGGAGACCAGAAATCTCTACAATATTTGGCGTGCTTATTTCTTGCTGCAAGTATCCATCGGGACAAGATGATCTATGTGCCGGTCACAACCCGGCTGCTCCCCCAAGATTTACAGCATTTCTCCGCCTATAACAAAAATCTGGACATGGTATTCATGCACCATTCGATCCAGTTCAACACGAAGCTCTGGAAAGAGATGAAGCAAAGAATGGTTAGAACCAAGGGGGAGCTGAAAAGCTTCGAGTGCAATCCGCGTCAATTTTCAGATTTGGGATATGAGGACTACAGCCCGTTTACCTATGCGGAGAATAAAGACACAATTTTGATAAAAAAATACGCCGACACCTTGTTTTTTTACGGGAGCAAGAAAGCATTTGAGTTTGCTTCCGGAGGCTTGGAGCCGCTGTCCAGAACCGGGGCCTCTTATTTTATGCGAAACGGCGGGCATGATCACGATCATTTAGATCTGTTTACCGCAGCACATCAGGGCTTGTGTATTGATTTCTACGATGAAGCGTTATGGAGGAAATCCAGATGAAACCAGATACTCATGAGCTCGGCCGAAGGGAACAAATGATATTGCTGCTGAAAAAAGCGGGATGGCATGAAGGCAGACATGTAGATATTTCAGGCTTTGAGCGCCGCTGCAAGGAAGCGGGCATCGATTTATTCGACAGTGCGAAAGCGTTTCTTCAAGAGTTTTCCGGTATAGACGACAGCGTTTATTTTAAATATCATCCGGACGAACCCGATTGTCGCTTTGCCGATGATTGGCATGACTATACCTTTAACTTTATTCCGGACGCTCTTGCCGAAATTAGCCGCCCTGAGGATTATAGAATTATTGTTAGCTTTGCGGGCGAGGATTGCTTTTGTCTAGGCGAATCGGGGTATTACTACCCCGCTGTTGTGGCCATTGGACGCTCCGGCAAGCTGTATTTTAAACATGATTACGAGGATACGGTCCGTGTCTTTGATACGCTGCTCGACAGCATGGAGCATGAACTGGATGGTCATGATCTCGTCATCCCGACGTTGTACGAGAAAAATGAAGTTCTGCTTCCCACCTTATGGGGAAAGCGAGTGTTTCCTGTCAAACGGCCGAATCCTTTTGTGTAAGTGTTGTACGAATACGACTACTACTTAACTTACGAGGGTGAATTATGCGAAACCATGTTCTAACTAAAATTTTATCTGCGATCTTATCCCTATTCCGAAAGAAGAGAGTCACTCTTCAGATCCCTTACGAGGTCGATCTTGAAGAGGTACAAACCTTTCACTTTATCAAGTTTGTAGATGTTTCCTACGATGAAAATAAGCTTACTGTAAAATCCAAGAATGCCGGGAGCCTATGGCTTGACTCCAAAGGCCGGTATCGTGCCGAATATACCGAAGGACCCATGCAAGGACACATTTGGGTATGGGACGGGCACCTGTTACAAAGGTACTCCCCGGAAACGAATGAATTGAGCGTCCATCCTTATGATTCCTATCCGACCCCTTACGCTTTTTTTGATCATGAAGCGTTAGAAACGGCGATGCGAAATATACAGAACAATAGCTTGGTGCCGACAAATGAGCCAAGAACTTACGAGTCGGTTACGACAAGCAGTTATATGAAAGTTCGACTAAACGAAAGCCAAACGTTGATTGAATCCATACAGCAATATAGCGAGGAGACATTAACAGGGGAATATGAGGTTGTAGCAGAGGAGCATGTTCTAAAGCCCAATTCCGAGATGTTTAAGATTAAGTTATCGGGTGAATCTAAAGTTGTGTATTATGGTCAATCCCTGCCGCAACAAGCGAGAAATTAGCTTCTCCGGCGGGGATTGCGAAACCTCATGGGATATCTTTAGGCCATAAAGATATCCCGGTTCTTCTCCCTTTCCCACACCAGCGTCATGAATACCGCAGCGACAACAGCCATCACGCTGTACGAGGCTGGTACGAGCAAAGAAAATTCCTCTCGTAGTATTGTCTTATTGCATGACAAGCTTAACCACGCTATTGTAGAAGTTTTCCGTAAAGAAATATCCCAACTTGCTCAGCAAAACACCTTCCGTTGGAGAGTGCAAATGATTGAATGATTCGAAGCTTTTTTTATTCCCAATCTCGTAAACCGTGCACTTTTCCCAGGCCTGATCCATGGACGGGAATTTTTCGCATGGGATGACCAGCACTTCGGTCTTTCCTTCCTCTTCGGCGGAAGCCATCAGAATGTAAAAGTAGTTATTTTTGTTGAGGTAAGTGATGTCCTGCACGGCATTGGTCCTCCGTTGTATGTTGATTATTAAAGTCCCGAATCCCCGGGATGTGGTATAATTTTACTACAAAAACAAATCCATAATAAAGGAGTTTGTCGGTGAAATCGGAGGCCAAGATTCGACTGCTGCTGTTGGTCAGCATTTTACTCATTACCATTTTCCCGCTGATCTTGAATTCCGTATACCTGTTTTCAGGCGCCAAAAGCGGCACGCATCCCAATTTTATTTATAGCATTCTATGGGAAACGCTTTCGCTGAGCCTGCTTTATTTTGTCCTGCATAGGCAAGGACGCAGCTTGAAAGACATAGGTTTTGAATTTCGTAAAACGGATATCTTTCACGCGTTATTGCTTTATATGGCTGTGTATTTTGTTGTTATTATAGCCGTTACGATATCCCCCAGTTTTTTGCAGGCTCCCCAAAACGTCGATTTTCTACGAACGAAAATGACCGTAAGCTATTTTGCGTTCATCGTTATCAATCCTTTTTTCGAAGAATTAATTGTTCGTGCTTATACGATGACTGAGCTGAACTTCTTGATCAAAAAAGAAGAAATAACTGTTTTGGCCAGTACCGTCATTCAGACTTCGTACCATCTGTATCAAGGCTTAATCCCCGCGCTGTATACCGGAATCGTATTTTTTGTTTTTTCAATTTACTTTGCGAAAACAAGGAAGATCGTTCCTGTTATTATGGTACACTTGCTTTTGGATATGACGGCAATCTCCCAACTGGGAAAACCGTAACAACGCAGGTATTTTATTAGTAATGGCAAGTGTATTTTCGGGTGATTGATGAGGAGGAAGATTGTTGATCAACATGGATTCTGTATCGGAGAATATATCCAACGGGTCGCCTCCGGCTCCAAGACCATGGGTCCGGTTCTGGGCAAGAAGCTTCGATGTTTATACATTTGGCATTGCTGTCGGTATCCTATGGGCTCTTATTGATGCGGAAAGTCTGGATAATGTAAACAATACGCTGCTATCGGTACTGTTAAGCTTTAGTTGGTTGTTTGTAGAAGGAGCCTGCTTAGCCATCTTTGGGACGACGTTGGGGAAATGGTTATTGAAGATTACCATTGTAAATCATCAAGGACAGAAATTAACGCCAGCCCAGGCGTTTCAGCGCAGCAGATTGGTTTGGTGGAGAGGGACGGGACTCGGTATAGGAATACCCAATTTAATAGCGTGCATTCTTGGCCATTCTCGACTAGTAAGAGAAGGAATGACAACGTGGGACCGAGATATGGGCAATACGATCGTACACGGAGAAATTAGCTGGTGGAGAGGCTTGATTGTCGGAATGGCGCTGGTATCGACGTTTGCTTTTAGCGTATATGGTTATTTCCTTTGAAATAATAGAACAGGAGAAGAGAATATGAATAATGTAGAGATCCGTGACGAATTCTGGGGAGTTATCATCCAAGACCGGGATATTGATTTATATACATGCCGGAAGCTTTTGAAAGGGGAGGAGATCGAGGTTGCCTTCATGCCGGATGAAGACGATCTGCATGAAATCATAGAGAATGCAAAAGAAATTTTTACTCGAATAGAAGAGAACGATATGCCGTTTAGAGAGTATGCCGCCGATGAAGTGCTGAATCATTATCGCGAATACATAGTGGAAGGGCCAACGATAACCAAAGCAGCGATAGTGAATCGAATGCGGATCGAGTCTTTTTCCGTCGGTTCAGGGAAGAGCTTTGACTTGAGCTATAACGACGATGGCATTTGCGGCAATCATATCATGATGGTGTTTGTAGATGAACATGGAGAACCATGCGGTGTAGATATTGCGGGATAAAACACGAATGACGTGAGATGATCAATAGTGATGCCCGGGAGAGACAGCCCCTTTCTCAAGGAGAGGGGCTCGATCAATGGAAATACCCGATTGCCTCGCTCAAAAGCATATACTCAAGAGCAACAACGGCAAGACACAATAAAATGTACATCCGCAATTTGAAGGTGCCCCATTTGTCCTGCCAGTACTTCCCCCTAAAAAATGAGATAAGATTAGGCGTAAAAGAATACTTGACCGATTCGTCAAAATCTTCGGGATTTGAAAAAATCAGTCTATAAATGAAACGGAATACCGGGAAATTAATAATAACCAAAGCAATAATGAATATGGCGTTCCAGTCCATACAACCCCTCCGTTCCTTACAAATTATATACGAGAAAAAGGAGGGGAGGGTTACGGTATTCTCCGAGAGGCTGTGTTTGGATTGGGTTACATATTTCTACAAAATTTTAACCAAATTCCAGGTATAATAAGATTTGGTACCAAATATTTCGCTCGTCCTTAAATTCATTTGTGGGGAGTGATCTGGTTTGACTAATGTCTTTTATCGGGATCAAATAGCCGTTTTGATGTACCATCATGTACATGGAACGGATGAGGGAGGAATTACGATCACCCCTCAATTATTCAGAGAGCAAATTAAGCATTTGCAGAGCCGGGGGTACCATTTTATTAGCATGCATCAATTCAAACATTATTTAAAAGGCAGCCCTATTCCACACAACGCGGTATTGCTTACATTTGATGATGGATATGAGAGCGTTTATGAGAACGTATATCCATTTATAAAGCAGCAGCATATTCCAATAGTTAACTTCATCATGACGGAAACCTTGCCCCAGGCATCGCACTTGCCTCCAACGATGACGTTGCAGCAATTGTCAACTATGAACAAAGAAACGGATTTGGTCGAGAACCAGAGTCATACGGATGCTTTGCATCACAAAACCAACAACGATGACCCTGATGGGGACGCGTACTTCACTTCCAAACTTCCTACTTCAAACGGAACGATCGAAACCGACGAACAATACCATACCCGGATTGTGGAAGACGCGAAAAGAAGCAGGCAGCAGCTGAATCCTGTGAATAAACATGCGGTGGATGTCGTAGCCTACCCTTTCGGCATATATACCGATACAGCCATTCAATATTATCAAGAAGGCGGGTTTAAATACGGATTTACCATCGTTGAGGAAATGGCGACTCGTCAAGCGGATCCTATGAAAATCCCGCGCATTAACGCAGGCAGCCCTTGGATCACCCCGGGAGATTTGCACGCTATCATTCAAAGTAAAATTGTCTCATAAACGCCGGAAGTGCAAGTTTAAACCGTAACCCGTATCAGATAGCGTTCAAACATGACGGGTAAGCCCTCGTTTACGGCGTTTATTTCGAAGATCCGCGTAACTTCGGTGAGACATTTCTCCATCACCCATTCGTGAATGGAGGGTGTCTGACCGAAGCAGCGCATCCGAATCACATCAACAGGCTCATGGAAGTATTCCATACTTCTCACCGTCTCAATCTCGGCATGCTCCAGGCCGCCTTGTTCAAGGCGCTGTTTGAGATTCTCCAGGACGGGAGTCCCTGTCGAAGTCGGTTCAAACAAGGTCGGGAACCATTCCGAGAGTTCCGCCGCTATGCCGTCCCCCGGATGCAATCCAAGTATCCTTCCTCCTTTTTTTACCACTCTTCCAACATCCAGGTAAGAAGAGGTTGGCCCTCTGCGATTATACGCAACATCAAATTCATCCGACCCGAAGGGGAGTCTGTGTTTCGTATTTCCGGTCACGAAGGACACATTGGATAGATTCGCTTCATTTCCTGTTTTGATGAAGTCATTCGTAATATCCAAACCAATAATATGTTTAACGATGGGACTCCATTGGATCGTAAATTCTCCGTGCCCGCATCCGATATCCAATACTTTTCTGCCCCGAACCGCTTGCGATACTTCTTCCGCAAATAGGGCTTCGGCGTTAGGCTCGGCAATTGTGGAGTGCCATGAAAACGAATACTTCCCTTTTAATTTCCCGAGCTGCGCATACCATTCGATAGAATGAGGGCGCAGCCAATCCGGGTGGATTCTAGGATCTAACAAGCTTGCATTCATAAAGCACCTCCGAGTTTTCGTGTAAACTGCAGGCGCAGCGGCTTAAGCGCCTGTCATACCAACTGCAAAAACTTTAAAGTTCCTATTTTCATAGTACGGGACTAACCGTTCTTCACAGAAAAATTGAAGATGCAGGTTGTTTTTTTTACAATGCTCTGCGAGTAAGCGGAAAATTTCGGATCCAATCCCGTTGCTTCTATAGTCCGTGTGAACCCCCAGTCCGCACAAGTAAGCATTGATCATCCCATCGGAAACGATTCTGCCGGTACCAATTAAGCGATTGTCATGGTATGCATAGATGGCGTGCCAGCTTTGTCTCATGGCGGTCAGCAACTGCTCTTTGCTTAGCTGCAAATATTGATTCCAATCCAGATTCTCGTACAGCTCGTAAATACTGTCTTCTGTCGGTAATTCTGAAACATATCGTATTTCCATAAGATGTACTCCTTCTTTTTTTTAGCTAATCCCGTACCGCGGTTACAAACCAGCGGGATTGTTCATCCAATCTTCGATCGTATCCCTGATCTCATGCCTGTTTTTGGAACGTTTTTCGCGAATCACTTCCCAATGCTCATTGACTTGCACCAGTCTATATTGACCGGAGATTTGACTATCCGGATACCACCCCAAGTCAATGATGAGTTTCCCGCTGCTTGGCAACCCCCAAACCCCATCGACAAGCTGCATCCTTGCGATTTGCAAAATATCTTCGGTGAAATACTCCCAATTATCAATAAAACCGTCCCCACTCTTACAAGGGATTGGCTCAACATCTGAAAATTTATTAAAGCAAATAGCGTAGCCCATAGGTATTCTTAATGGCATTAAGGACATATCTTAACCTCAATTCAGATTTATCATTGTTTTTTTATTCGAACTGAGAAATGTTCTTCACGGACAGAATCAACCGCTCTTACTTCCTGGCCGCTGCCGCTCTTTTTATGCTTTCCTTTGTCCAAGGAGGAGCTTTGGGATGATTCATGATTTCTTCGTAAGTCATCCAGTGTACGGCTTCAACCTCGTCGGGACTCTTGCGATGCGCTGTACCGCTATCATAGTCGCATAGGAAGACCACATTGATAACGTTGCCCCCATCGGCTGTCACAAAGGAAGAACTATATACAAAAGTAACCGCATCTTTTATTTCGATGCCAATCTCTTCGTTAAGCTCCCGTTTTACCGTCCGTTCCAGAATGTCGAGCGTATTTCCTTCGACGTCTACTTTCCCGCCTACAAGAGATAGAGTACCGCCGGCATGTTCTTCCTTCATACTTCGTGTAATGAGAAGCCATTGATCATCCCTGCAGACCGCACCTTCTACATTTACAATAAACATGGCGTCACGTCCCTTCAAGATTGTATAGTGCTAATTTAGCATGATTTCCCTGACAATGGAATTTTGTTAAACCTATGCTGCTTCTGGTAGGTCATGAATCTGCAATATTATACTATACGCTAATGAAATGGAAGATGTATCATTCATGGGAACACGCCTAAGGAGGGCTTCTCGTGAATATTACATCTTTTCTTATATATTGTGTTATTGTAACCTTTACACCCGGGCCTACGAATATTGCTATATTGTCTATGGCGCATCATGTTAAGATGAAAGAGGTTTTTCGATACGTTTGGGGAGTGACTGCCGTCTTCGGTGTGCTGCTTTCGGCTTCAGTGATGTTAAACAGTGCGCTTACAGCGGTGATGCCCCAAATTTTGGCTTTTATGCAGATCGTAGGCTGCATTTATATGCTCTACCTTGCGTATCAAGTGTACAACATGGATATAGCAGGGGATTCCGCCCAACAAGCGGCTACCTTTATGAACGGATTCCTCATGCAGTTTGTAAATCCTAAGGTGTGGCTGTTTACCATGACGGTCATTCCGAGCTATGTTATGCCCTATTACAAGTCACCGTTTGTCTTGTCGATATTCGTTCTGATTATAACCATTGTTGCCTTTTTAGCATTAGCCACGTGGGCCATCTTCGGTATAATTTTCAAAGGTTTTTTGCAGAAGCATCTAAAGGTGACCAATATCGTATTAGCGCTATTATTGGTTTATTCGGCAATCGAGGTATCGGGTATCGTGGAGATCGTGAAGAGGTGAGTGGATATGGACAAATTTATATATAAAAAGTCAGCAGGAGTTACGGCATTATCCGCAAGCTTTAGCGATTTTGAATATAAAAAGCACAGCCATGAAGAATATGCTCTGGGAGTCACCTTGCGCGGGGTGCAGCAGTATAACCTGGATGGGAGCTTTCAGTCCTCCTATCGCAACGGGGTGATGCTTTTTAACCCGGAACAGGTTCATGACGGAAGGGCGCAGGATAAGACGGGGATTGATTATGTGATCGTTTATATCCATCCCAAGCTTTTTTTAGAGATGCTTGAAAAAAAGGATGTCGTGATGTTCTCTTCTCCCATTGTTTATAATCGCAGGCTTCAGCAAGGCATATTAAATCTGGTTCATGCGATATTCAGCAATAAAGCCGAATCGCTGTGCAGCGAGTTGCTTCTGGCTCTTGCAGATAACTTTTCCCAAACGGAAATGAACTACGTGTTCAAAAAAAACAATACGCTTATGAAGAAAGCAAAGGAAATGATATACTTCAGTCTAGACCATGTGCTAAAGCTGGATGACATTTGCAGAGAGTTGGATATGTCCAAATTTCAGTTCATCCGGGCCTTTAAAGCGGACACGGGCATTTCCCCGTACCAATTTTTCTTAAACTGCAAAGTCGAGCATGCCAAGCGGCTCATCGAAAAAAACAAGGATATTTACGCCGCGGTAACGGAATGCGGATTTGTTGATTTATCCCATATGAACAGGCATTTTAAAAGTATGTACGGAATAACGGCATTCGAGTACATGTCAGGCATAAGTTAAGCCTTGAAAGCTTATGGAGGGGAATGTAGTGGAAAAGCTAACCATCGAACCAGGACAAGGCATTGGTTTAATCAAATTGGGGATGAACAAATTAGCAGTGGAAAAGGCTTTACAAGACTATACAGCAAGTTACCATGGTATAAATTATGGCGATAATTATTTTGCAGATGCCTTTCGTATCGAGTATGATCTAGAAGAAAAAGTTAAATTTGTTGAAATTCCATGGACTCTAAAAAATGTGTTTACCTGTACTTGCAGTGATATTGACGTTTTCAATACTAAAGCTGAAGAACTTATCAAAAAACTGGACAATATTTCACCTTATGATAGACAACACCAGGAGCTTGGGTATACTTATGTTTTCCCTCAATGGGGTTTATCCCTTTGGAGATCAAGGAAGTTTGAAGAAGACGACATGCAAACGGACTGGTTTAAAAATTTATCGCCAGAGAATCAAGAAGACGAATTGCGGTTCATGTATTTTGAATCTGTAAGTATTTGGAGTGAATCGTATTATACGTAAGAAGATCATTGGCATCCTGAACAAATTCAAAATCAAGAAAAGAAGCCGAGGAGAAGATTATTGAATACGTTACATGCTTCTACAGTGAAAAAAGAATCCGCTCCTCTATAGGACATGCGAACTTACGCTACGTTTTGCTGCCTTTTATACTTTTGAAAATAAAGACATGATACGGCTTGCGGCTTCTTTGTACCCGCCGGCGTTACGTAAGGAATCCCCGATCCGCTTGGCATGTTCTTTATAAGCAGATTCGTTCAACACTTGCAGCAAAGCGGACTTCAAAGCTGCAGGCGTAAGCTGGCTTCGATCTAAAATAATTCCGGCTCCTAGCTCTTCCACCCGCTTCGCAACAATAGGTTGATCCGAGCTTAATGGAATCATGACAAGCGGCACATCATAGAATAAAGCTTCGCTCGTACTGTTCATCCCGGCATGAGTAATAAAAGCATCGGCCTGCTGGAGCACTTCCAATTGGGGAACATACGGTTCAATGATGAAGTTATGAGGAATGTTGTCACCCAGCGAGTCCAGATCCGTGTCTTTACCGCAAGATAACACAAACTGAGCCGGAATATCTTGAAAGGCTTCAAAGCAAAGCTTATAAAACTCAATATCTTTGGTCAAAATGCTGCCCATGGAAATGTATACGACTTGGTCATAATGAGATCGAAGCTTTTCCAGCGGAAATGAAGGAGCGTCAAGTCGTGATGTAATCGAAGGTCCGGTAAAGATGTAGCTATCGTCAAGCTTATCGGCATCGGGTTGGAAATCGCGGCTTGTAAAAACAACCTTTAACTGACCATATTGGCGGGTAATATCTTCAATGGCAGGTACAGCTACGTTACATTTATTAGCGACGCTTTGCGCCGTCTTTGTTACTCTTTCATGAAGAGCTTCCACATCTACATCATCGGCATCAAACACTTCTACAATCTTGCTTAGCGGCTCAGCGAAAGCCAGGTTTGTCACGGAGCAGATCGTCGGGATGCCTAGCTTTTCCCCTAAAATAGCCCCACCCCAACCGAACAAGGAATCAAAAATCAAGTAATCAAAAGATTCGTTTTCGATCTGCCTCAAGATTTCCGGAATGCGGGGTTCAATAATGCCTCGCAGCATGAAATCAGTGAAGTGAAGCGGGTGCCTAAATTCGGTCGGATTAAAACCAAGATCCCGAAATACTTGTTCATCCAGTTGATAGGCCCGGAATTGCGCGCCGGTCTGGGCAAGTCTAGCCCGATATTCTTCCGAGCACATATAGACGACTTCTTCCCCGTTGTCGACTAGCTGCTTTACCAAGCCTAAGGTAGGATTGACGTGACCTTCTGCTGGAATTGTTACATACAGTACGCGTGCCATGTACTACACCTCCAATATAATTCTAAATTAGGGATACAATGCCATTTCATTATAGATGAGGGCAAACGCAGGAATCAAGCGACGTTGAAATTCTGTCATTTATTGAACAATGAGCAGCTAAGTGTCTAAGAGTTTACGTTAAATAGAGCAAGAATATGGTCCGATATATAGTAAGATAGTTGAGCAGATAGTGACCTGACATGTTTCAAACCTCCTTTAATGGTCAAGAAGGTATGTTTAATCAAATTCAACATAACAATACGTCGTATCCATAAAACATAGACGAGTACGCACAGTTTTAAATTAATGTTCGTATGAACATACGAAATTTTAGTCAAGTAAAAAAATGAATCTCCCCTTTAAGAAACTTAGTTTTATTAGATTCAATCCTCCCGATGCATTCTTACAAAGCACTCCACATGTCTCGACCTATCAAGAGGGATGGTGTCGCGGCTGCCGCTCGATCCTCGAAAAATTTGCTATTCCCATATATCCAAAAGTGTGTGAGAATTTACATTAAATAGAATGTGGTAGTGTCCGATATATATTAAGATAAGGAATCGGTTGCAGGAAGCCAGAAGTAGTTAGCCAAAAGGGAGATTTGCCGTATGAGTATATTGTTAAGGGTTGAACGAGAATCCGGTGGTCAGCCAATTGAGCTTGGCGATGGAAAAATTACTGGCTATAGCTATATCAATACAAGCCCGGCAGATTTTTTTGCCAAAGCTTATAATGCGGAGCACTCGATTCAGATACGGGGTGAGATTCCACTTCGGTTACTTCCCCCTGTGGAACAAGATGCGGACAACTCCAATACGCTATATGGTTCAATTTTCTACGGGCATGATCTTGCTATTAAAAATGGGCTTCTTGCGAAGGAAGAAGCTGCGGAACAGCAATTTATAAAAAATGTAATTTTTGGGGTAAGCCTTATGGAACAGGAAGTGAACAAAATCGCAGATGTACCTTCATTTTTGGGAACCATTAATTATCTGATGGATTCAGAAGCTTTTGAGTATCCTAAGCATTATCCTGCCACATCCGACGATTCGGCAACGAAACCATTCTGGGATGTAGAGGAATGGGTACCAAAATATTTAAGAGACTTAGCTCCGAGGTGACGAATATGATTAGGGTGCTAGCAATGTTATTGCTGTTGTTAGGGTGTTCACCTGAAGGTGTCCCCTCCTCAGATACCGCGATTATTCGGCCTGATTGGAAAGGGTCACATTTTTCACAAGTAAAGTGGTCCCCAGACGGAAAGCAAATTTCGTACATAAAAGATAACGAACTTTGGGTTAAGAATTTGAGTTCTGGTAAAAATAGAGAGCTTCTTTCGGATATAACCAAATTCGCATGGATAGATTCAAAAAAAATTTTATACTTTATGTCGGATGACAAAGTGGTTCGAGGTAATTTAGGGATATTCGATTTGGAAAAGGAACAAAGTTCAATATTTTCAAAAAGCGTTCAATGGTCTAATACCTTAGCAGTTCATGATCAAATAGCCTACTTAGGTACGGATGAGCACGGTGTTGGAACGCAACGATTAACTGAACCGAAAAGCTTAAACGAGTTGGAAATACCATTATCGACCGGAAGAAAATTTATGCTTTCCCCCCGAGGAGACCGCATTTTATTTTTGGAAAGTTCAACGAAAAAAAGCCGGGGGATATTAATGGATAATGTTATGTTATACGATATAGCGACCCGCAAAGTTGAACGAATCGAGCATTTGCAATTTGAAGTAATATATAGCTATTGCTGGTCTTCAGATGGAAAATTCCTTGCTTTCGCCGCGCAATTGCCTGGTGATACACAAAATTTATTTATTTATAAAATTGGAAGCGACAAAGAGCCCGCTATGCTTCCATTGCCTGATAATGCATCGTATATGGATTGGTCCCCAATCAGTAACCAGATTATTTTGGCAACAGTCGGACAACCAAGCGGAAATGAGATCCGAATTATAAATATTCCAAATGAATTGTTACAATAGTTGTAATGAGTTGATGGTTTTTAAGGGCAAGGGACTTGGAGAATGAACTATGACTAGAAAAAAGATTTTTCTAATTACCATCATAAGTTTGATTTTTATTAGTGCATCCATTTACCCACTGTTTTTAATCATTCAAGAAGCGGTTTTGGACAGTTATTTGAATTCCAGATACAAAATAGAAGAAGCAATTGATATAAGGAATATGCGTCATCAAACAGCAAATCAGTATTCCTATGAACTTGCTGCTCCAATTCAATGGAAAGGAAATATTATAGAAGTTTTAACAAGTGACACTGGTGTTGCCGCCCCCAAGAGCAAATTTGATAACGACATCCTGCATGTTATGCAAGTTACGATTAAAGTTAATGGAAAGGAGAGTTCTTTTCCGACCCAAGCTTGGTTACCTAAGAATATAACAAAGGATAGCGATTACTTATCTTGGCTAAACTTGTTGAAAATTAAAGACAATAAAAATAATATTGAGCAAATGGCTATTGTTCAAAGAATAGCAGATAACTGGCAAAAGGGAGATACCACATCTCAAAAATGGAGGGTATTGTATGTGGATGAAGATAAGCAAGTTACCGAAGAACTGTTTAGTTATTTAGAAAGAGGAGATCATTTATTAGGGTTTAAATTGGTCCTTGCTTCTTCACAATCATCTTCTTGGATAGGATATAAATCTGACATAGCTTATAGGCTTCCATCCATAGTTTTTCCTTTACTTTATCCTACAGGCACCTTTTTGATTGGTCTTGTATTAACAATACTTGCTTATCTTCGTTATCGAAAAATTAAGAAGGCAATCCCTTTCAACAAAAAGTAGTAATGTATAGGATTCCATATCAAAAAATTATGGAGCTGATTGTTAATCATAATTCTACTTACAACGATTTGTTTGGTTGCTCTAGGATGGGGAATAACAAGTATAGTTAAACCTAAATATGTGTGGGAAAGGTCTTTTATGACTTCAAGGAAAGCAAGAGAACTAAATGAAGGCGACTTAATTCTTACAAGAATATCCGGAGTGTTTCTCATAATAATAATGATTAGTTTCTATGTGTATGCTATCAGTACAATAGGTCTGACCTCGAAATATTGATGACCAATGTTAACCTTGTCTTCGGAAAGCAGGTCTTGTTTGGAAACCAAAATTTTTCTAATCATCTTTTTTGGCGCTTCTTTTTCTTATGGGCTTGTTGCCGTACTAAATCCAACGTGGGCATGGATGCATGGGTTTCGTACTAGCAAGGTACGTGAACCCAATCAAGCAGATTTGCTTATGACCAAAGTTATGGGAGTATTTTTAATCCTATTAATGATTGTTATACTGGTCGTCGTCGTTACGAATTTTAAAATTTTGAGATGATGGGAAATAGTATGGAGAAACATATGGCATTGCGAAGTATACTAAATAATATTGAAAAATTCGAGTGGTCAGATGCATTATTTCTTCCAGAGGATGAGACATGGAGTCTGGATACACAAGCTGCTATAATCGATCCAGATGATGTAGAAGATGAAATTGACGAAGTTCCAAAATTTGCAAAGGATATAAAGTTAATGTATACATTAGATATTCAAACTATAAAAGGAATTATAAAAAATGCTTATGAACAAAAGACTGAGTGTACAGATGAAGATTTAATTGAAGCTTTTTTATATTATTATGATAATGATGCTTTTATAGTAATTAAATAATCATTAAATTGGCTTTATGTATGATTAAGAGATTCATTTAGCAACATTCCTCGGTATAACCGCTGAAAGTAGCCAACCAATAATACCTGCTCCAAATGCAAACCCAAGAAGCAAAAAAAAGGACGAGCAGATTTAATCCTAATTCAACACTGTCAAATGGATTCATGGTAATCTATAATCTCCTATTTTCTTTATCGCAATATTACTCTCATTTGGTCAATGGCCTTGGTGATACTAAAATGCTCAATCCAAGATCTTCTCCGTGGTCCCACATTTTTACCCATGGATATGTATTCTTAGGCAGCACAAATTCTCTTTCCTCTAAAGGCTTGATTGGAGAGTCATCAACTATGCAGTTATGATTTACTGTAGCTGGATGAATTGAAACTACCCTGCCTGTATCGTTATAGTATACAAACTTCATCTCTGCATCCTCTTCCCAATAATTCCTAATAGTTGTATTAACTTAGTTCACTTAACTTTTTACCGTCCCATAGCAAAATAGGCTTCTCAAAAGCAAAAGCAATTTTTTCATATATGTATTTGATGTCTTCAATGCTATCTTGGTACAAAGCATTTTTATTCTTAATAAAACTATTGGGTTCACCATTTTCATAATAGACCTCGCAAACCTCAAATACATCTTCACCATCTTCTTCAATTCCTGTTTTTATACTTTACGATCCGATAGTTCCAATGACTGAACATTGCCCATCAGCCTTTCCTATGAAATCTCAATTTTATTTACTTATTCTTAATGGACACCATTTGGGAGATGTTTTTAACTCGTTGGATTCAATGCTTGGATATCCATCTCCAATGGATTCTTTATGTGTGCAATATCGTAAAGATGTTACTCCTCGCATACTGCTTCGACTACTTATAGACAGCGCTTCCCCTTCTTTATAGAATTCACACTCTTTGCACTTAGGGACGATCATTCTTTCACCTCAATTCCATTAAAACTTCGATTTTATTTGTACTTCATTTCTCTGTGCGTATTTAACCTGATATACCAACTACCAGATTATTATACAAGGCTTGATAGGCTCTGACTGCCATATTTGCTTCATCAGCCATAATCGTAATGGAATCATCGGGATACACAATGATAATTCGGATGATAAATTCATGATAATTCTCGTCCAAGTAGTAGATCTGGTAAATCACTTTATCTTTACTGTAATGCTCGTTAATCACTGTTGCATCTTTAAATTCCGCATTAATAATATCAGGTACAGGCACAAAAGAACGAGAGTAAGGAGTTTTCTTGAAACCATATAAAATTAATATGTTTTCCATTGGGTTTCCTCCAAGACGTTTGTTGTCCTTGACATATTAAAGACGTTACAATATTTAAATAACTCCTTTTGACCTATAGAAGATTCATTTCATTTTGAAATATCATGAAAAATTATTATTAAAACAATCATCAGATTCACATTTAACCTTATACCATTGATAGCCATATTCAGTTATGTTTGATTGAATCAATAGTCTGCTACCACAGCGAATACAAGTATATTCTGTTCGACTATCTCTTTTATATTGTGCTAGACACGTCTCTGCGTGTTCTACCTCATTGATTATAAGCTTGAGAGCATGATCACTTATGTCGAAAGGTTTCATGTTACCTCTTCTTGCATCAATTGTACGAGAGAAAGCTCCAAATCCACCAACCAGTTCGTGGTGATGAGTGCTGATCTGCCCACCGCCTCTTTCAAACAACTTGATCATCGGATCATAAATATCTGGAAACTGCAATGCAATCAAGTTGCCGCTATCAAGCAGAGAACACCATCTCAGATAGTGGATGCTAAATAATTTCATAAGCATAATATCTATTTCTTTAAAGTGTGGAAATTTTATTAGGAAATTGTCCCATTCATTTTCATCCATTTTATACCCAATCAACATGTCCATTCCCACATAAATACTTGTGGCTTCGATTGATAAAAACTGCAAAAAAACGCCAACTCTTCGGTAATACTCAGCAATTAATATAGAATCTGCTTCATATTCTCCTCTAGATCTTACCTCTTCATATCTTTTTTTTGAAATTCCAATGTATAGATTCGCATCAATACTCTTAATTCTCTCTACAGCTTCTTCGTAATAACTCATGAAGATCCCCCCGACATAAACTCACAAACTTAGTTTCCGTCTCCAAATAAAAGACTCGTTTTATTCCATTTTGCCTTTAATCTTTATCATAATCAATTTGTGTGCGGTAATCTGCAGTGCAAAATGCTGATATAATTTTAGTTTTGAGTAGTTTCTTTTATAAGGAATTTCATAGTCATCTAGTAATCGATAAATAACTTCTTTACTAACGTATGAAGTGTTTACGTAAGCAAATAGCTCTTCGGGTGTACAGCTCTCCAATGTTTCAATATATTGCTTCCAATACAAATACTCTTTTTGAAACTCATCTTGCGTTTCTTCTTCAATCATAAAAATATCCCCCTCTATCGAATGAAAGAATTGTTTTATTTTGAATCGTTACTTTCATTTAAATGATCATTAGCTATCCATGAAAGAAAGAATGAATCTGATCCACCCATTGCAACAACTTCGTTTTTAAATAGCATTACACCAAAACCGTGCTCTTCATCCCACGAGCAATCAAATTCAAACCCAATATAAGCAATGCCATCCTTGATTACATCTAAGATATGAACTCTTGCTAAACTGATTAAGGGCTTTAGATCATTAACACAAGTTAAATCTGGCATAAATTCATCATCTTCATCATCGCAATATTTTGCTTGAAAACCACTATATTCTTCAAATAACTCTTGTAGTATTACATTCTTAATTTCTTCTTGATTAGATACAATAAAATCATACGTATCTATTAATTCGCCGAGTAGAGGTGAATTTATGTCTCCACCAAAATTTACTTCATAAACATCGTCTGAGTCTGAAGTAAATTCATTCCAAACGGGTAGATTTATCATCCCTTTATATCCAAATTCATCTAATGTGAGATCTAATATTTGCTTTGTCATCAGTGTCAACTACCTTCAAAATGTTTTTTTAATCAGATAAAAGTATTATTTCATCTGTAGTCACTCAGGAACATCAATGTACTCCGACACTCTAGATTGAAGAATTTCAATAAGATCTTCATCCATATACTGATAATCATCAGGAATATCTAAACAGATTAATTTCTTATTCAAGAGTTCATTATTAAATTTATCCCTCAACCTGCGCACATGCTTCTTCTCCATTACAAAGATAATATCTGCCCATCCAACATGACCGCTTGTAACTTTAATTCGTGCACTATCTTCTGTTCCAGCAGATCTAACGACATAACCGTTGATTCCATGAAATATCTTTTCTGCTGTCAAACTACGCCACTTGTTTCTGCTACAAACAAAAAGTAACTTAATCTTCTTCACCATCCATACTTCTTATGAAATATTTGATTTATCGGCTAGCAATATAAGCAAAATCAATTGTCGGCATGACTTCTAATTTACTCACTATCTACCCAATTAAACTCTATACTTTCGCAATGTAATCTCTTTCTTACCCATGCCTCAACTTCTCTTTTCGAGTAAAGATGAATTGAAGAGGTATATACTACCTCTGACTTTTCCCTAATCTCAGCTTCGAATAGAAATTCATCATATGATGGGGAATAAATACGATTTACAGTAATGGTATAAAGAATGTTATTTACAATAACCTGAGAAGTCCATTCATCCATTCCAGCACCTCATATCACATTGAAATTGTTGTTTTATTGTCTCTCTGAACTCTTAACGAACTTTATCATCAATACACCATCTTGCAGCTCAGCAGAATAACAATTTTCGTTTAAATTTTCAGTTGAAAATTGATATTCGAGAATTGCATCTGCCATTTCTTGAGTGAGTCT
>NZ_JTHN01000209.1 GCF_001399685.1 Paenibacillus sp. A3
GACTCCCGGCCGGGAGTCTTTTTCCCTTTACCCGGAATAATTAAAATGTACGAAATGTACAGGGAGATTATTTTGAACTTTAGGTAAACATTACATGTTCATGACTTTAATAGTAAGCCTAAAAAAAGTCCCCGCCATGAGACAGGCAAGGAACTTTTTTACGCTATTGATGATTCGGCATATTAATTTTAGTTCAAGAACGTTTCGGCGATTTTAACCAGGTCCTCTTTGCTCATGTTGGTGGATTCGTCGAGTTGATACGTATATTCGCCGTCGATGTTCCATGTGATATTTTTATTTCCGCCTTTTCCGTCTTTGTCTTTATATTCCGTGTAAAGCATCTCTACTCCCTTAACCGTGATTTTTTCATGCTCGAAGTCAATTTTCTCATCCACGTAAGCTGTAAACGTATCCTTGGATTTGATGACAGTAACGGCTACTTCATCATTCCCTTGTTTATAAACGGACCTCAAATGTAAAAGATCATCAGACAGCTCAATCGGCATCATCGCATAATCCTTACCCGATTCCTCCGCCTGCTTCCGCAGCTTTTCCGCCGTTGCCGCCTTTTCGTCCGGAGCAGGAGGATTCACCTCATTGATTGGGTTAAAGAAGACCTTGGCGTTTTCGAATTTGTAGTTCCCTTCCAGATGGTCAAGAATCTTAATCGGCTTGCCTGCCATTTTGGCACGGAGTTGGGACACATCGTTAAAGACGAACGGTTTGAATCTGGTGTCCGTTTGCTTGTTCGGATTGTTCGGAACGATATAAAAGATCGCTGCAGAACCATCCGGCAATAGCTCTTCCGCCAAATCCCGGCTCATTCCTATGCGTCGGGTATCTTCTTCCGAATATTTGGCCTGGGGAGGAGCCTGCTTCAACGGTTTTACCTCATAAACCGCTTGGCCTTGTTCGTTTTTCAATACCCCGTACTTCACCGCTGCAAACCCTGAAGATACCGTCAAAAGCATTCCCATTGCGACCAACACACCGACTTTATATTTCACAAAAAATCGCTCCTTCTTGTTCCGCTCGGCATACAGTTTCTTCATTACTTGTCCAGTCAAGTCAGCATCGGGCATATGCGGGTCATGAAAAAGTGCTTTCAAATCCTGATCCTTATCCAATGTCATACGAATCCCACTTCCTTCACTTGAGCATAGTACTTCCGGAACTTTGCAGCCGAACGTCCGTATTTTTTTCGAAGATTGGCGCTGCTTTGATTCAGAATCAGGCTGATTTCCTCGTAGCTCTTATCCTCCACACAGCGCAAAATTAAAAGGTTCCGTTCTTCCACGGATAATCTCGATAAGGCTTGGTGCACGAATTCATTAAAATAGTTGGCTTCGATCTGCAGATCTATAGGTTTGTTTTCTTTCTCATCCCGGTAAAAGAAGGGCAGATATCTGGCCAGCTTGCGCTTGCGAATCACATCGATACAATGGTTGTAGGCAATCTTGTACAACCAAGCCCCGAACGGCACATCCTGACTGTACTTCGTCAAATTGCGAAATGCCTTCAAAAATACTTCTTGTCCGCTATCCTCCGCTTCCGTATCGCTGCCCAGCATGTGATAGCAGTAGCGGAAAATCGGCTTTTGGTAATGCTGCACGATGTTTTCGAACTTGTCGATATCACCCTCCAAGACGTCAGCAATCATCTGACGCAGTTCTGAATCGTCCACCTCGTTCACTCCCTTTCACCCTGTACAACGAACCACCCGTGCAAAAATGTGACAGTACCAACAGAATAATTTAAGCGCGTCAGCCGGGCAAGCAAGAAAAAAAGCAAGGCTTACTCCGACTCTCATTTGAGAAGGAGCAAGCCTTTCCACATGCTTACTTATCGGCGGGCGCTTTGGTTCCCTTGGGCACGCCGTCCAGGCCGTAATATTGGTCGTACGCGTCGAATATTTTGCGGGCGATCGGCGCGGCGCCCCAGGCCCCGAATCCACCCTCCGGCACGACGACGGCTACGGCGAGCGTCGGGTTTTCCAGAGGCGCGAAAGCGATGAATACGGCGTTGTCGACCAGTTTTTTGCCGACGGACTGCGTGGAGGTGCCGGTTTTTCTGGCAAAAGGATACGGAAAACCGTCGAAGCCCTGCACCTTGACATTGGCCATCCCCTGCAGCACCGAGTTCCACTCGGCCGCGGCAAATTCCGTTTCGTCCAGTACGACCGGTTCGTCGAACTTTTGGATCAGCTGTCCTCTGTCGTAGCTCTCAATCTTGTCCACCAGCAAAGGCTTGAGCCGTTTTCCGCGTGTGGCGAGGGTGGTGGCGAATTGGGCCAATTGCAGCGTCGTGTAACGTTCGTTCTGACCCCAGGAAGCAAATACCATCCGGGATTGGAACGATTCGCCCTTGTTCGTTTTAAACTCATTGACGCCTTTATACTCTCGCGGCAGGCCGCTTTGCGTGGAAACCCCCAGGCCGAACTTGGCCAAATAGTCCTCCCACACGTCTACGGCTTTTTCGCCGTACTTCGAGTGCAGCTCATTGCCGATTTTGGCCGACATAAACGTGTTGGACGAGTGCGCGATGGCCGTGGCCGGCGTCAGCCACCCGTAAGCGGCCCGGTCGGAGTTGGTTAAGCGCGAGTTGTCTTTGCCGTAGGTAAATACGCCGGTATCGTAATATTGGGTTCCAGGATGGATGAGCCCTTCCTTGAAGCCGATCAAGACGGACAACGGCTTGATCGTCGAGCCCATATACACGATTGAAGTGGGATGCTTGGTCCATTCTTCCTTCGGAAAATTGCCATAGGCGGTCGTAATGGTGCCGTTGTTGACAAAAGGCTGGATACTATCGTAATCGCTTTTCGTCGAGAATCCGCTGATCCATAAGTTCGGATCGTAATCCGGCATGCTGGCCATGGCGACCACTTTGCCCGTCTTCACCTCCATCGCTACCGCATACCCCGCCCGGGCATTCGGAGCGTAAGCGAACCGGTTGCCGGAGGATTGCAGGGTTTCCAGATGGTCCATAATGGCTTTTTCCGTCATAAGCTGGACATCCTTATCGATCGTCAAATACAGATGGTTGCCTTTCTTCGGAGTCTGCAGCGTTACCTCGGGGCCGGCAATTTTATTTGCCGCATTGACCGGAAACGCTTTGTATCCGCTTTCGCCACGTAGCTCTTTTTGGTACATCAGCTCGATGCCATCGAATCCGACATCCTCCGTATCGACGTAGCCCTCCGTATTTTCTTTCGTTTTATAAAAGGGAAGTCCGTTGTTCGGTTCCCGGGCGGCGGGGAACGGCTTCATATAACCGACCAATTGAACGGCAACCGTATTTTCGCGGTCGTAGGTCCGCGTGCTTTCCTCGATGACTTGAACCCACTTCAGTTGGTCGCGCCACTCCCCGATGTACGCGATTTCATCGCGGGTGAGATCGGTCTTGATGCGGCGGGGGGCGTAATAGAAGGAAGGCTCCTTTGTTTTTGCTTTCGTCAGATCGTATCCGACATCCATCAGCCTGATGATTTCTTCAGCGGACAGCTTTTTTTAAGAGGGGTCTCCGCGCTCCGAGAAAATTCGTTCCAGCTCGCGCGCGAGAGCGATGACCTGATCCTGCGTTTGCCCTTGCTCGATGCGAAAATAAAGCGATTGGGTAGGCGTGGTATAGGCGATCGGAGCGCCTTTGCGATCGAAAATATTGCCCCGGGTGGGCGGTATGGGCCTGTTTTTATTGTTGGCTTCTTCTTCCTTCAAATTCTTGCTTTCCACAAGCTGAAGCATGGCAAGACGGAGAATCAAGATCGAAAACAAACAAAACGTAATAAAGAAAAAGACATTAATTCTGGATTCAAGGGTAAGTCCGCTGTTTGGCGGACGCATCCGTTCGGCTAACTTTTTCAACATCGCGCCTCCTGAGCAGGAAAAGGAAGAAATTTCTGATATTGTAGAGACGATCCAGCATGGAAAAAAGGTGCATACACTGAGAAAAAAGGGGATTTATTTTTTTGTACGATTTAGAATTGTGAAAATTACCACTTTACTGGGCTTGGTCCCTAAAGCTTTCAAACCGATTTGCCGATAAAAGAAGCTGGTATCTATTTTCCAGGTATGGACCGAAAATTTAAATCGCTTGGAGGCTTGTATTTTGAAAAAGTTCAGCTCATTTGTTGCGCTCGCGCTGCTATGCACGATGTTTACCGCCTGCTCTAATTTGAAAATAAACCGGCCGGCTGCGGAGCCAAGCGGCACGACGGCCGACCAAACGTCCGGAAGTACAGCCTCGGGGGAGTCGGGTAATAATAAAAACGACACGGCAAACATCGAAGCCTTGGAAGAGGCGATGGAACTTCAAAAATATAACGCGTATGTAGGCCTGAATAATTTTATGACCGGACGGTTAGATCAGGTGTTAACCGATTATTTTGACAAGTTTGGCGATGAAGAGCAGCCTGTCATTGACAAGAACTTCAGCTTTACCATGCTCTCGATTTCATCGGGCGACGCGAAAGCTTTGGAAACGCAGTTCGGCTTTGCCGATAAAGCGCCTGCCTTTCCGGCAATCGATCCGGTTGTCGTCCGATTGAAGCCGGCGATGAACGATTTGACGGCGATCCTGAGCGAGGCCCGCGAGTATTATAAAACCAAAGGGTATGTCGATGACCATTTTGCTAAAGGCAAAGAAATGCATCCGAAGATCGTCAAGGCGGCGGATGCGTACTATGCCGTCGCGGACGAATTCTTGAAAGCGATGGCTGGCATGGGAGCCGAGCGCAAGAAGGAAAGCCTGAAGAAATTCCAGGAGAATGACGAGCAGATCAGGTATGGAGCTTTGAAGTTTTTAGTCGATGCCCAGGCGCTGTCCGCCGAGATGGAGGAGCAGGGCATAACGGCCAAAAACATCCTGGATCTGGACATGGAGAAGTTTAGAGCGAAGTACGATCCGCTGGTGGACGATCTTAAAAATCTGACACAGCACGCCCAGGACGAGAAACGGCTGAAGAAAGAAAAGATAGAAAGCTATACCTTGAATTCATATATAGAAGAGGCTCAAAAGGTCAAGGTGGCTGCTTCCGACATCATTGAGCGTGTGAACAAGAAACGCGAGGTGGACGAGTTTCATTTGAAAAATCGTTTCTTTACCGAGAATCAAGACGGTACACCGGAAAAGTTCGAAAAGACGCTTCGCGACGCCATTCAAAAATACAACCGCTTGAAGTAAAATTGCGATCTCCCGGGCCGGGGGCGGCATGCTGCCTCCAGCCGGGAATAATGCCTTCTGACACTCAGTCCAACATATTCATGTTCACATAGACGAGCAGGATGACATATCCCAGGATAACAAGAGGAACGAGAGCGTTGCCGTAAGGAAGGTTGAGTGCGCCGGCCAGGACGAAGAGCACACTGACAATCAAATTGTAGGTCCCGACGATTTTGGCCAGCTTCTCTTTATCGCGGACCCGGCTTTCATTGAAACCGGATAAAAAACGGGTATATTTTTTCGCGCCGATCAGATAAGCTAAGAGATAGGTGATAAATCCCAGCAGAATGAGATGATAGTTCATAGGCAAGAGACCTCCTCGTATCATCGTATATTCATAGCCTTTGATTCCATTATACCAAGGATTTGTCGCCCCGGCACGAAAACATGAAGGGCAGGGGAGAGGGATATATGAACGACAGAATCGACAAGCTGCAAGCTTATATGGAAAACCGTGAATTGGACGCAGTGTTGATTACGCTGCCGAAGCACGTATTTTATTTGACGGGCTACGCCTCGGACCCGCACGAACGCTTCCTCGGACTGCTGATCGCCCGGGGAGAGGAGCCGACGCTGGTCGTCCCTGCGTTGGACGAGGAAGCCGCGCGGGGCGCGGCCAAGGGGGTCGGCGCGTTCGCCACCCATACGGATACGGATGATCCGTACGCCGTGCTCAAGGGGCTGCTGCCGGGAGGAATCCGGCGGTTCGGCCTGGAAAAGACGCATCTTACCGTCAGCCGGTTCGAACGGCTGAACGAGGCGCTCGGCGCTGCGGAATACGTCGATGTAGACGAGCCGCTCCGCGAGATGCGGGTCGTGAAGTCGGACGACGAAATCGTACGGTTGAAGCGGGCCGTGTCGCTGGTGGAAGAGGTGCTCCGGCGGGGGCTGGAGAAGGTCGCGCCGGGAGTCGCGGAAATCGAGATTGTCGCCGAGCTGGAGTACCAGATGAAGAAGCTCGGCTCGGACGGCCCGTCGTTCTCCACGTCGGTGCTGGCGGGGGAAAAGTCGGCGATGCCGCACGGAACGCCGGGGCTGCGGAAGATCCAAAGCGGCGAGCTGCTGCTGATCGACTTGGGCGTGTTCGCGGACGGGTATGCCTCCGACATTACGCGAACCTTCGCCGTCGGAGATGTCGACGACGAGCTGAAGCGCATCTATGATACGGTGCTGCAGGCGAATTTGCGGGCGATTGAGGCGACTAGGCCCGGAGTGACATACGCCAGCATCGACAAGGCGGCCAGAGATGTGATCGAGGCGGCCGGGTACGGTCCGCAATTCGTGCACCGGCTCGGCCACGGGCTCGGCATCGATATCCACGAGTTCCCGTCGATTCATGCCGGAACCGCCGATCTGCTCGTTGCGGGCGCGGTCTTTACGGTCGAACCGGGCATTTATGTCCCGGGGCTTGGCGGCGTGCGCATCGAAGACGACGTCCGGGTGACCGACAGCGGCGTCGAGGTGCTGACGTCGTTCCCGAAGGAACTGACGGTGATCGGGTAAACTTGCATGAAGAAAGGTCTGCTTGCTATCCTTTGGACGGCGGGCAGACCTTTTTCGTATTGTTCAAAGCGTCTAAACCTTAATCTCCGCCAAAACGCAGCACAATCTCCGTCCCCTCGCCCGGCTCGCTGCGCACGGCAATATCGCCGCCATGTGCCAGCGTCAACTGCTTGGCGATCGTCATGCCGAGGCCCGAGCCGCTCGTCGTTTCCTCCGTATTCGTGCCGCGGTAGTAGCGATCGAACAGCCGGTCCAGCGTCCTCGGGTCCATCCCCGCGCCGTTGTCGCGGATCGTGACCGAGAAGCCTTGGTCGGGCTTTGCTTTTACCGCAATGTCGATGGCCGTCTGCGCCGGATTGTGCTTGATCGCATTGGAGATCATATTGTCGACGATGCGGGTGAACCATTTGCGGTCGATCGGGTAAGTGACCGGGCAGCCCGAAGGGGAGAACGTGATGGCGCAGGAGGCCGCTTGCGGATCGTTCATAAAGGCGACCACGGCCCGGCGCACGACTTCATTCACGTCCGAAGGCTTCCGGTCGAGCGGCAGCGCGTTGTTTTTCAAGCGGTACGTCAGGCTCAAATCCTCGATCAGCTCCGACATGAAATCGGACTTCTCGCGAAGGGTGCGGCCAATCGTCTGCAGCTCCTCCCCGGACCAGGAGTACGGGGCCGATTCGAGCACATGCGCATAGCCGCTGATCGACGATAATGGCGTCTTCAAGTCGTGGGATACGCCGGTAATCCATTCCTCGCGCGTCTGCTCCAGCCGGTTCCGCAACTGCTCGCTGCGGGCAAGCTCCAGCCTCAAGCCTTCGAGCGATTCGTTCACCTCCCGGAACAACCGGAAGGACCCCTTCGGCTTCCTGGGCCGATTCCCGCTGACGCGGGACTTTCCCTTGCCCGTTCGGGGCGGTTGCGCATAGTTCCCCGAGGCCAATTGCTCGATGAATTCCAGCATCGCCCGGAACGGACGGCCGAAGCGGACGCCGTATACGCAGGAGAGGAGCAGAATGAACGCGGCTAGACCGATAAAATAGGCGAGAAACCCATTCGAGATGATCTGGTCCAACCCTTCCCCGGGCTCCGCAGACATACCGTCCGAAGTACGGACGATCCATGTCTGCCGGGTCGCCGGGTCAAAGTGCACCGCTTCCTCCGCCTCCGCCTTCCCGGCATCTGCGGCGCTTCCCAGCATGTCGCCGAGAGCGGCCCCCGGACGGACCGCATGCTCCTCCCCGAATGCGTGAAGCAGCCGGCCGTCGGCGCCGTAAATGTGCAGCGAAGCCTGCTGCTGCCGCAGCGCCTGCTCGCCTGCCGGCGATAATGTCCGCCCGTCGAAGGCGGGCAGCGCTTGCTGGAGCGCCTGCTCGGCCTTGCGCTTCTCGCCGTAGACGACGACGTACGTCTTGTCGTCCTTCTCCACTCGATTGATGGTCAAGGCGTATGGAAAAGGAAGCTTTTTCTTCCAGTAGGCGAACAGCTCTCCCGGCGCGTACTGCCCGGGAACATCGGCGGGAACAGCAGATGAGGCGAGCACGCGCCCTTCCGGGCTCACGATCTGGAGCCAGCCGCCGCGCTCCGGCAAGGCGGACGCCCATCCGGCATCGACGACGGCTTGACCGCCCTTCACGGCAAACGAAGAACGGAACGCCCCTAACCCCGGCAGGCCTTCGGGATTTTGGGCGGCGTGCTTTTCCGTCTGCAGGCCGATATAGACGATTAATACGAGTGCCCCCAGCGCCATGACTCCAATGAACAAGACCAACTGCGCAACGAATTGAAAGGTGAGCCTGCGGCTGATCCGGTTCATGGCAGCTCCTTAGGGGGGACGAGCTTGTAGCCGAGCCCGCGGACCGTCACCAGGTAATCCGGTTGTCCCGGGTCCCGTTCGATGCGCTCGCGGATGCGCCGGATATGGACGATGACCGTATGATCGTCGCCCATGCTGTCGATGCCCCAGACCGCTTCATACAACTGGTCCTTCGTGAAGATGCGGTTCGGATGCTTGCACAGGAAGAGCAGCAGTTGGAACACCTGGGCGGGGCAGGCGACCGGCTTGCCCTCCACGCGTAATTCCCCGGCCAGTTCGTCGACTTGAAAACGCCCGTAATCGTAGACGAGCGCGTTTGCCCGGGCCGACTTGCCCGGTTCCTCCGCCTGCGGCTTGGAGCGGCGCAGCTGCGCCTTCATCCGCGCGACGACCTCCAGCGGATTGAACGGCTTCGTAATGTAATCGTCGCCGCCCATCGCGAAGCCGGTCAGCTTGTCCAGATCCGAGCCTTTCGCGGTCACGAACAAGATCGGGGCATCCGTCGTTTCCCGGATAAACGGGCAAATCTCGAAGCCGCTTTTATCCGGAAGCATCACATCGAGCAAAATGATATCGTAGCGCTTCTGTTTGCACCGGGCGAGCGCCGCGGCGGCCGATTCGGCATGGTCGATGCGGCGGAAGCCTTCTTTTTTCAACACCATATCCAGCATCAGCAGGAGAGCCGGCTCGTCGTCCACCAGCAAAACAGCCGTTTCTTCCATGTCTATCGTTCCTCTCTATAGTCCAAAGATGATCTTGTCATTAAGTATAACGCTTCCGGGTTAACAGAACCTAAACGGCGCGGCACATGATTTATCTTGTCTTTATCCGGTGCTTCGCCGCCGTTTAGCTCCGGGGTGTATGCTGTTGGAGTGAAGGGGGAGAATCAAGATGTTAGCCATCTGGAAAAAAGAATTCGTGCAGTCCTTTAAAAGCGTGTTTTCGATCGTGACAATTGCGATTTTTACGGCGGTCTCTTATTACTTGTCCGATTTCATAGCGAAGAACGGCGCGATGCTCGGCAAGGAGGTCGCCGAAGAAGGCTATGTCAGCGGCTTGGTGCTGCTGATTTATCTCTTTGGATTTCTGTTTATGTTTTCCCTTTTCCACGATACCATGAATCGCGAGCTGGAAAGCCGGACCATCCGTTTTCTGGTAACCAAAACGTCGCGGTTGTCCATCGTACTGGGCAAATTTCTCGGTATTTTTACGTACTGGTTCGTCTGCTTGCTGGTATCGTTCGGCATCATTACGGTGTTCGCGGAAAAGTTTTATTTCAAGTCGTTCGGCCAACTGCTGGTGATGATTCTCTACATGGTATCCATGTGCCTGCTGCTGTCCAGTCTGATTCCCAGACGCTCGATGTCGATGTTTAGCGGTCTGCTCGTCGGCTTGGCCATCCCCCTGTTCGGGCTGTGGAGCCAGTTTTCCGACAAGCTGTGGCTGAAAATATTCAAGTATGCGACCCCGTATTATTATTTTATCGATGGCGGCTCGTGGGGCTGGGCGGTCGTTCTGCTGATGGCGGCTGTCATGTTGGGCGGCACCATTCTGCTGCTGCAAAGGAGGGATCTGTAATGCTTGCGATCCAGACGAAGGAGCTGAGAAAATCGTACGGCCCGCACGAGGTGGTGCGCGGCATATCGCTGCAGGTGAGCCAAGGGGAAATTTTCGGCTTCCTCGGCCGCAACGGTGCGGGGAAAACGACGTTCATCAACATGCTGACCGGCATCGTCCGACCCTCGGGCGGGGAATTTTCCATTCTGGGCACGCCTCATGGACAGTTGGACCGCGTCAAGCGGCATATCGGCGTACTGCCGGATTACACGGAGTTTTACGGGAACGATACGGCGCTTGAGCACCTGCGGTATTTTTCCGGTGTGAAGGGGCTGAAGGTCTCCAAGCGGGAATGTCTGGACGTGCTGGACAAGGTCGGCTTAAGCCAGGCGGCGCATGTGAAGACGAAGAAGTTTTCGTTTGGGATGAAAAAGAAGCTGGGAGTCGCGCAGGCGATTCTCGGACAGCCTGAGCTGATTTTTCTAGACGAGCCGACCTCCGGCATGGATCCCGAGTCGGCCTTGGAGATGCAGCAGCTCATCCGCACGCTCGCGGACAAGCGGCAGACGATCTTTATGACCTCCCATAATCTCCATGAAGTGGAAAAGCTCTGCACGCGCATTGCGATCATGAAGCGGGGGACGATCACGGGACTGGGCACGATCGAAGAACTGCAGCGGACGTTCCAGCCGGGCATGCAGGTGACGGTCAAGCTGGCGGCGCGGAGCGAAGAACTGTATGGGAAGGCGCGCGAAGCCTTGCAGCAGCAGGGCATTTGCCGCATCCAAAGCTGGGACGAGCGGCACCTTACGGCGGAGATCGGGGACGAGGCGGACATTGCCGCCGTCATCCGCGTGCTGTGCTCGCATGAAGTGGACATATTCAGCGTACAAACGGCCCGTCTGTCGCTGGAGGACATTTTTATGTTGGATTAGCTCTTGCGGGATCTCTCCTAGTGGTTGACAATGGAAAATGGAAAAAGCCCATCTGTGAAGATGCGTTCACGCCGAAGAAAATCACTCATTGGAGGAGAATACCGCGATGGAATTGAACCTGATGACGTTTAATCTGCGCGTAAATACGCCCGTAGACGGAAGCAACGCTTGGCCTTACCGCATCCGGCACGCAGCCGCTGCCATCAAGAAGACGTCCCCCTTTGTCGTAGGAACGCAGGAAGGGACGAACACGATGCTGCTCGACTTGGACCGGGAGCTGCCAGAGTACAGCCGGCTGGGCGAAGGACGGAGCGGTTCGACGAACGAGGAAGACAGGCTCCACGACGAATGCTGCGCGATCTATTATCGGCATGACCTGCTTGCCCCGGTGGCGAGCGGGCAGTTCTGGCTGTCGGAGACGCCGGACGTGCCGGGCAGCAAGAGCTGGGACAGCAGCCTGCCGAGAATTTGCACGTGGGCTTGCTTTGAGGTGAAGACGTCGGGACGCCGCTTCTATGCGTTCAACACGCACTTCGATCATCTGGGGCAGCGGGCCAGGGAAGAAAGCGCGCGCCTCGTGCTGGAGCGTATCCGGCGCTGCCGGGAGGAAGACGGGATTCCGGCCGTGCTCACAGGGGATTTCAATGCCTTCCCCGATAATCCCGCAGTCGTTGCACTGAAGGGGCAGTTGGCGGACGCCTTCGACGTTCTGCAGGAGGAGGTTGGCCGGACGTTCCATGCCTATGAAGGAGGTACGGAAGGGCAGCCGATCGACTACTTGTTCGCCACGGAAGGCGCCGAATTTACGAGAACGATCGTACACCGCGAGCGCTGGGAAGGCGTGTATCCGTCGGACCATTATCCCGTCGAGGCGCACGTGCGGCTGCTCTAGGAGCCGGGAGGCCGGCCCGCTCAACGACCACCGATCAAGCACGCACACCTAAGGTCTGCTTCTCCCCCTCAACCGGGCAAAGAGCAGACCTTATTTTCTCGGGAACATGTTCCCTCGTATCATCCCTTCAGCGCCCCTGCGGTCAACCCGCCGGTAATTTGTCGTTGGAAGAAGCTGTAAGCGATGATGACCGGAATCATCGAGATGGCGAGCCCCGCGAACAAGGGGCCCCATTCCGTACGGTACTGCATCTCCCCCTGCATGATGGCGATCCCGACCGGAACCGTATATTTCGTCGGATCGTTGATCAGAACGGTTGCCATAATGTACTCGTTCCAGACGGTCAGCGCGTTCATAATGGCGACGGTGACCAGCCCCGGCTTGGATAACGGCAGCATGATGCGGAAGAACGTTCCGAAATACGAGCAGCCGTCGATCGTGGCCGCTTCCTCCAGCTCCTTCGGCAGCGATTTGTAGAAGCCGACGAGGAAGAAGACGCCGAAGGGCAATATGCCGACCGCTCCCACCGAGTAGACCAAGGTCAAGCCCAGCAGCGAATTGGACAACTGCAGCGTATTGAGCAAAAAGACGAGCGGAATCAAGCCGAGAATCGTCGGAATCATCATGGAGGCGACGTAGACGAAATATAACGCGCCTCGTCCTTTGAATTCGTAGCGGGCGAGCACGTAGGCGGTCGTAGCAGCCATCGCCAGCGAGAGCACCGTGCTGCCCGCGGTGACCAGCGCCGAGTTGATGAAATAATCGCCGAAATGCGCGCGGCTCCAGACGTTGGCGTAATTTTCGAAGATCAGCGGGGACGGCAGATCCCACGGCTTTCCCTGAAGCACCTGCGGATTATCCTTCAGCGAGGTGAAGAAGGTCCACAGGACCGGGTAAATAACAAGAATGCTCCATACCAGAGGAAAAAAACGGACGAGCGCTTTCGTGGCGCCATGTGCGGGTTTGCCTGCGGCGGAAGTCCCGGCCATACCCATCCCTCCCTACAATTCGATGGTTTCCCGCTTCAAGAACCGGCTCAAGATCAGCGTGGTCAGCAAAGACAGGATTAAAATCAGGACGCCGATGGTCGCGCCGTAGCTTAAGTGATACTGCTTGAAGCCCATCTGGTACAAATAGTAGCCCATCACCTGCGTCGCGTTGTCGGGACCGCCATCGGTCATGAGCCGGACGATAATGAACGACCCGTTCAGCGTGGTGATGACAATGTGCAGCACCGAGGTTTTGAACTGCTCCCAGATGAGCGGCAGCGTCACGTTCCAGAATTGCTGCCACTGCCCGGCCCCGTCGATCTCCGCAGCTTCGTAGAGCGAGCTTGGAATCGCCAGGATGGAAGCGATGATCAGAATCATGTAGAAGCCGATCCCGGCCCAGACGCTTGGGGGCAGCAGCGACCACATGGCGAGCTTCGCGTCGCCAAGCCAGTTCGTCTCGACCGGCTTGTCGGTGAAGAGCGACAGGAACGCATTGAGAAAGCCGAGCTGCGGATTATAGATGAAGCTCCACAGCACGCCGATGACCGCGACCGAAATGATGTTCGGGAAGAAGAAAACGACGCGGTAGAATCCGTACTCCCGCAGCTTCAGCCGGGTCAGAGCCACGGCGAAGAAGGTGGCGATCAGCATGATCAGAACCACTTTCCAGAAGACGAGAAAATAGTCGTTCTTGATCGCTTGGCCGATAATCTCGTCGGACAGCAGCTCCCGGTAGTTGCCGAGCCCGATGAAATTCATCGTTTCCGAGCCGCCGGACCAGTCGAAGAAGCTTAAATACAAGCCGCGGAATAACGGATAGATCGTGAACACCAGAAACACCGCGAAGGTCGGCAGCAGGAAGGTCGTAATAAAAAGCGCGCGATTCCATTTCATAAGACATCCTCCACTGCTAGGGATTGGAAGAAACAAATCGGCAGGAAGAGGTCCTGCCGATCGTTCCCGGGGACGAGACGCTATTTGCTTCCTCTGACTTTAGCGGCGGCTTTTTCCATGCGGTCCATCCATTCGTCCGGCGTAATTTTCTTTTGCAGGAGCGCGATCGTAGCGTCGTTCTCGGCTTGCTCCAAGTCGGCGTTCAGCTTGAATACGGGGGCGACGACGGTGTTGCTGCTGTTGAAATATTTCATGGCCGTTTTCACGACGCCGCTCGCGGTTGTCGCTTCCAGATCGGCCTTCACGTTCATGATGGCTCCGGTCAGCTCCGCCCAGCGGGTGGCTGTTTTCTTCGTGAAAATGAACTGAACGAACGCTTTGGCCGCTTCGGGGTTTTTCGCTTTCTTCGCGATGGCGATATTGCTCGTGTAAGGAATGGCAATGCTTTTGCCGCCCGGCTTCTGCATGACGGAAGGAATGAAGCCGAATTTGAAGTCGGCCGGGACGTCCTTCTTCATTTCGTTCTCCAGCCACAGCCCGTTCGGAATCATGGCGTCTTTGCGCTGGAGGAACAGCATTTGCGAATCGGTGTGGTTGATGCCGAAGGAGGCGTTGTCAAAATACCCCTTATCCCGCATAACGACCAGCTTTTGCAGCGTTTTGGCGACGGCGTCGTTTTTGAACGCTTTTTCCTTCGCCGCTTCCTGATCCTTCAAAATTTGCGGGTTGTCGCCGTTCTCGGACACGAAGCCGGAGTTGACCAGCCCGCCGACGATGTAGTACGGGTATTTGCCGGTATGAATGTAGGGGTTCATCCCCGAGGCTTTGATCTTCTCGCTGGTGGCGAGGAAGCTGTCCCAATCGGTCGGCACGGCCCAGCCGTTCTTCTTGAACAGCGCTTCGTCGTAGAACGTGCCCCAGGAGCCGAAGACGAGCGGAATCGTATAATTTTTGCCGTTGTAATCTTGAGGAGGGGCGATCAATTGGTCCGTCAGCTTGTCGCCGTCGACGTTCTTCGCGGTTTTCACCCAGTCGGAGATGTCCATGAGCTGGTCGTCCTTGACCATCTGGGCTTCGTTCGATCCGGCTCCGTCGATGTAGACGACGTCGGGTGGATTGCCTTGAATCCAGCGCGGCTTCATTTGGTCGTTGATTTGCGAGCCGGCCGATTGCTTGATTTTCAGGTCCGGGTACTTCTTCTGGAACTCGCCGATCACTTCTTTCCACCAGGCGTCGCCGTAGCCGCCGACGAAGTATTGGATCTCGAAGTCGCCCGCGATTTTGGCGCCTTCCGCCGGTTTGGCCCCGTCCGCAGGCTTCGCTCCGTCGGCGGGCTTGGCGGCTTCGCCCGGCTTGGCCGTGTCGGCCGGTTTAGCCGCCGGAGCGGCCCCGCAGCCGGCCAGCGACAGCGCGCAAAGCAGGGAGGCCATGCCCAAGGCCGCGCTTTTGGTTAATGCTTTTCTCATCATTCGAACCCTCCTAAAATATGATCGTTACGGCACGTCTTGATTGCGTAACCTTATCTTAGGAGGTTTGATGCGAAAGCTCCATTGAATATCTTCCAAGAGTTCTTTATTTTTTTATGATATTCGTCACTCAAGCAAATGAAATAAGCTTCCTATGCAAGGAAGCTTATTCAGAGTGTCGAGAAAGTAATCAATCAAGGTAATAGAGGTTACGAGGGGGTGGGGTA
>NZ_JTHN01000021.1 GCF_001399685.1 Paenibacillus sp. A3
GGTTGTGCAGGGCAGGCCGTGTGCGGAGAATCGGGGGGACGACGGAGCAGCAGGTGAACGTCAGAATCGTCGCGGCGATGAACATGGCCCCGCAGGAGGCGCTGGACAAAGGCATTTTGCGGCACGCCCTCTTTTTCCGGCTGAATGTCGTCACCCTGCAGCTCCCGCCACTGCTGCGCAGGCAAGAGGACATTCCGCTGCTCGCACAGCATTTTATCGAGAAGTTCAATCCGATGTTCGGCATGAAAATTATGGGCATGGCTCCGTCCGCCATGCAGCGGTTCATGGCTTACGCCTGGCCCGGCAACGTTCGCGAATTGGGGCATGCGATCGAATCCGCCTTCAATATGATCGAGCCGGAAGAGGAGATCATTGAGGATCGTCATCTGCCTACGAATCTGAGGGAAACTCCCTGTCCCGTGCCGGTCCCCTCTCTGCGGAAGCCGGACCTCACCGCGTTCCCGGCAGGAAAATTAACCGACCGGATGAAGCAGATGGAGCGGGATGCGATCGTCGACGCGCTCAAGCGTCACGGCTACAACATCAGCCTTGCCGCGCAAGCGTTGGGGATCAAGCGGCAAGCTTTGCAGTACAAGCTGAACCGGTACGGGATCGCGAGGAAGCCGTAGCGCATTTTGCCGGATCCGCCTTCGCCCAGCATCTCCCAGTATTGGCATGATTTTTGCTTATACATTAAGCGAAAACGATTGATGGAGGTGCTCTGGATGAGCGTACCGATGATGGATCCGCAAAGCAAAACGAACGTTCCCCCTCTCAGCAGCAAAAGGCACTGGAAAGACGTCGAACTGTGGAAAGATGTGACGGAGGAACAGTGGAACGATTGGCTGTGGCAGTTGACGCACACGATCCGCACCTTGGACGAGTTGAAGCAAGTCGTGAATTTAACTCCCGAGGAAGAGGAAGGCGTGCGCATTTCGACGCAAACGATTCCATTGAATATAACGCCTTATTACGCTTCGCTGATGCACCCGGACGATCCCCGCTGCCCGATCCGCATGCAGTCGGTTCCGATTTCCGCGGAGCTGCTGAAGACGAAATACGACCTGGAGGACCCGCTCCACGAGGACGAAGATTCCCCGACGCCGGGCTTAACCCACCGTTACCCGGACCGGGTGCTGTTTCTGGTCACGAACCAGTGCTCGATGTACTGCCGTTACTGTACGCGCCGTCGCTTCTCGGGCCAGGTGGGCATGGGAGTGCCCAAAAAACAGCTGGACGACGCTATCGACTACATCCGCCGTACGCCGGAAGTCCGCGACGTGCTCCTATCCGGGGGTGACGGCTTGCTTATCAACGACAACATCGTGGAATATATACTGAAAAATTTGCGGGCGATCCCCCACGTCGAGATTATCCGGATCGGCACGCGGGCTCCGGTCGTCTTCCCGCAGCGCATTACGGAGAACCTGTGCAACATTCTGAAAAAGTACCATCCGGTATGGCTGAACACGCATTTCAATCATCCTCTGGAAATTACGGCCGAAGCAAAGCAGGCTTGCGAAATGCTGGCTAACGCGGGCGTTCCGCTGGGGAATCAGGCGGTCATTCTGGCGGGCATTAACGACAGCACGCATATTATGAAAAAGCTCATGCACGAGCTGGTCAAAATCCGCGTCCGCCCCTACTATATTTACCAATGCGATTTGTCCGAAGGCATCGGCCATTTCCGCGCACCCGTGTCCAAAGGGCTGGAGATTATCGAGGCGCTGCGCGGCCATACTTCCGGCTATGCGGTCCCGACCTTCGTCGTCGACGCCCCCGGAGGCGGCGGAAAAATCGCGCTGCAGCCGAACTATCTGATCTCGCAAAGCCAGGATAAAGTCATCCTGCGCAACTATGAAGGCGTTATCGTCGGCTACCCGGAGCCGAAAAATTATGTCCCGGGCCGCGCCGACGAATATTTCAACGAGATTTACGGCATCCAGCAAGCACCGGCAAGCACTGGAATTATTGCCCTCATGAAGGATGAAAAATTCAACCTGGTGCCGGAAAACTTGCACCGCATCGGCCGCAGAAAATCGTACGAGGAAGCTTCCGAGCACTCCTCGTTGAAAGACCGCCGGCAAAAGCGGGATGAAATGAAGGAAAAGCTGATCAAAGCGGTGAAGCAGAAGGAGAATACTTCGAGCGCGGAGGCGTGAGGCGTTGGCACTGGGGGAGTTTTGACGGCTCCCCCTTGGGACGCTTGGTAGGCGAGGGCTGTGCAAGGATTTTGTCATGCGGAAGGGCTGTGTGACGAGGATGTTGCACCGGTCGTTGTTTTTCGTCAAGGCCTCCGGAGTTCCTTCACGCACTAGCCTCCCGGAACGCGTTTTGTTGTAGTACGGCGGGTGATCGCCCTCTGACGCAAAACGTCCGGGCAAGCGAATCAGCCCTCGCGGATCCCCATAGGGACCGTCGAGGGCTTTATTCGGGCTGAGGCGGGCAGCAGATGCACCCTGGGTCAACCCTTGCTCAAAAATTTGTTGATTCGCGGGGCGTTCATCAACTCGTCGTAACGGAACTTGCTTCCTAGTGCGGAGAAATCGTTCAAATAAAGCGCCTCTTCGATTCGCTGCGACATGCTTTCGGTCACGTATTGTCCGCAATTAGGACAGTCCAACGCCGGAGCTTCCAGAATCTGCACTGCTGTTTTCCCGTCCGGCGCCACCCAATAGCAATCTTTTACGCTCTCGCGGATCGGCTCCGCATCGCACCACATACATTTCATCGTTCATTCTCTCCCCTCTCCAGGTTGTCATTATTTTCACCATATGGTATATAAGCAAAGTTGATGCCAACTTAGGATTAGGACGAAGTAACCTTATAGACCGGATGAAAAGCATACAGCACCGCAAAATCTTTTGCACTTTGCCATCATTTTGCAGCAAAACTTTTTGTCCACCAAGAGAATGGACGTGATCCTCTCTCGCATTGGCTCTGTTTTTGCTTTAAACTTAGGGATGGACTGCTCGGGTGAGGCATATTTGTGAAGTAGCTTCCTACGGAAAGCCAAGCCCATGCTTACGAAGTAGCTTTCCTGCGGAAAGCTCAGCCAATGCTTACGAAGTCAGTTTTCCTGCGGAAAACTTTGAGGAGGAAAAACATGCTGGAAGAACAAGCTTACTATACCAATCAAGTCGAGCAGGGATGCGATTACGAGATGCATGTTTGCCTCGATTTCTTTAACAAAAGGATACGGGTGGACGATTACCGGGGAAATATCGATGCCATTTTCCAGCGTATGTGCGAGCTTGCCGGCCAGCACGCGTTAACCAAAGCCTTCGTCAAGTCTCGCGAAGAAGATTGGCCTGCCTTTTTATCCAAAGGCTGTATGCTCGAAGGGATTTATAAAGGCTACTTTCTTGGCAGCGACGCCTACTGTATGGCCGTCTACTTCGATCTGGAGCGCCGGACCAGCGATTTTTGGATCGAGGAGGATCAGATTTTGGGGCAAGTACTTCAGCTCCCTTTGAAGCCGGAACGCCCGCAGATCCCCGCAGACTGTACGCTGCGCATCGTCCAGCCGGAAGATGCCGAGGCGCTTGCCGTTTTGTACGGTCAAGTGTTTCAGACGTACCCAACCCCCATGAGCCAGCCTTGGTATGTTGAAAAGGTCATCCGGGAAGGCACCGTCTTTTATATCGTGGAACAAGCCGGCCTGCTGTTCAGCGCCGCCTCGGCGGAAATCAACGAAGCGTACCGCAATGCGGAAATTACGGATTGCGCCACACTTCCGGCTTACCGCAAGCTTGGGCTCATGAGAGTGCTCATTCATGCTCTGGAGGAAGAACTGCGCAGCAGGAAGATCTATTGTGCCTATTCGCTGGCGAGAGCCCTTTCGTTCGGCATGAATGCCGCCCTCGGGCAGATGGGGTACCGTTACTACGGCCGACTGACGAAAAGCGTCGAGATTTACGACAAATTCGAGGATATGAATCTGTGGGTGAAAGACCTCGGGAAGGGAAGGACTTAGCGGAAGCTAGGCCTTCCTTTTCGCGTGGAAGAAGGCATATCAAGTTCTTCCCTGTATTCGATTAAAGTTTGCCGGGAAATCCTTATGCTTTCCTCAATTTCCATCTCTCCGTTAACTATTGATGGGAGTTATGCTTTTGAGGAGTTTCCCGACAAACCCAAATTTCTTTAAGGACTAAAAGATTGTTTTTTAATAACCCTACAGTTCCATACCACTATACCCCATTGTTCGATAACCTTTGATCCTTTTCTTATACATACTCATCAGTAGTGGCACCTGAAGATCGACATAATCGTAGATTTGTACATCCTTTTTATTACTATGTGAACGATGTAATCGTCCCGCATATTGCTGGAGCGTTCCTTTCCAAGAGATCGGGTGGACGAGAAATAAAGTATCTAGCCTCGCATCATCAAAGCCTTCACCGATCAATTTTCCCGTTGCTATAAATACCCTTTCCTCCGAATCCCCAATACTCGCAATCTTCTCACGAAGTGCTTCCCGCTGCTTTTTGCCCATACCACCGCGCAACACAATCACGTTTTTAGCAAACTTCTCTAGTCGTTTTTCAAAATATTCGACATGAGCCGTTCGCTCCGTGAGCAGGATAGGTGATCTTCCTTGGTCCAAGCATTTGAGCAAATCATCAAATATTAATTCATTTCTGCTTTCATCATCGATGAGCATTTGATAGATATCTTGTATTTTCAAGTGCCCTGAATCACTTGGAATTTTGAAGATCGTATATCTTGGGATTACTTTGTGCTCCATTCCACGAGCTAGCGCTTGTGACTTCGGATCAATTTTGATCCGAATCGGGCCGCACTGCATCAACACAATTGGCTGGTGACCATCCTGACGGGCTGGCGTAGCCGTCAGTCCGACGACATATTTCGCCTTTGCCTTTTTTAGAACTTGCTCGAAACTGAAAGCTGAAACATGGTGACACTCATCCACGATAATCTGACCATACTCAGCCAGATAGTCTTTGATCTGCCCTTTGTGATTCAAACTTTGGATAATAGCAATATCGACACAGCCAGTACGTTTTTCCTTCCCACCGCCGATGATTCCAATATCCTTGTGGCTCAGATTCAAAAATGTGCTGAGTCTCTCCTTCCATTGATCCATCAATTCCCGCCGATGGACAAGGATCAACGTATTCACCTGTCTTGAAGCAATAATGGAAGCAGCTACTACCGTTTTTCCGAAAGCTGTCGTAGCCGAAAGAATTCCTGTATCATGCACCAAGATCGATCTTGCTGCGGTATCTTGCAGCATGGAAAGTTTTCCGAGAAAAACCACATCAACATGCTTGCCTGCATTACGTTCGTCGGTGATCGACAGTTCGACTTGATGTCGATTAAACAGATGAATAACCTCTTGATACAATCCTCTCGGAAGCGCAATATGATTGGGGAAATCTTCCGAACAACCGATGACTCGCGGCTTCCCGTAAGTTGGTAAACGCATGGCCTGTGTCTTATAAAAATCGGGATTCTGAAAAGCGGCTAATCGCTGAAGGTGGTTTAACATCTTGACTGGCAAACCATTTTTCTCGATATATATCATATTGGCTAGCACAATATTAACGGTTGGGGGCAACTTGAATTGTTCTTGATCATCAGATGAAAACGCAGCTTGATCCCAGGGCTTGGCTTCATCATTATCTTCACCCCAATGACCGACATTCAGCAAGGCCTCATTGTGCGCGGCTTCCCGAACCACTTTTTCAACTTCGGCCAAGGTCATCTTAGGCAGTGTAGATAAAAAGCTCCACTGGTCCTCATATGGCAGGAAGTATTCATCTACAAAGATACTGTTGCCTTCCTTACGAGGAACTCCTTGCAACGGCAAAGCAATCAAATTGCCAAAGCCGCCTTTGGGCAATGTATCCTGATTCGGAAACAAGCGATCATACGATTCCAAGCTGAGCTGATATCTTCTCTCCATGGTTTTAGTCAATAGAGCGCAGCCAAGCTTTCTGGCAAGGCTTGCGTCTATCGGCTGCTCGAAAAAAATCCATACATGGCCTCCATTCCCAGAGCGAGACCTTTCCAAAGCAGCCGGGACGTTCATTTCTCTGCATGTTCTCATCACTGCGCTGGCATCTTGCCGCCAATTTTGTTTGTCAAAATCGATTGCCAGAAACCAGCAGGTTTCATCCGTAAGCATCGGGTACACCCCGATGATTCGATTTACTTTGACATCCAGGTGTCCTGCGATCACCTCATCCGTTATAGGCAGGAACTCCCGATGAGAGCATTCCGAACATTTGATTTGCGGCTTTTTGCAAACCACGGACCACTCACGTTGGCAGGCTGGAGAATAACCTGACTTTCCGTTCTTGCTTTCCCATCGGACCGGGTACACATCCTCTCGTCCACGGAACAGACTGCGGAACAAAGCAATTTTCTCATCAGGCGTAGAGTAATTATGAACGCTCCCGTTTTCATTTTTATGAGAACGAACAGGCCCAGTTTCTTGCACTACATCGGATGGAGAGAATTCGGGTATGGTACTTATAGCGCTTAAATTCTGTAATTGATCTTCCGCTGTAAGCAACTGTAATCTTTGCTTGAGCTGCTGATTTTCAAGCCTGAGTCGTTTAATTTCTTGTAGTGCGAGTGCAAGCTTGTGTTCAAGTTCTTCCATGTTCCCTCCGAAACGGTATAAAATCCAATGCTAATTTGTTAATTATTGTAACATAATGAAAGTGACATCTAAAATTAACCGTTGACTCTCATGGTACAATAATTAGGAAGGAGGGATAACTGTGGCTGACGTCCTTACAAAAGAACAACGCAGAAGGAATATGCAAGCCATTCGCGCAACCCACACTTCCATCGAAGACAAAATGAGCACGGATCTTTGGAGAAGAGGATACCGGTTCAGGAAAAACGTGAGTAGCATGTTCGGTAAGCCGGATATTGCCATTAAGAAATATAAAATTGTGATCTTCATCGATTCTTGCTTCTGGCATGGATGTAAAGAACACGGTAACATCCCTAAAACCAACGAATCCTTCTGGTTGCAAAAACTCGCTCGGAACAGCGAGCGAGATCAGGAAGTTACCGAGTATTACCAAGCAGGTCGTTGGGGGATTATGAGAATTTGGGAGCATGAGATCAAGCAGGATTATCACGTTACCTTGGAGAAAGTTATTAAATTTATCGAGTATGCAAAAAAAATCCATGCTTATAAAACAAACAAAGCCCGTAGCAATTTCAATCCCCCGGGCTAATCTTTATTTCTATATACTATTTACCTACTGGTATACATTTTTCCTCTTCATCTATCGCTACATTTTCAACCTGTGCACGGACAACGTTTCCCCACAAGAGGAATCCGATATCTGGAACGACATATAGTAGCCGCGCGTTTAAAACAAGGATTTATGTTGCATGACGGTGCGGATGTCGAGGACTTTATCCACTTTTCCTTGAGTGCATAGAACCTGAAAAAAAACCGAGTTGGTCCTATTATAAGTGTAAAACTGACCTGTTATATTAAGGATCTACACAGATTCCCCTTTAATGGGTTATAAAAAACATAATTCACATACAATACAATCTATTCGCTTTAAATCACTGGCACCAAAATAAGGACCACGGATAATTTTATCTTAGGTCCTTATCTATTGGGCTATTTATAAATGAGAGTTTTTACTTTCCATTTAGGTCATTACCTAGCTATATAACCTCAACATTACTTTCGAATCTTAATTCTACCCATGAACCTAATTACTTCACTGTAGAAAATTTTTAAAATTATTAATATAACTTGATTCTTTATAAAACATTTCATCAACACCAGCCCTAGACTGATAAGCAATATATCTATTGATTACGTTTTGAATATATTCTTTGCGCAAAGTATGCATTTTTTTATATTCTTCTTTAACAAGTAAATCCGCTTTTTTTAGTGTTAAAATTTCGTAATAATTCCATTTTATGAAATTAACTTTTTTATCATCCTCAATGGGCACAGCCATGACGAAACAATTATCCTTAGTATTTTTAAGCATTGATTCTGATGGTCTTTCTACCAATCTTCCCTTTAAAAACTTTATTAAGTGATCAACCTTGCTTGTATTAAAAGTATCACAGTAAGGTGTTATACAAAGTAAATACTCGTCATCATTAACGATTTTATATATACTTCCGGTTTCCACCAAATCGTTATTGCTGTTATCATAAAATTTCATAAGCCTTGTGAAATCGTAAATTTGATTAGAGTAAGACCTACTAAAATTTGATTGTTTTTTAAAATAAACCTCCCAAAGCTGCAAGAGATTTAATATCTCATTCGCAAATTTTATCTCATTTAAATTTTTTTGCTTACTGGATAACAAATAAAAGATTTTTGATTTGAAGATATCTATGTCATAAGAATCGTTAATTATTTTTAAAAGATCCTCTGTAATATTATTAACTCTTAACAAATCTATTATCTTTTTATCAATTTTAAAATGAGGGAATGATTTAGTGATACTATCTATGTTTTTCCATTCGAATGGATACTCTTTAAAAACATTATCTAAGCACGCTAATTGCTCCATAATTGGTATTTGCTCTTCAATAAACTCATCCCAAAGCATCATAATAAAAAATAAGTTCTTTATTAAATCTTTTTTCTCCTGTTCTTGTTTTTCTCCTTCTTTAATTTGATCGTCTTTAACGTAAATATTAATTAATTTATATAATTCATTTTCAAAATCTTCTAAAGAATATGAGTTAAAGCCACTGATTCTTTCAACAAGATCTGCCTTAAAATTATCATTCATAAATAACTCTAAAAGTTTATTTCTTGGTTTAGAATCTATGTTTAGCTCAGACATAATTTTTGTCACTAATAAAATGTCAAAACCTAGATTAACGCCTACTTCTTTAAGATTATCAAATTTATTAGTAATCATAAAATTATTTGGTTTCTCATTAAGCGGTTCCTCTAAAACTATATTTAAAAATTTCTCTGTTAAAAATTTCGGTATATCATCATTAGCTATCTTAGAAGTAATTATTTGGGAGTAAATAACTTTCTCAAAAGGAGCATTAAAATGATACATAGCTTTTTTTATATTACTATTAAGAGTAAGTACACAACTCATAAAATGCAAAACCATACTTTTGTCTCTAAGTAATTTTTTTGATATTTCCTCAATTATTTGCTTTGGTTTCACATCACCTTTAGACATGATAAAACCAAACAATCCGTGGCCATCGTCTTCGTTTAACTCTTGAAAAAAATTATTACTAATTTTTACTATTAGTTTCGTTTCAACCAATTCATCCATTATTGCATCTAAATCATCTGCATCGGTATAAATAACAACACATTTCAATCCCTTTTCTTGTTTAATATATTTACGTAGAGCATATTTCGCTGCTTCTCCAACTTGTGACCCGTCATTAATTTTTGAATTTTCCAAATCCCAGTCTAATATCAGCAGTTTAACATTTGAAAACATATTTGAGAGCAGATCAATTTGCTGGACAGGGTAACTTGAATTATATTTATAGGGAGTGGTAACAAAGCCTTCTTCCATCAGTTCAACTTGAGGAGTTTCTGTTCTTGGTATTAATAGCAAACTATTTTCCACCTTAGATTTTCCCGCTGCTACTTCTTGGTTTGCTTCGATTTGCGATTCTACCTCAATTTGTGCAGCCAGTGACTGATCAAAAACTGTCATATCTATTTGCCCAATATCCAATTTTATTTTTTCCTCAACTTTGACTTCCAGTTCTATTGAATCGTCTATAATTAATACAGAATTGAAATACCCTTTAACAACCTCATTAATTGTCTCGTATGATTTACTCATTTTTCCACCCCATATTTTTCTACAATAGTTTCTTTTTTAAATTTGATACAAAAGCAAGCACCTTCTAAATTCTTGATTACATTAACGTTATCTTCAAAATACAAAGAGTGTCCTCTGGATTCCAAAGTATCACGAGACAAAAATAATCCAAGGCCTCTTCCTTCCAGCTTCTTTGAGAAATAGGGTTCAAATATACGTAATCTATCCATCTCTTTTATACCAGTACCAGTATCATGTACAAATAAAATATTATCTGTATCAGAATAATAAAAATGGAGCTCCCTTCTTTCTCTGTCTAACATCCAATAAATTGAATTTGAAATAAGGTTTGCCAGAGGCGTGAATAATACTGATTCTATTTCTTTAATAGTAAGATCATTGGGAATATGATTTACAATAGATACAGAATATTTATTAATATCTGTTTTAAAGTAGTCCAGTAGACTTTCGAGAAAAGTTTTTAGGTTAATTTCCTTGCTTCGACTACGACTTTGTCTATAGAGAGGACTCATTCTTTGATGCAGTCTCTCAAGAGATTCAAATGCTTGTCGAACCTTTTCAATAATTGGCCATGCAGGAGTTGGCTTTAATGCCTTAGACAGTACATCTACATTTTCTTTTATGCTCCTGTGTAAAGAATTGAATTCATGACTAGTCATTTCTGCCGCTAAACCTACCGCGGAAATGTCGCGGTACATATCTACTTCTTTTTTTAGCAATCCAATTAGAAACTGATCTTTGTTCAAACTATTAATAACGTTTTGGTCCCGCATATTCTCAAGATATTCTTTAATTACTTTATACTCCGTGCTATTTCTTAGTTGGTCCTCATGAATTATTATTTTCTCTTGAATCTCTTTTGTAACATTTTCAAACTCTTTAATTGTATTTTGAATATTCTCCTCTAAGTGATTTTTCTCTGCTAGTAAGATTGCTTTAGATTGTAATTTTTGTTGGATCATTTGTTTCTTTATGACTGCTAGTCTTTCCAAATATATAGATATATCTTTTTTATTTTCTTTAATAAGGTTATTAATAACCTGAAGAAATTCTTGAGATACCTCGTTCAATAAATTCTGAATAGAAATACTATAACTATTACCTAATTTGGAATATTTGTTATTACAAAAGTCATCAATCCAATCTATTGCTTGATCGAGTTGCTCTAATACATTCAGCTTAAATTTCAAATTTGAATTATCAATTTTTTGTTTTAATTTATCAAGCTCCTCCTCTATAAAAGTCGTTAAATTGAGTTGTTCAACAGTAATTCTATTATTGTGCGTATTTATCATATCTAATAAGTCATAAGGATATTGATACCTTGGATTGATCTCAATTTTCACGCTATTAATTTGGCTAATAGTCTCATACAAATTTAGCTTTAAGCTATAAAAAAATTGTTCTTGATTAAACCTACTATTAGCATTAGTAATTCTATTAATACCTTCTTCTATTCTTAAAACAACATCTTTTTGTAGTCTATTTGTTAATAACTCAATTGAATTGGTATCCCTGCTTAGTTTATTTCTTAGATCTTTCAGGTGCTCCTTTTCCTTTTTTTCTTCATCCTTTTGGGATTGTCGCGCTTTCTCTGCTTTTTCATATTCACTTTTATAATAGTTAATATAACTATCACGTTTACCATCATCTTTAAGAGTTTCTAAATACTGTATGGCCCACCATTTTAGAAGATTAATACCAACTGTACGAAAATAATTATAAGTTGCATTTTCTACAAATCCTTCCCTACTTGATTTATCCACCAAGTTAGGATTCTCTGCCTTTGAAATTTCCATAAACCCGAACATTCTTCTATGGCTAAAAAGATATGTTCTAGCACGGAGAGATCTTCGTTCTTCCATATTAAGAAAATCGTTTCCAGTTTCGCCATACGGCAAGATTCTCAATCCATCTCTGTAAACGTAAACACCACCGATATTATTTAACTTATCATTCATTCTTTTATGCTCATCTTTGTTTAAAGATGATAGATCTGCCGAACCTTCAACAAAGTACCACTTTAGTTTTATAGGACCACAATCCTTTAATGTCCTTCTATCGATTCCTTCTGTTAATTCTGCACGGACATTCTCTATTGATTTCAGACCTCGCATAAATGCTTTACCTTGAAAGACACCATTTTGAATCTGGCCTTTTAATGCATAATCATACAAACCAATATCTTCCTGGTTAAACCAAGTTTCGTCTTCCATTGGTTTTCCATTAATATGTATTTTTGGGATAAAGATTGTTTCTTCTTTCTTTTCTTCTTCACTTTCAGTATTCTTTTCTAATTCTTCATCGAACAAATCTATATAATTTTGAAAGGAATATAGTATATCTTTAAGTCTTCTAACCCGAACCTGGAGACTTTCATCCTTAATTTGGGTCTCATAAATATTCCAGTCCCAAGTAGTATCTATATTTGCGAGATAAAATAGTGTTCCCCCACCTCTATTTTCGTTTAATTTTAAAAGATCAAATACCTGATTATTAATAGTAAAGGAGTTTATCTGTGTAATGACTTCATTCCGCTTATCAGCGTCCCAATTATTTTTATCGTTCAGGTTTCGTACTAATATGTTCTTAAGTTCATCTACATTATTTTTAAGGAAAGTGACTAGTTCATCAAATGAACTAAAATTTTTAACAGGAATCTCTATATCTTCGAGAAACAATCTTTCATTTCTAAATAGTTCCCAGTGAAGATAAAGCAAACTCCAAGATCCTTTATATCTCTTTTTAGAAATCAATAATAATTGATCTCCAAGTAAGGAGACAGCGAGTCTACCTATCCCCTTTTCACCTATTTTAACCCTACCTTTTCGAGATTTTTGAATCTTTCCTTTTTTTGAATAGGTACCTATAGTAAGCCAGTTTTGTTCAAGATCTTCAGCATCCATGCCATCCCCATCATCCCAAACTACAATACTCTGATTCGAAGTATTGATATTGACTAGTCCTTCAAAAGCATCCGCATCATACGAGTTTCTTAATAGTTCAGAAATTGCTGTAACTTCGTCTCTGATTTGTTGTTTTCCAAGTAGATCGACAGCACGTGCCCTGGTTCTAAATTTAGCCATTATATTTTCTCCTATTCAGAATGATTGAATTGTATTTGTCTAAATTATTCAAGACAATATGGAAAGAAGTAGTTATAATATCTTTAAAGATTAACAAAGTTAAGCGGTGATGAAATTTGGATAAAAAATTTACTGCAATTGATCTTTTTTCGGGAGCTGGTGGCGTTTCTGAAGCTTTAAAGAATCTATTTGAAATAAAGTGCGCAGTAGAATATGATCCCATAATTGCAAAAACCTACGAACTTAATCATGGAAACAAACATCTTATAGTTGAAGACATAAGAAATATTACAAAGGATCTATGGCTAGAAAAGGTCGCCCTACCAAAAGAGTCACTTGATTTATTAATAGGAACACCTCCATGTCAGGGATTTTCTAAACATTCGAGGAAGAAAAGTAATAATAACTTTGACGGAAGAAATACACTAATTCTTGAAGTATTAAGAGTTGCTGATATTTATTTTCCAAAGTTTATTTTTTTTGAGAACGTTGACAATATAGTCAATTATAGCATCTTCCATTTGTTTCTAAAACGGCTTTCTAACGTAGATCGCTTCGGATTCAAAAAAAACCTTAACCGTCCTTCATATCATATTCGTTATGAAGTCGTTGATGCTTCTGACTATGGCGTTCCTCAACGCAGAAAACGAATGATTTTGATAGCTAAGAGAATCGATAGTTTTCCGAACACCGAAGCAGTAATCAAACATCCAAGAAATGGAACACCTTATGTTTCGAATCCTTTGAACTTATGGCCTTTGAAAATAAAAGCAGAATCTCTAGGTAAATATCTAAAAAGCTTTAACCTTGCTCCTCTTAGTGCAGGTGAAGCAGACCCAACTGACCCACTGCATAAGTGCAGAAATTTATCAGAAATTAATCTTAAAAGAATAAGAAATACAAAACCAAATGGCGGTAGTCGTTCTGACTGGCCAAAAGAATTAATATTGGATTGCCATAAACAAAAAAACATAAGCTTTGGTGATGTTTACGGCAGAATGAACAATTTGGACTATGCACCAACAATAACTTGTGGTTGCCTTGCCTACTCAAAAGGACGTTTTGGTCACCCCACAGAAGATCGAGCTATTAGTATAAGAGAGGCCGCCCTAATTCAAACTTTCCCAAAAAATTATAAATTCACAGGAAACCTGCTGGGTTCCGTTAATGAAGGCTCATCAGAAAATATTGCTACACAGATTGGCAATGCTGTTCCAGTGCAACTCGCAAAAGCCTTTCTTAAAGCGATTCATACGGAACTCAGAAGAGAATATTCAGCTTTATCAATAGAAGCTTTATGTTTGTAAACCGTCACTTTCAAAACAATTCTCTATTAATTTTAGGAAAGGCAGCCTGTTGGTGATATACCTCAACAGGCTGAGTTATATAGTATAAGGCTTTCTCTTTATGGGTATTAAAAGTTTTCCTTCGCAAGTCTGTCCTAAACATAAAAAAATAGAGCCGCCGCGGCAGCCCCTCAAATAAAAATACTAACTTTTTAACACTACTTTTCCTCAAATTACCGCCTCCGAACTACTCCCCCACCTACCGATTCCGGTTAAACACCACGAGCTTCAGCTCCGTCAATTCCTCCACCGCATACTTGATGCCTTCGCGTCCGACTCCGCTTTCTTTCACGCCGCCGTAGGGCATGTGATCGAGCCGGAAGGTTGGTATGTCGTTGATCATGACGCCGCCGACATGCAGCTTATCGATCGCGTTCATGGCGGTGTGCAGATTGTCGGTATAAATCCCGGCCTGGAGCCCGTAGACGGAATGGTTAACCCAATCCACCGCCTCCTCCACTGAGCTGACCTTGTTGATCAGCACAATCGGGGCGAACACTTCCTTGCAGGACACTTGCGCGTCAGGAGCGACGTTCAGCAGCACCGTAGGCGCAAGAATCCCGCCTTCGGCCGTTCCGCCCAGCGCCACGGTTGCCCCCTTCTGCGCGGCTTCCTTAATCCATTCCACGGCCCGCTCCGTTTCGCGTTCGGAGATCATCGCGGACACGTCCGTATCGGCATCCAGCGGGTCTCCAAGCTTGAGCTGCTTGGCCGCTGCGACGAATTTTTCGACAAACTCGTCATACCTGTCCTCCAGCACGTACACCCGCTGCAAGGAGATGCAGACTTGGCCTTGGAACGAGAACGCACCTGTGACACAGCGCGCAATAATGGAATCGATCCGGGCATCGCTGTCCACGATAACTGCGGAGTTGGAGCCCAGCTCCAGTGTGACCCGCTTCAATCCGGCTTTCGCGCGGATGCTTTTGCCGACGGATGGGCTTCCCGTGAACGTAATGACATCGACGCGGGGGTCTTCGACGATTTTATCGCCGATGACTCTGCCGGCGCCGGTGACGACGTTCAGAGCGCCGGCCGGTAGCCCGGCTTCCGCGAATAGCTCCGCGATGAAAAACGCCGATAAAGGCGTCTGGCCCGCAGGCTTCAGGACGACGGTATTGCCCGCGGCAATGGCCGGGCCCAGCTTGTGGGCGACCAGATTCATCGGAAAATTGAACGGAGTGACCGCCCCGACCACGCCCAGCGGCTCTCTCATGGTATAAGCGAAGCGTCCTTCCCCTCCGGGAACGGCGTCCATCGCCAACGTTTCGCCGTGAATCCGCTTCGCTTCCTCGCCGGCCAACTTATATGTCTGGATCGTGCGGTCTACCTCGATCAGTGCGGCTTTGATCGGCTTGGCGGCTTCCAGCGCGATGTGTCGGGCCGCTTCTTCGCGGCGCTGTTCCAGCAGGCGGGAAACGGTTTCCAGAATGCGGGCCCGTTGGTGGGCCGGCATGCTTCGCATAACCGGCTTGCAGCGGACCGCCGCTTCGATCGCCTGCTCGGTCTCCGCGAGATCAGCCGAAGCGATGTCGGCCAGCTTTTCCTTGGAGTACGGCGAGTACAGCGGGGTGTAATTTTTCGTCTCAACCCAGGTTCCGTCGATGAATGCATGCTTTTTCATGAAGTAAATCCGCCTCCTTATGCGATACGATCAGTCCGCCTTACCCGCTCCGGCCGATACGGCGCTCAGTTCCGCCATGGCCTCGCTGATAATGTCGAGCCCTTCTTGCAGTTGCTCCTCCGTGATGACCAGCGGGGTCAAGAAACGGACAATATTGCTGTGGACTCCTGCGCCGAGCAGGACCACTCCTTTTCGGTAACAAGCTTGCAGCAAAGCTGCAACGAACTCTTTCGCCGGCTTGCCGGTGTCCGGATCAACAAACTCCACGGCGCACATCGCACCCAGTCCGCGAACGTCTCCGATGATTTTAAACTCATCCTGCAGCTTGTGAAAATGATTGCGGATCGTGTCGCCGATGACGCGCGATTTTCCCGGCAGATCTTCGCGCTGCATCATCTCGATCACTGCCAGAGCCGCCGCACAACCGAGCGGGCTGCCGCCATAGGTTCCGCCGATTTCGCCCGGGTTCGGGGCGTCCATAATCTCCGCTTTGCCGACGACGGCGCTAATTGGAAGACCTGCGGCGATCGATTTGGAAAGCGTGATGAGATCCGGTTCGATCTCGAACAGCGTCGAAGCGAACATTTCTCCGGTCCGGCCAAAGCCGGTCTGAATTTCATCGGCAATAAACAAGATACCATGCTTCTTGCAAATCTGAAAGACGCCCTGCACGAACGATTTTGGCGGAACGATGAAGCCTCCCTCGCCCTGCACCGGCTCCATAATGACCGCCGCCAGCTCTTCCGGGGCGACCTCGGTCAACAGGAAATCCTCGAACTGCTTCAGGCAAAACTCCCCGTACTCTTCTTCGGTCATCGACGCGGGACGTTGGTACGGATACGGAAAAGGCGCTTTATAGATCGCCGGGGCATACGGCCCCATCTGGTATTTGTACGGCTTCACTTTGCTGGTCAGAGACATGCCGAGCAGAGTCCGGCCGTGGAAGCCGCGGGTGAACGAGACGATGCCCGTTTTGCCTGTATATTTCCGGGCGATCTTCACGGCGTTCTCGACCGCCTCCGCGCCGCTGTTCAAGAGCACGGCTTTTTTCGCAAAATCGCCCGGGGTGATCTCGGCGAGCTTTTCCGCCAACGCCACATAAGGCTCATACATTCCGACATGGAAGCACGTATGAATGTACTTTTCCGCTTGCTCCTTAATGGCGTCCACGACCTCGACCGGGCTGTGACCCACGTTGATGGTGCCGATCGCACCGACGAAGTCCAGGAACACGTTGCCGTCCACATCGTACAGCAGCGCCCCCTGCGCTCTTTCGACAAACAAAGGATGGTTGTTGCCGACTCCCTTGGATACCGTTTGCTGTCTCCGCTCTAAGAGAGCCTTTGTCTTCGCTCCCGGCAATTCGGCTGCAACCGATACGAATTTTCGTTGAGCTGTCATAGGTTTGTTCCCCTTTCGGCTTGAAAAATTAACCGTTCGTTTCGTTCAGTCCGCACCATTCGATAAGCGTCAAAGCAATGATTTCCGCCGCTTCCGTCACTTTGTCCAGCTCGATATATTCGTTCGGGTAATGAGCGACTTCCGTAACTCCCGGCCCGAACACAATAGCGGGCGTCTTGCCCGCTTGGGTCAGCAGACCGCCGTCGGTTCCCCACGGGGACGCTTCAATGACCGGCTCCGCTCCGGCAACCCTGCGGTACTGATCCGCCAAGGTGTGCATGAGCTCATGCTCCATGTCCATCGAACCGGGAATCCAGCGGGCGCCGAACCATTCCAACACGGGAGCGTGCTCCTTGAACCACGGGTCCTGCTCGGCAAGCCGCTCCAGCCACTGCTCCATCTCCAGCTTCGCTTCCTCGATCGTTTCCTCGGGCGAGACGCCCATCCGGCCTTCCAAACGGACGAGATCGGGAACTGAGGACGGCCAGTTGCCGCCCTGGATGACCCCGATGTTGATCGGGATCGGAATCGGCGTATTTTGATACAGCGGATCGGTGATCCGGGCGTTGCGCCGTTCCTCCAGCGCTTGAATGTGGCGGATGACGAGCATGCTTTTCTCGATGGCGCTGACTCCCTCATACCGGGTGCCGCCGTGCGCCGCTCGGCCCTTCACTTGAATGCGGAACCACATCGAACCCTGCTGCTTCGGAAAAATACGCATATTCGTCGGCTCCGGAATGATCGCCGCATCGGCCTGGTAGCCCCGCATCACGGTGGCGAGTGTACCAGCCCCGCCGCTTTCCTCCTCGACGACGCTCTGAAAGATGACGTCGCCTTTCAGCCGGAGACCCAGCCCTTGAATCGCTTGGATCGCCAGCAGCAGGGAGACGTTTCCGCCTTTCATGTCCGTGACGCCGCGGCCGTACATTTTGCCGTCCCGGATCGCGCCGCTGTACGGATCGTCCGACCACTGCTCGCGCTCCCCCTCCGGGACGACGTCGATATGGCCGTTCAGGATGATCGACTTCCCGCCGCCGGAACCGCGCAGAATGCCGACCACATTCGGGCAGTTATCAAAGTCCGGCCGCGAGGAGCAAAAGTACGGATGCTTCTTCAAAGCTTCCCCGTCCAGCTCCCATACGTCGACCTCTAAGCCCATCTGCCGCAGCTTCTCGGCGACCAAGGCCTGCGCCGCCGCCTCATGGCCCTGCGTGCTTGGCACCTGCACCAGCCGCTGCAGGAAGGCCATGCCTTCCTCGCTGTGCGTGCGCATCCACTGCTTAATCCGTGCTTGGAGCTCTGACATGTTTCTCCTCCTTACCGGTAGAACGGTGAATATGCAGGCGCTGCGCTGCCGAAGCGTTCCTCCGATCGCTCTTGTTCCCGGATTTCTTGATTATCTAACCCCTTTAGGGGTTGAAATCCGGGAACAAAGGCGAACACTCCGTTTCTCCAGAACGCTTTCGGCCGCTCCGCTCCTTTTTTCACCGAACATCTAAAAATTCGAAACCCTCTACGCCTCACTCACGTTCTCGTAGATCACCGCAATACCCATGCCGCCGGCCATGCACAGCGTCACCATGCCGTACTTCACGCCGGACCGCAGCATTTCGTGCATCAGCGTCACGGTCAGCTTCGCTCCGGTAGCGCCTACCGGATGCCCCAGCGCAATCGCGCCGCCGTTGACGTTCACCCGCTCCGGGTTCAGCTTCAGCTCGCGGATGACGGCCAGCGCTTGCGCGGCGAACGCTTCGTTCAGCTCGATCAGCCCGATGTCGTCGAGCGTCAGCCCCGCCTTGTGCAGCGCCTTATGGACGGCGGGCACCGGCCCGATGCCCATCACGCCCGGATCGACTCCGGCGCTGGCGAACGCTTTGACCTTGAGCAGCGGCTGGATGCCCGCCCGCTCCGCTTTGCTGCGGGACAGGAGCAGCACGGCGGCTGCGCCGTCGTTCATCGGGCAGGCGTTGCCCGCGGTGATGGTGCCGTCTGGCTTGAAGACGGCGGGCAGCTTAGCAAGCTTCGCCAGCTCGATATCTTCCCGCAGCGACTCGTCGCTGTCGAAGAGCCGGATCCCTTGCCGTTCCCGCAGCTCCAGCGGCACGATTTCGTCCTTGAACCGTCCGCTGCGGACGGCGTCGGCCGCCTTGCGGTGGCTTTCGAAGGCAAACTGGTCCTGCTCTTCCCGGGAAATGCCGTACTGCTCGGCTAATCGCTCCGCTGTCATGCCCATATGCTCATTTCCCAAGGAGCAGGTCAGCCCGTCAGCGAGCAGCGCGTCCTCCATCGCGACATGGCCGAACTTCGTGCCCCAGCGGTTTCGGACCAAATAAGGCACTTGGCTCATGCTTTCCACGCCGCCCGCAATGACGGCTTCCTCTTGCCCCGCCGCAATCGCCAGCGTCGCGCTTGTGATCGCCTTGAGGCCCGAGCCGCACGCTTTGATGACGACGTGGCCCGGCAGCGTCAGCGGAAAGCCCGCCCGCTGCGAGCTGATCCGGGCCGAATTGAGCCCCCCGCCGTGCACATAGCCGTGGCCGAAAATGATTTCGCCCACCTCTTCCTTCGGCAGCGCCGTTTTCGCCATCAAGCCAGTAAGCACTTGACGCCCCAGCTCGGTGGCGGGCACATCCCGCAGCGACTTGCCGAAGGCTCCGACCGCCGTGCGGACTCCTGCCGCGATAACGACTTCATTCATCACGGATTGCCTCCCTTATTGGATCGTGGACACAACGGACGGAACGATCAATTCCGCTTCCGTCTGCCGGATGACATCTTCTGCTGTGAAGGGGGCCATCACTTCCCGCAAAACCAGTCCTTCGTCCGTCACTTCCATCACGGCCATTTCGGTAATGATCATATCCACGCAGCGCGGCGCGGTTAAAGGAAGCGAGCACTGCTTCAATATTTTCGACTCGCCCTGCTTGTTCGTGTGGTTCATCAGGACGATGACCTTGCGCGACTTTTGCGCCAGCTCCATCGCTCCGCCCATCCCGGGCACCCGTTTGCCGGGAACGATCCAGTTCGCCAAATCCCCGTGCTGGCTCACTTCGAGCGCGCCCAGAATCGTGATGTCCACATAGCCGCGGCGAATAATCCCGAACGCCGTCGCGCTGTCGAAATACGATGCGCCCGGCACGATCGTCACCGGAAAGCCTCCGGCATTGCACAGCGCCGGATCTTCACTCCCCTTGGCCGGGCTCGGACCGGTGCCCAGGATGCCGTTCTCCGCGTGAAAAAACACTTGGAGCTCCGGCGGCACATAATTGGCCACCAAGGTCGGAATCCCGATCCCGAGGTTCACGAGCATCCCGTCTTGAATCTCCTGCGCCGCCCGCCGGGCGATCCGGTAACGGCTATCTTCTACTCCCACGCCCATGTCCAGTTCACTCCTTGACTCGGTATGACCATATCGACATAAATTCCCGGGGTGACGATGCATTCCGGGTCCAGCTCGCCGAGCGGCACGATTTCGTCTACCTCGGCAATGGTGTAATCTCCAGCCATCGCGACGAGCGGATTGAAATTGCGGGCGCTTTTGTCATAGATCAAGTTGCCGTACGGATCGGCCTTCTGCGCGTGCACGATGCTGACCTCGGCAGTCAGCGCCGTCTCGATCAAATAAGGCTTGCCGTCCAGCACGATCTGCTGCTTGCCCTCTTCGGCAATCGTGCCGATGCCGACATCGACGAAGATGCCGCCCAAGCCGACACCTCCGGCGCGGATACGCTCGGCCAGCGTCCCTTGCGGGCTGAACTCCACCTCCAGCGCGCCCTCGTTCATGAATCGCCCGGCGTTCGGATTGGAGCCGATGTGCGAGACGATGACCTTTCTGGCCCTTCCCGCCGTGATCAGCCGTCCGATGCCGATATCCGGGAACGCGCAGTCATTGCCTATCAGGACGAGATCGCGCACGCCTTTATCCAATATGCCTTGGCACAATGACGGAGGATTGCCCACGCCTCCGAAGCCCCCGTACATCAGGGTTATCCCGTCGCGTATATGCTGAAGCGCGTCCTCCAGCCCGGCGACCTTGCTTCGCTTTTTTACAAGCTCCATGCGTTTTCCCCCTTCCCCTATACCGCCGCTTTATTCAAATGGCCTTCCGTCCGAAGTTCCTCTTGCACTTCGAAAATACTTTTTTCCAATATGCTTACTAGGCTATCGATTTGCTCTGGGGTGATGATTAATGGCGGAGAGACGATAATCGCGTCTCCGGCCGCTCCGTCGATGCCTCCCGATGCCGGGTACACGAGCAGCCCTTTGTCAAAAGCGCGCTTGATGACCCGCGCCGTCACGCCGAGCGATAGCGGAAAAATTCCTCTCGTCCGCACATCCGGCACGAACTCCAGTCCGAGCAGCATCCCTTTGCCCCGCACGTCGCCTACGATCTCCAGCCGCTTGGCCATCTCCTGCAGCTTGCCCAGAAGATACTCGCCGTTCACTTCCGCCTTGCGGACCAAATCGTGCTTTTCCATATAGTCCAGCACAGCCAGGCAAACGGCGGCGGATTGCGGATTGGCGCTGTACGTATGGCCCGCCATGATCGATTTGGACCCTTTCAGAATCGGCTCCATCACTTTATCGCTGACCAGCGTCGCCGCCATCGGCGTGTAGCCTGCGCTCATGCCTTTGCCTAAGGCGACGATGTCCGGGGTGACCTCCCAATGCTCGATGCCGAACTTCTTGCCGGCTCTTCCGAGCCCCGTCATCACCTCGTCCGCGATGAACAGAATATCGTATTTGTCGCAGATGCGCTTGATCTCCTGATAATAACCCTCCGGCGGCGTCACCGCCCCTCCCGAAGCGCCGATAATCGGCTCCGCGATAAATCCGGCGATATGCTCCGGCCCGATACGCAAAATCGACGTTTCCAGCTCCTGCGCGCACTTCATGCCGCAGCCGGGATGCGCTTCCTTCAGCGGACAGCGGTAGCAGTACGGCGCTGAGACGGACGGATAATCTTCGAGCAGCGGAATGAACCGCTTGCGCCGCAAAATATTGCCGGACATGGACAAAGCGCCCATCGTAATGCCGTGATAGCTCATCCAGCGGGAGATGAAGCGGTTTTTGCGGTCGCGGCCTTTCTCCTGCCAATGCTGGATCGCGATCTTCATCGCCGTCTCCGTCGCTTCCGAGCCGCTGTTGACGAAAAAGGACCAGTTCCAGCGCCCCCCGGACCATTCGCTTAACCGGCGGGCAAGCTCTTCGGCTGGCTCGCTCGTAAACTGGGCACGGTACGCGAACGATACTTTTTCCGCTTGCACCTTCATCGCCTCGACGATTTCCGGCACCCCGTGGCCGATGCTGGCCGTTACCGCGCCGGAGCAGCCGTCGATATACGTTTTGCCGTCCGTGTCATACAGGTAAATTCCTTGTCCGCTGGCTACCGTAGGATAGTCGTAGTCCAGAATCGGCTTGATCAAATGAGTATCCGTCATGTCGGTTCCCCTCTTTACGCTTGTGTTAAACCCAGCCTCTCCAGCGCATGGCTTCCGCCATTTTTCGAAGGCCTGCCATATAGGCGGCCAGCCTCATGTCCACCTTGCTCTCCAGCGCGATCTGATGGACCCCGCGAAAGGCTTTGACCAAAATCTGGTCCAGCTTCCGATAAACTTCCGCTTCGGACCAATAGCAGCCCTGGTTGTTTTGAACCCGCTCGAAGTACGAAGCGACAACGCCGCCTGCGCTTGCCAGCACGTCTGGGACAAGCAATACGCCTCGGGAGGTGAGGACTTCCGTGGCCTTCGCGGTCGTCGGTCCGTTCGCCGCCTCGACGACGATTTTCGCTTGAATGTCGGCCGCGTTCTCTTCCGTAATTTGGTTTTCAGCGGCGGCCGGTATGAGAATGTCGCAAGCTTGCACAAGCAGCTCCCGGTTGGAGATAGCGCTCGCAAACAGATGGGTGACCGCGCCGTACGCATCCCGTTTTTCCAGCAAATAATCGACATCCAGGCCGTCCGGATGGTACAGAGCGCCGCCGGCGTCCGCAATCCCTACGATCTTCGCTCCGGCGTCGTGCAGAAATTTGGCCAAATAGCCCCCGGCGTGGCCGAACCCTTGAACGATCACCTTCGCTCCGCCCATCTGCACGCCGGCCGCCTTCGCCGCTTCGCGCAGCACGATCGTCACGCCTTTGGCCGTCGAGGACTCCCTGCCTGCCGAACCGCCTAGCACAAGCGGCTTGCCGGTAATAAAGCCTGGCGAGTCGAACTCACGGAGACGACTGTACTCGTCCATCATCCAAGCCATCATGTGCGCATTCGTGTACATATCCGGGGCCAGAATATCCTTCGTCGGGCCGACGATCTGGCTGATCACCCGGACATACCCGCGGCTCAGCCGCTCCAGTTCTGCGGCGGACATTGTGCGCGGATCGCACTCGATGCCTCCCATACCTCCGCCGTACGGGAGGTCAGTCAGACCGCATTGGATGCTCATCCACATCGATAGAGCCGTCACCTCTTCCGGCGTTACCGCGGGATGAAACCGAATGCCGCCCTTGGTTGGTCCCACCGCATCGTTATGCTGAGCCCTGTAGCCGGTGAATACCTGGACGGAGCCGTCGTCCATGCGTATGGGAATGCGAACCGTTAGCAGGCGAAGGGGCCGCTTCAACATCTCGTAAAACGATTCCGCGCAGCCCATATGCTCCAGCGCCTTCTTGATGAGCTGCTGCGTTCGCTCCAAGACGCTTGGTTGTTCCGTTTGCCGAACCGTATCGACTGCCATCGTTCCACCTCCGGCCTCTTCGTTATGGCTGCGATTACTTGTAGTTTAAACCAGCTAAAGCGCTCGATCTATTCGACCGTCGAATCCAAAATGAGCGCGCTTTTTTATACATCAGGTATAAATTCCAGCTTGCCCGAAATCACGGGCCGTGATATAACTTACTCAAGCCAATCCGCACAGAAAAGAGGATCATTCATGGGAATTAGCATTCAAGAAGCGATCCAGCTGCCCGTGATGTCGAAGACGAAATTGGTCGCCGGATTCGACGGCATGAACAATATCATCAAATGGGTCACGATCGTCGAAGTCATCGAAGACATCGACCGGCTGCAGGAAGGCGAGTTCCTGATTACGACCGGCTTCGGCCTGATGGAAAGCGAAGAGAAACGGAACCAGTTCCACAAGCTGCTGTCCAACAAGAAGCTGTCCGGCGTCGCGATGTACACCGGCTTTTACTTGCGCGAAATTCCCCAATCGTTCATCGACATTGCGAACCGCTCCGCCCTTCCGCTGCTGGAAATTCCGACGGATATCAACTTTTCGGTCATTACCAAGGCAATTCTGGAGCAGATCGTCAACAACCAGTTCCGCATGTTCGAGCATTCGATCAATATCCATAAGGAATTTACCCGTCTGGTCTTGGATAACCAAGGCATCCAGGCGATCACCGAGACACTGTCGCGGCTGACGGACGGCAGCATCGTGCTGTTCGATGCGGATGCTTCCATCGTCTCGGATCGGATCGTTCATGACGCGTTCCGCCGGATCGGTCAGGATCGGCTCCTGCTCTTTTCCGAGCCGTTGCAGCCGCCTTTTGAACAGCAGCTTCTTCGCTTAAACAATCATGAAAGCGAATACACAATTTCGCTCTATCCAGTCATGGCGAATCAAACGAACTACGGCTGGATTGCGGCCATCAAGGATAAAGAACGATGGAAAGACATCGACCAGATCGCGGTCGAGCATGCGGCCACCGTGTATGCGATTGAATTCCTGCGGCATAAAGCGATTCTGGATACGGAAATCCGTTTTCAAGGCGAATTTCTCGATCAAGTGTTAAGCAAAAATTTTACCAATAAAGCCGAAGTCATCGAGCGCGGGAAAAAACTGGGCTTCGATCCGAGCGGCAGTCAAGCCGTGCTGCAAATCAAGGTGGAGAACCTTCCGCCTGATCTGGAGCGCCGTACGCTGGACGACATGTTGGACCGGCTGTATCAGGTCGTGAACCAGACGATGAACAAGCATAACCGCCAGTTTCTGCTGCGCAACCGGCTGGACGGCTGCATCGTCCTCATGGGAACGGGGAGCAAAGGAACGGCTCCCGAAGCCGCAGAGGAAGCGTCGCTTCTGGCCGTACGGGACATCGCCGACAAATGGAGCTTGTTCTATCCCGATTACCCGCTGCGGATCGGCATCGGCAAAAGCTACACCGATCTGGCCGACTTGGCCAAAAGCGCGCAGGAAGCGCACCGGGCTCTCGTCTTCGCCAAGCTGCTGCACAAGCCGAAGTCCGTCGTCCACTATGACGATCTGGGACTTTATCATTTCTTGATCCAAATGCAGGAGCTCGGCATGGATTTGCGGCAGTTTGCCGAGGAGCAGCTCGGAGTCTTGATGCAGAACAAGCGTCAGGGAGCCGACCTGCTTCAAACGCTGGAAACGTACTTGTACCATAACCAGAGCCTGCACGTGACCGCGGCCGAGCTGTTCATTCACCGTCACACGCTGAAATACCGGCTGAACCAGATCGAGAAGAAAACCCGGCGCAATCTTCAATCGTCGGAAGACCGCTTGAAGCTGGAGATCGCGATTATGGCCTACAAGCTGACCGTTTCTTCCGAGGAGCTGTAGCGGGCGCGCGGCTTGGCGCTCGCTTCCCTGCTTTTCACTTTCGCGTTGACATCGAGTCTCGCTTCCAGCTTGCCCACGACAAACGTGAAGAGCATAACCAGAGCCAAGTAATACAGTCCCGCCACCACGTACGTTTCGAGCTGCTTGAAGTTCGCGGCCGCTTCGCTTAACGCCGCTCCCCACAAATCCGACATGCCGACGTAGGCCACGAGCGACGATTCCTTCAGCCCCAGAATGAATTGGTTACCGAGTGGAGGAATGGCGATTTTGAAAGCCTGCGGCAAAATAATTCTTCGCATCGCCTGCGGATACGTCATCCCGAGCGAGCGGGCGGCCTCCATCTGACCGCGGTCGATCGATTGAATCGCGCCGCGGAAAATTTCCGCGATGTAAGCGCCGCCGTGAATCGCCAGCGCGAACACCCCCGCCCAAAATTGCGACAGCAAAATAATGTTGGAAATTCCGAAGTACAGCACGGCGATCTGGATAATAAGCGGCGTTCCGCGGATTAACGTAATGTAGAATGTCGCCACGGCGTTCAAGACGCGGCTCTTCGACAGCCGGAAAAAGGCAAAGATCAGACCGATGACGCTTCCGAGCAGAAGAGAAACCAACGTTATGCGAACGGTCAGCCAGGTCGCTTTCAGAAACACGTCGTAACTGGACAGCAAGATTTCGATCATCGGGTCACCTCATCTGAATATCGTTTCGTTACTTTTGCAAAATATTTCTGCCGAACCATTTCTCGCTCAGTTTGTCGTACGTTCCGTCTTTGACCATTTCGTCGATGGCCTTGTTCAATTGATCCAGCAGAGCTTGGTCCTCCTTGCGGACTGCGATTCCCATTTCCTGCATCGTCAACGGCTCCCCTACGGCCTTGATCGCCGTAGCGCTCTCCTTGATCATCCGGAAGCCGACCAAATCGTCCGTAATGACCGCATCCACCCGCCCCGTCGGCAGATCCAGCAGCGCTGTCAGATCGCTATCGTATTCGGTAATGTTGCCCGCATCCGTCCGTTCGGCAGCCAAACTTTTGAATAAGCTTGCCTTGAGCACGCCGATTTTCTTGCCCTTCAGATCAGCCGCAGTTTTGATCGTCTCGTTCGTCTTGGCAACGAAGATTTGCGCGCCCGACCGGTAGTAAGGCGTCGTGAAGTTGACCGTCTTCTGGCGTTCCGGCGTAATCGCCATACTGCCCAGAATCGCATCGTATTTCTTCGAGAGAAGACCCGGGATGATCGTTTCCCACGGGTTTGTGACCGGCTCGGCCTTCACGCCCATTTTCTTGGCCAGCTCGCCCCCGAATTCGACGTCAAAGCCGACCAGATTGCCATTTTCCTTGTAGTTGAAAGGCTTGTACAGCCCGCTCATCGCAAAATGAAACGCTTTCACTTGTCCGGAATCTTTACCGTCGGCCGAAGCCGCAGACGGTGTTTTGCCTGTCGAAGCACAGCCGGCGAGCAGCAAAGCCCCTACCAGCATCGACAACAAGGAAACGCTCAACCCTTTTTTCATCACACATTCCTCCTGTAAGTTGGTCTTAGGCTGCGTTGCTTTTTAAAGGATACTGCGCAAAAACTGCTGGGCCCGCTCCGTCTGCGGGTTGACAAAAAATTGTTCGGGATGGGCTTCCTCCAATATTTTTCCGTCGCTCATGAAGACGACGCGGTCGGCTACCTCGCGGGCGAAGCCCATCTCATGGGTGACGACGATCATCGTCATGCCTTCCTTGGCGAGCTGCTTCATCACTTGGAGCACCTCGCCGACAAGCTCGGGGTCCAGAGCCGAGGTCGGCTCGTCGAACAGCATCACTCTCGGCGCCATGGCGAGCGCACGGGCGATGGCGACGCGCTGCTTCTGCCCGCCGGACAGCATGGCAGGATAATCGTGCGCCTTATCCTTCAGCCCTACCTTGTCCAGCAAGTCGTAGGCGGTGTCGATGGCCGTGTTCTTTTTGATCTTCTTCACATGGATCGGAGCTTCGATCACGTTCTCCAGTACCGTTTTATGGGGAAACAGATTAAAATGCTGGAACACCATGCCGACTTCTTGCCGGATCTGATTCAGGTTCGACTTGTGAGGATCGCGCTTTTCCCCGAAAATATAAATTTCCCCGTCATCATAAATTTCGAGGAAGTTCAGACACCGCAGCAGCGTGCTTTTGCCCGAGCCGCTTGCGCCGAGCATGACGACGACTTCTTTTTCCTGTACGTTTAAATTAATGCCTTTCAGGACGTTAACGGAGCCGAATGACTTGACCAAGGTGTTAACTTGAATCATGGATTAACCTCCTTGCTGGATAGTCTATGTTGCAAAGAAAGCGCATTCTTTTGGAAGTGCGGCTTGTCCTCAAAAAGTTTACCTGGTTAAATAGTAATATAGAAACCGCTTACAATCTATTCGCCGATAGAACGAAAAAAGCTTCCCGCTTTTTATACGCCATGTATATAAATCATACCCGATTTCGAGGGCCGATGCTGTGGAAACCGTTGGGAAGGGGCAAAAAAAGAGGGCCGCCGAGGCGACCCGCTGATAAACCTATCGATTATGCTTTCCCTGCGCTCTTGTCCCCCAGCAGCGAGTTCAGCTGCTCCAGCAGGTTGCCGCCGCCGGTGAGCGAGATCGTGCCGATCTTCTCGCAGATTTTTTCGAGGAACTCCAGCTCCTTCAACCGGTACAGCGTCTGGTTCTCGTCCATCAGCTTGGCGGTATTGAGCAGGCTGCGCGTCGATGCCGTTTCCTCGCGGCGCGTGATCAGGTTGGCCTGAGCCTTCTTCTCGGCAAGGAGCACTGTGTTCAAGATGTCCTTGATATCGCCTGGCAGGATAATATCCTTCACACCGGCCGATACGAAGACGACACCGTAATCCTCGCTCTTCTCGTTCAATCGGGACAGCACGAATGCCGCGATTTCCTGCTTCATTTTCAGCAGATCGTCCAGCTTCAGGGTGCCGATATATTCCCGCAAAATGAGCTGCAGCTGGATATACATCTGATCCTCGAACGATTTGATCTCGAGCGCTCGCAGAGGGTTCACGATTTTGTACTGACAGACAAAATTGAGCCGCAAGGTCACTTTGTCCTCGGTCATCATTTCCTGGCCGGTCATGTCCATTTGCTGCTGGCGCAGGTCAACGGTCTTCACGGTGACGGCGGTAGGCCCTTTCCAAAAATAATATTTCCCGGGCTTGAGCTCTTTTTGCATTACATGGTTATAGAACAGCACGCCCGATTCGTAGCTGGCCACCTCGAACGTCTGGCAATACGCCATCAGCCTGGGTCTGACCGCCAAATCGACCTCCGCAGGCAACTCGGGCTGGCGAATGTCCACCCGGACATAAGCGTGCTTCTTCAAAATGTTCCAGAACACATAGCGTCCGGCCGTCAGCATTGCGGCGAATTTGCCGTCCTCGTAATGCAGCACATACTCATGGTCCTGCACTTCGATAACATCCAGCTCCCGCAAGAGCTGATCATCGTGGAGGAACAGCTGCAAGTCCTTCCCCTCCACCGCAAAAGGCTTCGTTATGTCGAGAACGACAACCGTCTCTTCGGTAAAAGATGAGAGGCGGTACGTGCCGGGCTGCAAATATTTATTGTAGCTTCCTTTGCGGAACAGCAAGCCACGCTCGTCGGTTTGAATGGTTACTTTTTTAAACATGGTAAATCCTCCTTCATCAGCTCATACCTAAGCTGCCTTTCATTGGTTGATGACCTGCGAAAGGAACCCTCCTGCGCCCCTGACGGAATCCCGCTTAAGAACGAAGGAGCCGGAGCTTCCGGCTTCGAAGCTGACGAACTTCGGATCGGCTCCATTGCAGCCGTTCTCCCGTTCGCTCTCTCCTTAGCGGTCGCGTCGGTTTCTCCGTCCGGTATCCGCGGATTGCAAAGCCCGGACGCAGTGTGCTGTGGAAGCCACTGAGGGTACCTTTGAAGGTCACAGCTTGTCATTTTCGCTCGATTAAAAGTCGAGTGCTCCCCACGGAGCGTAATCGTCCCACACGATTTGGGATTTGAACCCAAAATAATGGCAGATTCATGCCGGATCGGCCGTACAGGATACCGGCGCATAGGATGCGCGGGCACTGCGGGACTGTAGGAAATCCCTGCCTCGGTACGCCTTCCGTTCATCAACCTAAATGTATGATAGAGCGTCTCAGACGCGTATCACCGTTAGTTCCCCATTCCCGCCCTCGCCGCTTTGTCTGAATCAGCACCCGGTCGTTACAATCACAAGAACCGGTACTCTTGTAAGATGTTCTGGGCTTAATCATAAATGCAGGAATTGAACCTGCCGGACATGGCCCCTCACATCCACCAGGGAGTCCAACTTGCCCAGTTGGCGGGTGGTGCTCGCCTTCAGACGCATGGCTACCAACTAACTTGGATGATCGTTACTTACAGCAGGTCGGTTTTCCAGTTCATTTCCTGAATGCCGGTATCCAGCTCCCGGTAAGCTTTGGAGTACTGATCGACCTGCTTTTGCAGCTCGGCAATATGGACCGTCGGAATGAATTTCACTTCCGACCTGCTGTAGCGGTCCTGCTTAATCGCCGCGGCGTTAATGACCTCTTGGATCATCGTGCGGCGCATCGCGAGAATATCCCGCTTCGCCAAAGCATCGGCAAGGGTAACTCCGTCGTGCAGCACCGTTTGGGCGTTCGTCCGATTGATCGCGGTCATCAAGGACTCCAGCTCTTGCAGCGTATCGTTCATTTCTTGGAACAAATCCTTCGGGTCCTCCGGCGGATGCTCTCCTTCCTGCACCTTCGCACCACGGTTCAGGCGGACTTTCAATTGTTCGATGCGCTTTTGGCAATCGACTCTATTCATTAAAGCTTCGGCTAATTTCATCGTTATCACCTTTTTAATCTTTATAGATAGCATCGCCTTACGTATCCTATCTTCGCTGATTTGCGCCGAAACGAACATGGCGAAAGTATTACGATGGATGGAAAGTTTTTCATGAAATATAAAAAAGACCGGAGCAGCAGCTCCGATCTTGTCATCAAGGGAAACGAAATCAGGATTCTAATGCAGTTTTTTATTCAACGCTTCGATCTCCGGCTCCGATAAGCCCGTTATTTCAGCAATTAAAGAGACAGGCAAACCTTTTTGCAGCATACTTGCCGCAATCTCTAGCTTCCCTTCCAATTTACCTTCCAACTTTCCCTCAAGTCTTCCTTCCGCCCTACCCCGCGATTCCGCATAGTCCAGCGCGGATTGCTCGTCGAGCAGCGCCTTTTTGCGCATCTCGTACAATGCCCGCGCTTCCTTGTTCTGGCTCAAAAATTCCAGCGTTGTCATCGCCTTTTTCAGCCCCGGTGTATCCATAGCCAGTTCCTCCCATCGTTCTTTGGGTGCGCCGTCAATGAACATTAGCCAATTCACCAGCCGGTCGTCCATCTTATGCGGCCTCAAACTAAGCTTCGGCAGCTCCATAAAATGAATTTCGATATCGTCAAGCAGCAGCTCGCCCGTATGGTCTTCCCGCAGGTGATAGATATTGTGAAACCGGTCATTCGCGATTTGATTGAAGGTCAGGATATTGATCGAGATGACCTTCTTCAAGCTTTTGTAGAACTGACCTTCTCCCAGCTGTTCCTCATACATCTTCGCCGCGTAATATAAGCTGCGCTTCGGCATGTCATATTTATTGCTGACCTGAATTTCCAGATTCACCTGTTTGCCATCCTCGTTCTGAGCGCGGACATCCAGAATGGCCTGTTTGTCGGTCAGCGCATTTTTATCCAGCTGCGGATTAAGCAAGGTCAGGCTGACAAACGGCTTCGGCTCGGTCTCCCGCAGCGCTTCGTTCAGAAAATTCAACAGCACTTCGTCTTTATTTTCTTCGCTGCCGAAGATTTGTTTGAACACGAAATCAACGGACGGTTCCAGCAGTTCGGTCATATCCTCAGCTCCAAACGGCTTGCTTTTCGCCTCAGTTTTCTACTTCCATTATACCACAAAAGGGGCAGAGCGTAGACGGGGGAGCCACCTACGGACTACCGGACATGCCCTCAACATGCGCCAAGAGCCGCAAAGCCGGCTCCTTCCCTCACAGCCTGGGATCAATTTCTTTCTCCCGGGCCACTTCAAACAGCAGGTTGGCGACGATTTCGTTATACGTCTCATGGTCCGGCGCGATTTCATCGAATCGTACAGCGAGCATTTGGCCGCCGAGCCGATATTCGTTCGTGGAGGTGCGAAGCTTCGAGTGAATGTTTTTCTGCTTCATGAGCTTGCCATACTTATGCGGGAACCGGTAATCGTATCCGTAGATGATCGATAAATACTCCGGATTGCGGACCTTCATATATGGGACCGACCGGCCTTCCATGATCTCCGGCTTGATCACGACGCCTTCCATATGGTTCCCAATGGTTAATGTCGCGAAGTACTGCTCCGCCTGCTCACGGCTCTCCGGTTCGGACAGATCCAGCTCAACAAACTCGTCGTCCGACAGAAAACGGTACATCTCCGACGTGTTCCAATCCGGCAGTTGCTCCTCGCCGCTATCGTATACCACTTTCAACAGGGAAAAAGGCTTGTATTCCAGCTCCCCGTCCTCCGCATACAGCTCCAGCTGCTTCTTATACGTTGCATAAGCGGCCGCATGCTCCTCCAGCGGCACGTAGGTTTCCAAAATGTCATGGACATATTTATAGTTTTGATACACGCTTGCCCCGTATTTGTCGCTTAGGGCGGCTTTGGAGAGGTGGAACTGGTCCTTTTCAAACCCGCTGGCGCGGTACTCCTCCGCAAGCTTGCCAAAAGCTTGTTCAAAACCGTTCCGCTTCAGAAAATCCAACTCGCTCTCCAATGCCTTCTCGATCGGCTTGAACTGCCGCTCGATGAGTCCGTCCCCGAGCGCTTTCCACGGCAGCAGCTCTCCGTCCAAAAGCAGCATAGAGACGCCATTCTGCTCCATGTATCCGCCGAATTTTTGCAGCAGCCGGTCGTAAATACCGGTCAGATCCACTTGATTGATCTTGTACCCGTTCCGGCTGACTGCAAAGCACTGCTCCCGGTCCTGATGCAAATAAATGTTGCATCGGGAGCCCATATATTTCGGCTGCAGCACCACCTGACAGACTCCGCGTTCGGCAAAATAATCCAAGCCGCGCTGCAAAGACTCCAGCTCGCCCGCGGCCACGTCCTTATCGGCCGGAGACATCGTTCCCGAGATAAAGTTGATCTTATTCCGCGACACATAGCGCAGTCTGCGAATTTCCTCGTCGCCAAGCTCTTGTACGGATACTTTTCTCTCTTCCCGGAACAAGGTTGGAAGCTCGTCCGTCATGACAGCTTGCCCGGACTTGTAGGCTTTAAAGAAAGGCTTGAACGAAATGCTGACCGAAGTCAGTGCATTCCCGTGCACGCATCCCGTATCGAGGTGAAGCTTGCTTTTGATCCGGAATGCCTGCTTCGCCGCAATGTGCCCGAACACGTGGTACGGATGATTTTTCGCCGCTTCTTCGTTAAGAAAATCCAGCTGCTCCTCCAGGGGCGCCTCCCGGTTGATGCGGAAGCTGCGCTGATGACGCATCGAATTCGCATCCAGCTTCCCGATATATTTGTTCCGGCACGGCGCATGGGTCACATAGAAGGATGCCCCTTTGGTGCCGACCGACCGGTAAAACGGCTTCGAGACGGAAACGAGATGATTGAACTTTTCCAGCAGCTCTGCATCATTTCGCAATACTTCCGTCGAATCGAAATACGTGCGGAGCAGCTCCGAATCGGCCCCCTGAATTTCCCCTCGCAAATATTTATAGACGAAATTCTCATGGTTCCCGAGGACGAATAAGAAATGCTCCTGATTATCGTACAAAAATTCCACGATCTCTTTGGTGCGCTTTCCCTTATCGATCCAGTCGCCGGCTAACAGCACCTTGGTATTCCGCACTTTATCCGTTACGGCCAGCTTCCCCGCTTCGATCGAATAACCGTAGCTCAGCAGCAAACCTTGCAGCGCATCCACACACTCGTGAACGTCGCCGACGATTATCATCTTTTGATCATGCGGAAGAATGGTCGACAAATACTCCTCTTGATCTTCAATGACAACTCTGTAATCCGGATTGGCCTGCTGCTCCGTTTCCGAATAAAAATCTTTGGCGCGCACCTTATGAATTTTGGCGTACTTTTCCTTGGCCAGCGAACCGAGAACGTCTTTGCGCAGCCGGTTAATGTGGCTGGTGATCAGTTTCTTGGACCGCTCGGAAGCGTAGTAATCCTCCCGCTTGCGGTAATCGAACAGGATGACCTCCAGGTTATAGTTATTCTCATGGGCAATCTCGCGAACCTTCGCCCGGAAGTCCTCCGACAATCCGGTCGTATCCACGATCACGAATTCCGCATTGACGGGATACGAGGTCACCATCTTCAACTTTTCGAACAGCAGATGAAACGCCTGCCCGCTCGCCTCTAGCATCAATTGGTCGTATTTATCGTAGGCAAAGCCAAGAACCTCTTGGCGGATACTGTCGGAAGAAAGATATTGCACGTTGGCTTTAAAATGTTTCGACTCATCCTCGAACCGCAGCCCGGGAATCAGCACTTCGTTGGCGAACGTCGTTTTCCCGCATTCCGTCGATCCGATCATCATAAAAATGGTATGAACCCTCGTTTGGATCTCCACTGGCTAGGCCCCCTTTTTCTTGAGAATGACGCCTTGCGTCGTCTGGATGCTGTTGACTCCGTCACCGACGGAGACGAATTCATAGTGCAGGCTCGTTTCCCGGATGATCTCCAGAAACCACTCTTGGAATTCCTCCTGTCCCATCTCCCACTTGTGGTCATCGTGTCGGAATCCGCTCAAGTCGTAGAACGGATTGAAATCCGAATTCGGCGTCGTAATAATAAAGTGTTCGAAATCCACCTGTTTGCAGATCCGTTGAATCAACGTCTTGGCCTCGTCCTGACTCATATGCTCGATAACTTCCGTCAGGATGACATCGACCTGCTCGCCGTTGTATTCCTCCAAGAAATGATCGATCGAACGAAACGTGATCAGGTTATCGAGCTCCCGCGCTTGCGCCTTGCGGCTGACCGATTCCAGCAGTTGTTCGTCGATATCGACAGCGTAGTAGCTGCCCTCGATTTTTGCGGCAAAAGGAAGCGCATAGAAGCCTTCTCCGCAGCCAACGTCCAAGATCGATTTATTAAAACGCAGGGCTCCGGCGATATAGTTTCTCCGTTGAAGAGCAGTTCCTCCGTAATCGAATCGAATGTCGTACCGGCTTGTTTTCTCAAGCTCGCCTTTGTATTTTTTGAACCGGTCCCTGGAGGACAAGAAATTCCGGACAAACAAGCTGCGGATATAGAACGGCGCGTCAATCGCTTGAATACTCTTGATGTATTTGTCCAGAATGCTGTCGGAAATATCGATGTTTTCGTTTCCGAACATGGAAAGGAACAAGCACAGCACACTGACGACATGCAGCAGATGATGGAGGCTTTTGCGCGTCGTAATCGTGAGCGAGTAGCTTTTGTGAGCCTGATGCTTAAGCTCAAACGTAAAATCGGTCAAATGCTTCTCAAAAAACTCGATGTACCGCATCAGCTCGATATGGACCATGTTGATATGGAACGAATGCTCATAGCCTTCGACGTCCCGCTCGTCCTGCGCTTTCAGCGGCGCGGAGAAAAACTCGTTCAGCGCATTCAGCGGAAATAACGGCGTGTTATAGCGGGATACGTTCAAATATTCAAAATCCTCATGCTCATGCTGCTTATAGGAAATCTCATTGTCCGCATCTTTAAAATACACGTTGTAGGTAAAGTCATCCGTGTACCAGCCGTAAGCCATCCCCTTGCGGATGGAACGGAGAATCATACCGGACTCCGGATTTTTTTTGATGATAAACGAAAGCTTCGGGTTGGTGGATCTCACTTGAATGATCGCCATCTGCATCTTCCCCTTGGAATGAAATTGTGTCCGGTCGTCGTCAAACACAAAAAAGACCACGGACTCAGAGGTCCATGGCCGGATTGGATAAACGAGCCTGATGCCAACTTACTTGAAGTCGGCATAAAGCTTCACTTAATAAGACAGACCGGTAAGGCCGATGAGGGTACATTGCTGCGTATGCAATTGATGAAAGGTATTGCGCTGGTCATTATTGGAACTGTGATAAAACTTTTGATCCTTAAGCACCCTCATCCAACCTCCTTCGACAATAGTTAGTGAAATCATAAGCGGCGGTCCATATTTTGTCAAGAATATCTCTAGGTTTTAACATTTTTTCGACTTGATATTGACAAAGGGTGCCGCCCTCGTTATATAATGTCATTATGATATTATCAATTGGTAAATATCACAGACGCTAATGCATGGCTTCTCCCCTGTATACGAAGTAATGAAAGCAAAGGCATTTCCTAAAGCCTGCGATGCCGTAACCGTCAAATTTAAAGTGAAAGCGAGAGCTGATGATGATAGAGAAATTTACGTTTTTTTACCGCACCGAATCCCCCTTTTCCCAGTGGCATCCTTCACGGTTTGTCGTGGATGGAGTGGAGTTCAACTGCGCGGAGCAGTACATGATGTATCAAAAAGCGATGCTGTTTGGGGATCAAGAGACGGCAGCTAAAATATTGAAGGCCACGACGCCCCGGGAGCAAAAGAAGCTGGGCCGCTTGGTCCGGAACTTTGATAAAGATCAATGGGACAACTACGGAAAGAAATTCGTTTATGACGGCAACTATGCAAAATTTACGCAAAATCCGCATCTGCTGGAGCAACTGCTTAAGACAAAAGGAACAACCTTGGTCGAAGCGAGTCCTACGGACCGGATCTGGGGAGTAGGGCTATCCGAAGACGACCCGAGGATTCGAGACAGAAGAACGTGGCAGGGCAAAAATGCGCTGGGGCACATTTTGACACAGCTGCGCGAGAATCTGCTGAAAGAAAATCAAGAAGTAACCTGAACCGAATAAACGGAGTGAACGAAAATGAACGCATCTACCCATAACAGAGATATCAGATCCAAGATCGCCAAAGAAACCTTGGACATTTTGGAGCAAGGCTTCTACACTACCCCCTCCGGGACACAAATAACGATCCGGGACGAAGTGGAGACGGCCGTTGCAAAGTCCGTCCTCTATGCACCCAATCAGCTGCCGAATATTTTGAAGGAAGCAAGTGCTTTGAGCGATCACATAGCAGGGAACACACCTCGCATTGAGGTGACAAACGAATCGACCTTGGCTGCGGCACAACGGCTCGTAGCGCAAGAAGGGATTGCGGAGACCGTTTGCCTGAATTTCGCTTCCGCCAAAAATCCCGGAGGAGGCTTCCTCGGGGGAAGCCAGGCGCAGGAAGAAAGTCTGGCTCGCTCTTCCGCCTTGTATCCGTGCATTTCCCAGATGACCGAAATGTACGCTCATAACCGGAGCCTCAAGACCTGCTTTTATTCCGACTATATGATCTACTCTCCGAAAGTGCCGGTATTCCGGGAGGATCGCGGCAGCCTTCTGCCGGAGCCTTACTTGGTTTCCATGATCACCGCGCCTGCGGTTAATGCCGGAGTTGTACGGGAGCGCGAACCTGAAAATACGGTCAAGATCGATACGGTCATGCTGGAGCGGATTCGCTTCATTTTAGCGGTTGCGGCTGCCCACGGACAGCGTACCATTATTCTCGGCGCCTATGGTTGCGGCGTCTTCCGTAATAACCCGAAGGATGTCGCCCGCCTGTTCAAGCAAGCGCTAATCGACGAAGGTCGCGCCGCCTGGTTTGATAAAATCGTCTTCGCCATCCTCGATAACTCAGCAGACAAGCAGACGTTGAACGAATTCAAAACGGCATTGGAGCCATAGCAACTTTTTTCATGTATGATCGTTTATATAGGAAAGATACCATTAAATGGGGTGAATGGATGAAAACATTGGACGGCCTCTAACTTCCCAGAAGGAGGTTAGAGTATATTTGAGCCGAAGTGTAAAAAAATCCCCCGTATGGAACGATCACTACACACCCGGTACACGTTGGGCTAAGCAGCAGGCCAGCAAAGCGGTGCGCCGTTATGCCGGTGACATGCAGAATGGAAAATGGTACCGAAAACTATTTTGCTCTTGGAACATTTGTGACTACCGGTTTTTCAAAACCCGGCAGCAGGCCATCCATGAATGGGAAACTTCTTCGTGGCCCCGGGGCAAACAAATGTCTCGAAAAGAAGTAGTTTTAGACTGGTTTAAAACTTTTAGAAGGAAATAAGCGAAAGCGTCGGCTCGGGAAGTGTCGGCGCTTTGCCGCATAATTTAAAACGCACACGCTTTTTGCGTGATTGTGCGCTCGCATTGTTCAAGCTCGTCTGCCGCACGGTGCAAATATTCAATGCATCTTCTCAAATCCTGGTTATAGCCCACCTTGTAGTCGATCCACGTTAACGATATGCGCTGCTGCCAGTCTACAAGACTTGCCAGCGTATCGAGTCTACGGTCCACATGGACGAGCTGGTTCTGAACCGCTTGTAAGCGGGAAGCCAAATTTCTGAGCTCCATCATGTTCACGCGAATATCCTCATGCTGTACGCCGGATTGTTTCCACGTATACCAAGAATCCTTGACGAACTTCGAAACCCTGCTGACGATGTCATGCACTTCAGCGTAAACCCGCTGCTTAAAGTCGTGAAACCTCTCTTTCAGGATGGCCCCAAGTCCAGCCTGTTCAAACAGATCGTCGAACTTATGCGTCACCCACGTTTTGAACTGAACGATCTTCTCATCTACAACTTCGGCAGCAATCTGGGCAGCTGTGACAAACGCGGTAGCTACAAACGTAATTTCTACCGCTTTGAGCATCGCTCCTACGGTAATCATGGTTTGAGGAACATTGGTGACCGCTAAAACACCTGCCGTTTTCAGTAATTGAACCGTATCGATCTCGCCATTCCAGACGGCAAAAATAAGCTCCACCGTTTCGTACAGCATCGGGTTAGGCAGCTTTTGAATCCCTTGCGTAAGATTGGACAGCATTCGATATTCAAAATCTTTGCTTTGGACATTATCCCTTGTTAAAGTACCATTATCGTTCACAAGATGCTTAAGGGCATGATGGTCCATATTGATTAAATCAGGCAGCGTTCCTTTTTTGGCTGAAGTTTCGATCATGATCGGTTTCGTCGGATTGTAGAAAAGGGAAGAAACAGAATCGTAACGGTTCTGAAATTCCTGAATTTTCGCCCTCATATGCTGAATGGAATGTTGATATGTGATCGTGAATTCCTTGTTAAAGCCAGGAGCGTTAAATGTAGCACAGTTGACTATTTTTTGTTGGATTTCACCAGGCGCCGTTAAGGTTGCATATAGTGCAAGGTTCCCCCCGAGAGAATGCCCCGTTACCGTGATGTTGTTGTACAGCTTTGCTTGTGATTCCATGTACAATCTTGCTTTATGTTGCTGGACGCTTTCCTCTTCATACGAAGTCGACGCATTATTTTTCCAATCATTCCGGAACTCCTTTTTTGCGATATCTTCGCTTCCTCGAAAGGCAAACACCGCTTGCCCGGGCTCCGGCTCGAACGTGTACGCCACGAACCCTGTTGCAGCATTATCGTCATCGATATGGCTTATTTTCCAATGATAATATTTCGAAGAATCCTGAGATAAACCTTCAATTGCGTGCTTAAAGGCTACAAACTGTTCTTTTGTTTTAAAATGGCCTTCAACATCATGAAATGATGACTCCAGCTCATGCTTGTAGGTGTTTACGAGTTCACCTACGGTAAGTGCCCCCGAAAGCAAACTTTTGTTTAAATCCGCATGATTTTTTATATTCAAGTACACAAGTTCAGAAAGCATGGCTTTATCTGCTTCGGTAATGGTCGTGGTCATGGTATCCCCCTTCCTTAAAATTTCTTATACTCCCAGTCAAAATGACTCAAGATCTCTTGGACGGAATACACCTTTTTTGCATCGAAAATTTTAGCAAACGTATGGGTATAACTCATTTCTTTCTGAGTGTAGTAATGGAGTGCTTCGCCCACCGTATAAAAATCCGTGCTAACCCGCTCGAAAGCGGACGGTTTTAAATAAAATACCGAAATAAACCCATGCTTAAATTCTTCTAATGCCAATATTTTGTCTACCAAAATGTCTACTTTTTCCGCTTGGCGCTCCTTGTCAACATCAGGTTCGCTTTTAATAAATACATCAACGGCTACGCCATTAATCGCTTCAACCTTAAAGTAATCCTCAATACTCATGTTTTTGGTATTCAAATTGCGGGCCGGAAAAGATAAACCACCTGAATCCAGATGCGTCTTGACCCAGATGTCCTTCTGCTCAAAAACTTCTTGAGATACGTTTATCATCTTTTCATCGAACTTGTCGGCCAATATCATATTCATATAGTTGTCCCATACTTTGCTAAAATCTTTCGTGATTTCGGCTCTAAACCGATGCCTCGGGGAGTGTTGGGGATACGCCTCTGCTTTGATGGTATCGGTTGAAAATATCCCTGACCCATACCCGCCTCCGACGTTTTCAACCACGAATTCTTCGCCATACTTTTCATTTAAATACCGCGTCATTTTGTCTTCTGCATCGTTATACTTCTGACCGCAGCCCATAAGCGTTACAAGCGATAGCAACACCACGATTCGAAGCACCAGCCTTCCATTAAAATTCATTTCCCGCTCCGTACCCCCATGAAAACCTAAATTGAAGACTGATTGCTTTTCGTTATCCCAATCGATAAAGCATTTGAACGACCTCGCTATATTCGCTTGAAATTTGTGTCAATCTTCTGGAGCAATAGTCGACGCTAATTCCTTTCAGGCCTTTTAATTCCAGCGCAACGCTTTCCAATTCTCGTCTAATTCGGTTGAGTTCTTCAATAATGACGGTTGCTTCCCGATCTGCTGCCGCGTTCATGCGCATCCCTCTTTGTATCCCTAGATTGTAGACGACGGAGAGCGACAGGAACCCCCTGTCACCCTCCATACGAATCAGATCCTACTTAAATTGGCTGGCGTTGCTGTTAATGGTCGTTTCGGTTGCATCGTAGTTTGAAACCGTATTGTCCAAAAAAGCCGCATAAGAGTCCACCACCGCCCGATAATCGCTAAACTTTTGGGAGTTCGCGTTGAATTTGTCCTGGATGGTTCGGGAGGCATCGCTATCCCAAGAGCTCGTCAACCCGTTCATTTCTTTCTTAATCTCTTCGAGCTTGGCGGTCAAGCTGCCGTTAAGTGTCCGGATCGTTGCCGCGGTTTGCGTTACCTCTGCGGTAGATATGCTGATTCCTTCGATAGACATCGTAGTTGGCCTCCTTAAAAAGAATGGATTAGTTCGCTAATTTTTTTGCGGAGTTCGCAATTTCGGTTTGCGTCGTCCGATACGTTTGGGCGCTATGCTTTAAGAACTCGGAATATTGCTCCATCAGCTTTTTCATATTTTCAAAATCGTCGCGGAACCCTTCGATTTGCGTCGTATAAGCGATGTTGTCCTGCCCCTTCCACGCATTGCCCATGGCCTTAACTTCGTTAAACAGTTGATCGTACAAACGCTGATACTCGGCGGCATGCCCATCCATGTTTTTAGCTGCGGCTTCCAGCTTAGCGGGATCTACGACAATTTTTCTTGCCATGCAAATTCTCCTCTCGGTAATAAAGGTTTTATATTAACATCAGCCTGGAACCGTGATGAAGCCCCGATTCGTGAGCTGACATGCCAATATCCAAAACGGAACCGGTTGATCTCTCGCATAAAACCGTATCGCGGGTTGGAGCATAATAACCGTCGGATAATTCGGCAATCGCACCGGTTAATAACGTCTCGACTTCATAAAGCTTGGTCGTGAGAGGGATGTATACGTCATAGGTCTGGGATAAAGCCGGTACAAATACCTCGACCAATATTTTATCCATCGGAATCGTCCTCCTTGAGATGCAAGGGCGAAGTCACCAGCTTCATGAGGACAGGCTTTCCGTTCGTCACGATATAGCCGAAGTCGTCCCCAATATCCTGGTACAGCTCGCTGGTAAGCTTCCCGATCTTGAGCTGGTATTGATCTGCCATGCCGTTCCCCAGCCAAATCCCCTCGTTGGGGATCACTTTCGCCTTAAACCAAGCTTCGTAGGATACGGACGAAATCGACGAAACGCGTTCGCAGATAATGAAATTCACCTGATACGGCACTTCGCCTTTCTCCAGAAGAACCCGGAGCTTATCTTTGGAATCCTCCGAGATTCGCGAGTTTAAGCTTGCCAGGGAGTGAATGATCCATGTCTGTTTGACAAAGGACGGAACCGGGCCCCCAGCGGCTATCGCATCCTTATACGTATTGTTGCGGTGGACGAGGGTATCAAATAACTGTGCAATAACTTGATCCCAATCCGTTGGATTTCCATAATGGGTATAGGTTTTGAGCTCGTCATCCACCAGCTTATTATCCGGATCGATGACGGCAATTTCGGCTTCCGCTTTAGCGGATAGGACCTCGGCCAGCCCTTGGATAAAGCCCGTATTGTCGTTATTTTGAGACAGTACAAGCTGGATGTAATGCCGGTCAAAGTGAAAGCAAGCCGTCTGCAGACTGTTCTTCTCCACGCCCACCGGAATTTTCCCGGCCTTGCCGTACTTGATCTCATCCATCAAGAAATTTGCATCAATAAGCTCAGGCAGGATCGGAATTCTTCTTGCGACCGGCTCCGTCCATCTGGCGGCGTACTCTTCGCCATATTTGCGAATATGCTCGAAGCGGTTTTCGACATCACGATGCGTGTATGCGATTTGAAATTCATATACGCGATCGGATTTCATAATGCCTCTCCCCTTAAACTTGGAGGGATAGACACCTTCCACATGACCGAGCACACTGGAATAGTCGGCGGCATCGTTAAGCTGAAGCACGTACAATTGCTTAAAATTTTGCAAAACCCGGTACCGGACCGCGCCCGTATTCAATGCGGACAAAATGAAGTAAATCCCGTACTTCAAGCCTTCCCTCGTTAAGTAGGCCATTGCTTCTTCCTTATCCTCGAATAACTCCGCGAACGCCGAATAGTTATGAACGACAACGACAATGGAAGGAACGGCAGTCTGTGCCGATCTCATGTAGGACTGGTAATCGCCGCCATAATCTGCGAACCGCTTTTTCCGGTCCGCGGTCTCTTGATACAGCATCTTGAACAAATTATTGATTTTCTCCGCTTCGTACGAGAGCAGGACATCGCCCACATGCGGCGATTTGGAGAAGGCGCGCAAGGTCTCGGAAGCGAAATCTAAAATATATACATGGAGCTCGGACGGCGTATGCTCCTCCATCAGCGAGTACAGCAACGTGGTCAAGAACGTCGTTTTCCCGCTTCCCGCCGCACCGTAAATGACCGCATTACCTTCCTTGGACAGCGGGAATGTCATCGTAAACTGTCGCTGGTTGGCAGGGTCGTCTACTTGGCCGATCACGGGATTCAGCACACCGCGGGCTTGCTGCGAAGCCTTATGACTCTCTCTGAGCTCGTCAAGATAAATGAATTCCGGAAGCGGGTCCAGCCAGAGCGGCCGGACGCTGATCCGTTCTTCTTTGGCAATGGCCGCCAAATAGCGGTTCACCTCGTCCAATTGCTTGGCCGGGTTATGGAATAATGTCTTTCGTTTATCGATTTTGACTTGTTTCACGACGCGTCCCAGATTGTCGATGACGGTCACGCTCTCGTCCTTGGCTTTCTCAACCCGATCCGTCGGGTAATAAGGCGCCCCTCCCCATGCGGATTGACCGAGCTCGAACAGCTCGTTGAAGCCAACCTGGACATAGAATCGCCCGGTGACGGACAGCTCGGCCGCATCCGGCCTTTTGATCACGTCCATACTATCGGCTTTCTCCTGCACCTTGAGACAAATGCGAAACTTGCTGTTGCTCCAAATCTGATCATCCACCACCCCGGATGGCTTCTGGGTCGCCAAGATCAAGTGAATGCCCAAGCTTCTGCCGATACGTGCCGCGCTGACCAGCTGCTCCATAAATTCAGGCTGCTGTGTCTTCAATTCCGCGAACTCGTCCGATATGATAAACAAGTGCTGCAGCGGCTCCATAACCTTCCCATCCCGGAACAGCCTCTGATATTTGTAGATGTCCATGCTGCTCATGTTCAACCGCTTGCTCGTTTCGCTAAAGATCGCTTGTCTTCGCTTGAGCTCGCTCTGGATGGAAACCAGGGATCGCTTAACCGCCGCACCGTCCAAGTTCGTAATCGTTCCCGCCAGATGAGGCAAATTGGAGAATGCGCCGGCCATCCCCCCGCCTTTATAGTCGATCAGAATAAAAGCCACCTCATGCGGATGATAGTTTACGGCGAGCGAAAGAATGAACGTCATCATAAACTCGCTTTTCCCGGAACCGGTCATCCCCGCAATCAAGCCATGCGGACCGTGGTATTTCTCATGCAAGTCCAGGTAAAAAAGTTCACCGGTCGTATCCACCCCGATCGGAGTTTGGAGGGATAAGGCAGGATCATGATCCCGCCATCTCGTCAGCGCATTCAGATGCTCGACTTTCCCCACCTCGAACAAATCGAGAAAGGTCAGCATGGCAGGCAGCGTATAGCCTGCTCCCGAACGATCCAGTTGAATATTGGCCAGTTGCACGGCAAGCTGGAGCTCGTCCTGAATGGTATACGGATGAGGCTGAAACGTAATATGCTTCCCGGAAGTATCGTCCTTATCATATATTTTCGAATGATCTCCTTCAAACTCCACGACCAGCGAGCACTCTTTGGGCAAGTTTTTCAGTTCGTCGTACAGATGGATCACGCTAATGCCTATGCTCTTTTTTTGCTTCCGTATATAATTCATCATCTCCGCCTTGCCGGCCAGGCTCTTATCGATCGCGAAGACGACGTAGTGCGGCATAACTTCCTTAAACTCTTCCTCCGCAGCTATGCTCTCTCTTCGGGCGATTTCTTTTTCGAAAAAGACGGACAGCTCCTTTACCTCGCCCGGCTCCGTCGCGATAAATCGGATGGACTTATCGTCGCTCCAAACGTGAGGCAGCCATTTTACGAATTCCCACGTCTTGCCTTCCTTCTTGTCATAGATGAAGACTAGCTTTAATTCATCATAACTATGAAGCGCCGCAAGCTGGACAATGAACCCTTTGACCGCATCGACAACTTCAACTCTTGTGCCGATCATCCCGCTAATCCAATCCTCCGTTAGCGAAAGCGGTATAGGCACCTGCTCCAACATTTTTGGTTCCTCCATGAGCTGATACAGCTCCTCTTGAAGCCCGTCGTCTTCAAGTGAGAATCTTTTCTCCGGAAATTTCAACACAATCCGAAGTGGCAGATTGCCCAGTCCAAGGCGTACCTTCAAAAAATCGTTTTGTCTGCGGGTCCGCTCCCATAGGGTCCGCTTGCGCAGCTTGATTCGCGAAACACATTCCTCAAGCGTAACCAGATTTTCATGCAGGACTTGGCGCTGGCGTTCTCCGGTATCCCGTATCTTTTGTCGCACCTCCCCAATATAAAGCCTGTACTTCTCCTGCCTGACTCTTTCCTGCTTGAGTCTCTTCTTGGCTTCATGCCGTCTCGTCAAAACGGGCCATAGAATCGTACCCAGCAGGACGCTGAAGGACATGACAAGGGTCGGCATCGCATTCATGATTTTGCCGTTGGATTGCAGTGCGTTATGCAGAGAATACAGTCCGGTAAACAATGAAGCCATGCCCATCGTAATGGACGGACCGAGCATGAGCATAAGCGGAGTTTGTTCCAGATTCACCTGGGGCGGCGGTGCGTCGATCTTGATCTCGACACGGTCGATTTCCTTGAGAAACCTTGGAGAACGGTAAAACAAATCGCCTTCCGGCACCTCGTCGTCGATTTCATCCTCCGCATTCGGAACCGCAGGATACGGTTTAACGCACGTTCTAAGGACATCGGGATTACAGCTCATCTGGCCGTCCGGATTATTTATGGCAATGAATCCGCTGCCGACAATGATCTTCAAGCCGACGATATAGATCATATCCCCGGGTTTCAAAATCTGCTCCGTCGTTCTCTTCCCGTTCACAAACGTTCCGTTCGAGCTCCCCGTATCGCGGATCGCGATTGACGTTTCGGAAACGAACAGCTCCGCATGCACGGAGGAGGTATACTTATTCGCGTACCTGATCTCGCAGCCGTCCGCACGGCCGATCTTTATTTTCCCTCTACCGGGCAAGCTATACCTTCGAAATATCTTCCGATCGGCAGACACCGGTTCGGCGAGAAGAATCGCAATTTCATCCGTTTTCTTCAAAAGGACGCTATAAATCGTCAGGGGCTCGACGGCAAGCTCCCTTACTTTGCGGCTCCCGGCATCCAGAACGACCGCATGTGGATTCGACTTGAGAATCCATTGGCCCTCCACGCCTTCGACCCCGATCACCCGTTCCTCGTAACCCAAGAGGTTCGTCTGAGTGACCCAATACTGCCCGGACTTCTTTTCAGGCAGCACGCACGTATAGACTTCATTTTCCTTTAGCAAGGATAGCTGCATAGGTCACTCACCTTCTTTCGAACAGATGATCGGACAAATATTTACAAAATTTTCTATCCTGGAGCACAAAAAAACCGCCCTATCCATGGTTAAATACACATGAATAAGGCGGTGCTTCCGCTTTCGATCATTGGTTGTATAATATCATTTCCTGCCAAAATCTGCAATAGAGATTTTATTTGACAAACATATCAATACGCTGGATGGTACAGAAATTAATAGAAACTTTATACAAAAAACGACGTAACGGCTGCGAAACGGGCTGGAATAAGAAGGAATTTACCATTGGATTGTCGAATTGGTATTATTCTGAAAACCATATCCAATATAAAAATAGCATAACCGAGGGGGCTCGTACGATGCGCTGGACTGTCAGTAGAAAGCTTGCTTTGGGATTCCTTACCATGTTGCTTCTTACTACCATCACCGCCGTTCTTGCTTTAAACCGTATGATGTTTATCCAAAACCGCGTTGAACAAGTTACCGAAAACTCGATGCCCAAGGTGAAAGAAATCAACCGGATTTATTTCGAGACGGAGCATGTGCTTAATCTGGTGTTCCGCCACAAAGACAGTACCGATGCTGCAGCACGCAAAACCCTTGAGGATGAAATCGGCGCAAGCTACGCCTTGGTCGAATCGACGGTACAGCAGTACGAGTCCCAGATCACAGCCGACGAAGAACGAAGCAATTTTGCTTCCTTCAAGGAAAGTTGGGACGAATTCAAAAAGAACACGCAAAAAACGTTAGTCACCAGCCGCAGCAACCCCCAGCAAACCATGATCCTGATCGATGCCGGCCACCGTATTTTCGACGAAATGCAGAAGCATTTGACCAGTCTGGTCGAATGGAACCACAAGCAGGCTGAAACCTCCGCACTGGAAGCAAAAAAAGCATATAAGGATAGCTTGATATGGGTATATGTCATTCTCGGAATCAGTGTGGCTGTCGCCGTCGGAATCAGCACGTTGTTCCTCCTCCTGATTGCCCGCCCGCTGCGTCTGGTCACTGGCAGTATCGTACGGGTCGCGGACGGCGACCTGACCGTTCCGCCGCTGTCTGTGAAAAGCCGCGATGAAATCGGCCAACTGGCCGACGCTCTGAACCGCATGGTTCGCGAGCTTCATTCGGCGATCAGCCGCTCTTCGGAAACCTCGCACCAGGTCACGCAGCTGGCCGATTCGCTGGCGGCCGATGCCAGTCAAACGACGATCGCCGCGCAGCAGATTGCCGACGCCTCGCGGCAGGTCGCCGGAGGAGCGCAGGCACAGCTGACGACCTCGAAAGAAACGGCCGTCGTCATGGAAGAAATGGCCGCAGGAATCGGTCGGATTTCAGAGGCAACCTCGGAAATGGCGGAGCAGTTCCAAACGACAGCCGCCAATGCGGTAAAAGGCACGGAGTCGATGGACGAAGCGGAAGAGCAGATGAACGCCATTTCCACAACAACCACGCAGACCTCGGAACGCATGGAACGGCTGAGCAAACGGTCCGACGAAATCGGAGGCATTGTGAAATTGATCTCCGAGATCGCTTATCAGACGAATTTGCTGGCCTTGAACGCTTCGATTGAAGCGGCAAGAGCCGGGGAAAGCGGCAAAGGCTTCGCGGTCGTCGCCGCCGAGGTGAAGAAGCTGGCCACCCAATCCGAAGCGGCCGCCAAGGACATTACCCAGCGCATCCGCTTGATTCAAGAGGAAACAAAAGAAACGGCCGGAGCGATCCGCGAGGTTACGGAGCAGGTTACGGCGGGTATCCATCTGGTAAGCGACTCCGGCCGCAGCTTCCGCGACATTGCCTCCTCAATTGAGCAACTGAACGGACATATTCAGGAAGTGTCCGCCACGGCGGAAGAAATGGCGGCGACCACCGAGCAGATTACCGCCTCGGTCACGTCCACGGCGATGATCGCCCAGACCTCCAGCGACAGCACGGAAAGCGTCGCCGCCGCTTCGAACGAGCAGTTCGCTTCGATGGAACGCATCTCCGGCAGCGCGGAGTCGCTTACACTGCTTGCGGGAGAGCTTCGCGAGAGCATTCGCCGCTTCCGGCTGTAGGACTGTTCGCAAAAAAGCACCTGCTTTTGCAAGCAAGTGCTTGGGCCAACCTATAATACTTCCGACAACATGGGGATCGCGTCCTGCGCTCCCAAACGGGTCACCGCAATGGACGAGGCGCGCTGGGCGATATCCACCGCTTCGTCCATGCTTTTGCCGGCGATGATCATTGCGGCCAGCGTGCCGGAGAACGTATCCCCGGCCGCCGTCGTGTCGACGGCTTCAACCTTGCGCGCTTCCTTATATACGTTCTCCGTTCCGTTATAGTACACGATGCCCTTTTCTCCGAGTGTAATGAGCGGATAGCGAATCCCTTTGGCCCGCAGCTTGTTCAACGCCTCAATAGCATCGTCGGTGCTCCGGATCTCGACACCCGTGTAGATGCGGCATTCGATTTCGTTCGGCGTAAAATAATCCACACCCTGCAAAATCGCTTCGTCGATCGGGACCGCAGGCGCCGGATTCAGGAAAATCGGCACTTGGCCTTTCACCAAATGAATCACCTCATAAACCGTCTCCATTGGTATTTCCAGCTGCAGCATGACGGCCGCGGCTGAAAGCAGCTCCTGCTGGTACCCTCGAATATAGCCGGGGGAGACTTCGCTGTTTGCTCCGCCGTCGAGAATGATGCTGTTATTTCCGTTGCATACGGTGATGGCTGCCACGCCTGTCGTCACATTCGGCTCGCGCTTGAGAAAGTCCGTGCGCACGCCAAAGCCGCTAAGCCGATCGATCAGGGACTGGCCGAAAATATCGTCGCCCACCTTCCCCATAAACCACGTTTCGGCGCCCATCTTGGCGCAAGCGACCGCTTGATTGGCCCCTTTACCGCCGGGAGCGAGGAAAAATCCGTCGCCCCGCATCGTCTCCCCGATTTCGGGAAGACGGCTCGTCCGCATGACCATATCCATATTCGCACTGCCGACAACCATAATTTTCATCGGATTCCGCCCTCTTCGTTACAAATTCACCGGACCGGACTTCTAGAGCTCCGTGACCCGGATATTGCTGTAGTAGGCTCTCGCCGCGCCCAGGGTGCTGACTCCGTACATGCCGTAGCCGAACGTACCGTCCGTATGCTGCAGGATTTGCTCCCCGTTGATGAACAGCGTGATGACCTGCCCTTGCACCGTCACCTTGAATTCATAGTTCTGCCCAAACTGCCATGGGTAACTCGCTCCGGTCAGTTTAGTATAACCGAAATCGTTCAGGTAGAGGGAGACTTGATCTTTGCCGTCAAAGCCCGCATGATACCCGCGCATCGCTCCTTGAGCGCGAACCGCCACCAGATGCGAATCGCCGATTTGCGGATTCAGGTCCAAGGTTACCGTATAATCCGTGGCAAAATAGTTGCCCGTATACGCTTCGCTTGGCTCGGCGGTCATCAAATACATCGAGTTGTCTACCAGACTCCAAGCGCCGTGATTATGGGCAAAAGGCGTCACGCAGCCAAAATCGCCCGACTGTTTACGGAAATCGATCGTATAATCCGCTTTGCCGGAAATCCGGAATTCGTCGATAAAGATGCGGCCCAAGCTTTTCGGCTTGCGCGTCGAATACGATTCGAGCACGATGCCGACCTCGTCGATCAGCTCGCCTTCCGAATCCGGAATGACGAACTCCACCTTAATCCACTCTTGGTTCACGAGCTTGACATAGCCTTGGACGAGCTCTTTCTTGCTTTTGTGCAGCCGGACGTAAGGAGCAATCCCCATCGTCTCGTTGCCGCCCCATTGATCCAGATAAATGTTCATCGATACTTTCTGACCCGAGTACGCTCTCGGTGCAAACGTCGGCGAATACCGCTCGTCGCTGAAGTCGGCGCGGGTGTAGAAAGGCTTGTAAAAGACTTTCGACTTCTCGCCGCGGGTCATGCGGTCAAAGATGACTTCGAGCGAGCCTGTGCCGCGGAAGGCTTTCTCGATCGAATGCCGCGCCTGACAAAAGAACGGATCGGATACCCGGATATTGTGCGTCGACCCCGGCAGCTCGAAATCAAAATAAATGTCGCGTTCCGTAAAGCTGTCAGCGATTTCCTGCGGGCACGGCTCCTTCGCCAGACGATAGCCCAAAATCGTCAATTCCTTGGCATACGTAGGAATATCCAAAATGTTCAGGTAGCCGGAGATGCCCGACATCACGATGGAATCGTTGATGGGCTTGCGGTACTTGTCCGCGATGCCTTCCAAGCCGCATGCGACGCCGAGCACGGTGCCGACGTTGCCCGCATTGCAGTCGGTATCCCAGCCGCACATCGTGGCGATTTCCACCGTCCGGTTGAAGTCGCCCTGACCGTAAATCATGGCCAGCACGCAAACGCCGGCATTCGGAATAATGTGGCAAACGCCGGTATATTTGTCGTAGCCCCAGTCTCTTTCGAGCATGTCGCGGCAAGCCCGGAAATCGTCCGGATGCTGCGCGTGGAATTCCAGCACCGCTCTCGACACTTGCGCGTAGAGCGAATCCGTAGGAATTTGAGCGAGCCCCGCTTCAATAATCTGGCGGATATCCGACGTTTCGAACGCTTTGGAGATCGCCGCGCAGAAAAATCTCGCGCCCAGCACCCCTTCGCCGTCGTGCGATACGCGGGCCGCAGCTTCGCCGAAATCGGCGGCTTTCTTCGGATTGCACGGATTCACGAGGCCCCACGTATCGATGAAAATTTGCCCGCCGATCTGCTCGGCGATAATAAGCCCGTTCTGCTCGATCGAGCCGGATTGCGGGGCAGGAATCCCTTTTTTCAGGTTGATGTAAGCGGTATGCTCCGTGCTGACGCCATAGCCGCCCCACCAGAACATTCCGATCCCTTCGCGGGCGTAGTTCAACCAGGCGCGAGCCACGTCGTTCGGGGTAATATCGCGGTCGACCGCATCGTCATACAATGCCCGCAGAAAATAATACGGACCGTTCGCGTCGTCATCGGCAGCGAAGTTTTTGAATTCCTTCACGTAGTCCGTAATCTCGCCGTACGTATTTTTGATCCGCTCATAAGTCCAGATCGTCGGCTCCACCGGCGCGCCCAGCCTTATGCCAATATTCATGCCCAAATAACCTGCATAAACTTTCTCTAAATAATTCGAAGGAATCATGTTCCGTGCACCGCCTTTAAAAATATTGAACCTGGAAGATAGGCCAATGGCAAACCGCTGCGCGAGCGGATCGTTCTTCCGATCGCTGTTGTCCCCGGATTCTTTGATTTGATAACCCATTGAGCTGTCAGAATCCGAAGACAAAGGCGACCGCTGACGCTTCTCCAGAACGATTCCGCTCACTCCGCTGCCCATTTACCGGACTTCCAGAAACTTCTGCCGCTTGCTGTTCAATTCCAAATCCTCTTGAATAATCGCCGCTGCCGCTTCGGTAAACCGATCGCAGCTTCCTGCCATATCTTGCTTGTTAACTTCTTCCAACACCGCGATCTCATCGACCGGGATCGCCCGAGCGCCCTGCATCGCGCCCAAGATCGCGCCGATCATGACGCCGATTGAATCCGTATCGCGGCCGGAGCTCACGCCGTCCTTGACCGCCTCCAGGAAATCGCCGTCGTGCAGGACCATGTATGCCAGCGCCAGCGGCAGCTCCTCGATGGAGAACAACCGGCTTGGCGTGTAATGATTCGAAGGGATGCCAACTTTATCGATGCTCCGGTTGACGTCGTCGCGCATCGGAGAGTAGACCGCCATCACTTCGTGTAAAGCATGGACAACCTTGTCCCGGTCCGCTTTATCCGCTTGCAGGAGCAGAGCCTTCTCGCAAAGAGCGTAAATGGCCCGCTTCGTGCCGTCCTTGGCGTAATACACCGCGGTTTCGGCCACATCATGGACCGTGACGCCCGGCTCGAACGCCTTGGCGACGCAGGAGGCCATCACGCCCGCCGCTTCCAGCCCGTAGCTGATTTGATGGCCGGAGGCGAACAAGATCGCTTCGTCGTACGCTCCCTTCGGGTTGCAGGCGTTCACGATCCCGACGGGAGCGATATACATCGCCGCTCCGCAGTTGACCATATTGCCGTAACCGCCCTCGCGGGGCTCACAATTGGCGAGCACGTGCCGGTTGAAAATATGCTTCTCGGGATAAAACAACCGGTCTAAAATAAGCGCTTCCCGGCCAAACTCCGGAATGTACCTCGGTCGGAAGGCAATTTCCTTCACAAATTCGTTCGCCATATCATAGGCGTCCAGATGCCGACGCTCCGTGCAGTACACGTTCATCAGCGCCAGCGTCATGAGCGTATCGTCCGTCACAATGCCTTGGCCGCGCATTCGGCCGAGCCGCGCCGTCTCCGGCCAATCCGCCTTCCACCATTTCGTCTTCGTCGTTTCGACGCGGCCGTATTTTTCTTTTATTTGACCGTAGGTCATTTTCTCCACAACCGCGCCCATCGCATCGCCGTACGCCGTCCCGAAGACGACGCCTTTCACCCGATCCGCAAAAGACAGCATCGGTTCCTCTCCCCTCCGCAGGAAGTGCGAGGCCTCCGCCCCGCACTTGACCGCCCGTTTATTTTATCGTTTGGTTGGCGTAATCCGTTATTTCCTTGCCGCCTGCGGCGTTCCAGGCTTGCACGAACTGATCAAAATCCGCGATCGTCTTCTTGCCCGTCACCACGTTGGCGGCAAATTCTTTGTAGAGCGCGTTGCAGGCGTCCCACTTGGCTGCAAGCTCCGCAGGGATGATGAAGCTGTTGTCTTTTTTGGACAGCTTGGACATCATATCCAGTGATTTCGCCGCCGGCTCGGACAGGTACGGCATCGACGGATCGAACTCCGGCTTGAAGTTCACGGTCGACTCGACGAACCGCGGATACCATTCTGCCGATTTTGCCGTCAGCTTGATTTTGTTGTCGACGACGGTGTATTGATCGCCTTCGATGCCGAGCTTATCCAGCAGCTGGCCTTTCGGGCTGGCCAGGTACTCCAAGACGGCGAAGGCCATCTCTTTATTTTTCGCGGTTTTGGCAATTGCGAAGCCGCGGCTCTCCTTGCTCACGTCAACCGGGGTGTACCCTTGGCCTTTCCCTTTTGCCGGCGGCAGAGGCATTACCTTCGCGGCGGCTCCGTTCTGAGACGTAGATTTCGTATTGTAAAGGTCGATGACTTTCCCTTGCGTCCCTGCGATAACCGCCGCTTGACCGTCGTAGAACGCTTTTTCTTTCGTATCCCATTTTTTGGTCAGGAACTCGGGATCGAGCAGGCCGTCCTTGTACAGCTTCGCATAAAATTCAAGCTTGTCTTTTTCGAAGGAGGTCGTTTTGCCGAACGCGTACTTGCCGTCCTCGCCTTTCAGCCAAGTGGAGGTCAGTCCGAACGCCTGCCCGAATGTGGCGTCAAGCTCGTCGAGCGTACCGGCCGTCGTATACGCAAATTTCGCGCCGTTCTTTTCTTTCAGCTCTTTGAAAAAGTTATAGTAGTTGTCCACGGTCGGGTTAACGAGCAGTTCCTTGCCCGATGCCGTCTTGTCAAACCAATCCTGACGCACGACCGGAACCGAGCTGCTCGTCGGCGACAGCCACACGAGATACGGATAGTTCTTCGTTCTTTCCTGGTTGTACGGGTTCATGGACGCTTTCACATGCGTAGATTTTTCAATGTACGGCATCAAATCTTCCAGAATTTTTTGGGTGACCGCGAACTGGTAGTCGCCGCCTTGGAAATAAATCAGATCGGGAATATTGCCGCTTTGCAGCAGCAGGCCCAGCTTCTCGGAGTAGGTGCCGCTCTGCACGGGAACGAGCTTCAGCTTCACGTTTTTGCCTTCGGCTTTCATGCCTTCTTCGATGCCTTTGAGCAATGGATCGTCGGGCTGCAAGTCCTTGTCGACGATCGTAATCGTGACCGGCTGGTCGCCGGACGGTGCCGCAGCCGAACCGCCCGGAGCTGTCGAATTGCCGGAGCTGCACGCGGTGGAGATGACCAGCAAGCTTGCGGCGAGCAGGGTGAACACTTTTCTCATTTCTATTTCCTCCCCAATGTCTTGTGTTGTTTATTCTTTGACGCCGCCATCCATTACTCCGCTGGTATAATACTTCAGAATAATAGGATAGAGCATAAGAATCGGAATCATGGCAATGACGATTGTAGCCGCTTTCAGCGAAGAGAAATCGAGCTGCGCAATATTGTTGTTTTGAAGCAGATTTGCTGCGCCGACCAGCGTCGAAGTGTCCCGCTCCACGACGAATTGTCTAAGCAGCACCTGCAGCACCGTGTTCTCGCGGCTGGACAAGAAAATGCTGGATTTGAAAAACTCGTTCCACTTCGCAATCGCGTAGAACATCCCGATCGTCAGCAGCGGTATGCGTGCCAGCGGCATAACGATGCGGATAAACAAGGTCATGTGCCCGGCGCCGTCAATTCTGGCCGCTTCCAGCAAGGACTCCGGAATTTCTTCCAGAAAACGCATCATAATAATCAAGTAGTACACGTTGATCATCCGGTACAGCACCATCGACCATAAGCTGTCGAGCAGATGCAGATCCTTCATGACCATATATTCCTGAACGATCCCCGGCTCGAAGATCATGATAATGATCAGAAAAATCATAATCGGGGTTTTGCCGACCAAGTTTTTTCGCGTTAAGACATAGGCCGCAATCGTCGTAAAAAAGATACATAAGCAGGTACCCACCACAGTAATAAACAGCGAATTCATCAGCGCCTTGCCGACAATCGGATTGCCGAGAACGACTTGAAAATTGATCAGCGAGAACCCCTTGGGCAGCAGATCGTAGCCTTTCAGCTGATTAACCTGATCCGGATGCGATAACGCTCTGGCAAATATGTTCACAATCGGCACGAACATCGTTAACGTCAGCAGCGTCAGCAGCAGGCCGATCAACAATTTGAAAACGGTTATTTTTTTGCCAACCATCTTGGCACCCCCTTACCATGCGCCTTTCGAGGTCAATTTCTTCGATATGAAATGAGTGGACAGCACGAGCACGACGCCAATTAGGCTTTTGAACAGGTTGGCCGCTGTAGCGAACGAATATTGCCCGTTGATCAAGCCGACACGGTAGACGTACGTATCGATAATATCGATCTGGCTGTTGACGGAATCGTTGGTGAAGTTCAGTACCTGATCAAGTCCCGCATTCATAATGAAGCCGACATTCAGGATAAAAATCGTGACCATCGGAATGTACAGATGCGGCAGCACGACTCGGGTGACAATGTGCCAGCGGGACGCTCCGTCGACATAAGCCGCTTCGTACAAGCTGGGACTGACGCCCATGATCGCGGCCAGAAAAATAATCGAGTCCCAGCCGATACTTCGCCAGGCTTCGCTGGCAATCAGCACCCATCGGATGCTTCCTTTATCCGTCAAGAAATCTTGCGGCGGAAAGCCGAGCGCCTTGATCAGATCGTTCACCGCCCCCGTGGACGGGGACAGAAATTCGAACCAAATGCCCGCAATGACGACCCACGACAGAAAGTGGGGCAAGTACGAAACGACCTGCACCGCCTTGCGGAATTTGCCGTTCGCGAACTCGTTGAGCATCAGCGCGAACAGGATCGGAATCGGAAAAATAAGGAACATTTTCATCGCGCTAATGATTAAAGTATTGGCCAGTACGTTGGAGAATATGGGCGTGCTGAACAGCTCGCGGAAATATTTGAGCCCGACGTACACGTTGTCTCCAAGAATGCGGTATTCGTAAAAGGCCAGCTTCATGCCGATAATCGGCCAGACATGGAAGATGACGAAATACGCGAGACACGGGAGAAGCATGAGATAGAGCACTTTATCGGCCCATATTCGATTCAGCTTCGAATACGCTTTCATCCGTTACACCTCCTGACGGATCACAAGTTGATCTCCAGTTCCATCAGCGGCGCGTGCTGCTGCGCCCCGTACACGTCCCGGTCCAGGAAGGTGCCTGACGAAACTTTTCTCGCAAACGTAATTTTGAATCCGAGCGCCTGATCGAAGAAGACGATCTGCGTAATGTTATGCTGCTCAATATTGTAGAGCCGCGATACGAGCTCTTTATTGATCAAGCCTTGCTCTTTGATTTTGTAATAAACGGACGGATCGTCGAACAGCACGTCAACCGTAATTTCAAAGGGGCCGCTGTTTTTGCTGCGCAGGACGGCCGCCGCATCGAATAACTTCATATTTTACACCTCTTCATAATCGGTCCGGAACATTTCGAATCCGTCCAAGACTTCCATCAGGTGGTAAACGGAGAACTCGTATACCGCGCCGAACGGCACATCGCTGGGCGCAAACGGAAACGCCAAATTCCCTGCGGTCGCTTTTCTTCCTTCGTACCCGTAATGGAGGAAGGTCGATCTCACCGAGCTGCATACCGCATTGGCCAGCTCCTGCGTCTTGGCGACGACCTCGAACACGATCCCCAGTTCATGCGCCGGTTTACGCTGCGGCTCCAGCTCGCCCAACACGCCGTCGAGTCCGTAGTTGATAAAATGGATCTTGTAGTCGTCCGGCGAAACCTCGCTGTAATACTCGCGCACCTGCTGCTTGACCAGCTCTTCGACTTCTTCGATCTTCGCAATCAGCAGCGGATCGCGGACCCCGGCGACGACAAACGTGCGGTAAGCCACTTTCATTGCGCCTTCCAGCTTGATCTTGTACACCGGCGTCTCGGCGATTTGACTGCCGCGTACTTCGACGCTGCCGTCTCCAAGCTCAGTAAAGACGCAATGCTCCAGATTGAGCACCAGGCCCGGCCCATGCAAAATGTACGGGTGGTCCTTCTCATAAAACGTGTGCGCCGCCACCGACACCGCCGTACATTTACGGCTCTCATTGAGCGGCTGCACGATAAACGAATCCGCTTTCAAGGTACCGAGCATGCAATCCTTCGTCGTTCCCGGCTCGGCGGAAAGCGCCGCGCACTCCAGAATTTTGCCGAGGTGGTAAGCAAGCGCCGTATCGTAGCCATGATGCATGGCGACAGCCGCGAACGGCGACGGGTCGTACGCTCGGCCGCAAATAATAATGTCTGCCGCTTCCTCGAGCGCCGCAACAATCGGTTCGTGCCCCATCTGCGCCACGATGCGGTCGGTTGCCGCAAGCCGTTCCGGCGTCAGCGGCGCAACGGTCAGGCCCAGCGGCTCGCACTTGCCTGCCTCCTGCTTCGCCGACACCACCTCGCGGGGAATGTCCGCCCAGATGGTCGCCACCTTGATGCCGCGAATCCCGTGCTCTTCCAGAATTTCCAGGACGATCGACCGGGTCCATTCCACATGAATCTCCGCGCCGCTTCCCCCCGCCGACCCGATGATTATCGGGATGCCTGCCTTGACGCCCTCGGTAATGATGATTTCGAGATCCTTCTTGCAGGCCTGCTTGCTGACAATCGCCGTGCCTGCGCCTAACTTATGAGGTCCTGCATCGGTAGAGCCAGCGTCCACCACGATCGCGTCCGGGCCGCAAGCCATCCCGTTCATAAAGGAGGACTTCGGAAACCCGTAGCCCAGCATCCCGCAAGGGGCCAAAATTTTGAACTCGTCCTTTGCCATATGACTCCTCCGCCCTATCCGCTACGATTATCTGTATTCCGCCAACTCACACAAATTTTGGATATTGGGTAATTGGGTGGTCCAATTTAAACGTCAAAAGGATGCTGATCATCCATTTGACTCCGTTTTGTTCGAAGAAACATTTTGCTTCACCTGCTGGAGATGGTGCAGGAGCGCCGCTTTGGCTTTCGCCGGATCTTTTTCCTTAATCGCTTGAAGAATAGCGTAATGCTCCTTGTACACTTCGCTTTTGCGGCCGGGGATATCGACTGTCTTGGTCAGCGTTTTCTGCAAAAGATCCATGTGCAAATCGATCAGATTCACCAGCACGACATTGTGCGTCGCTTTGGCGATCGAGAGATGGAACGCCTGATCGGGATTGACGGGATCGTCGGAGCTGCTGTCGATCGTACCCCAGCGCTCAAGAGCGCTTTCAATTTCCGCAATATCCTGCTCGGTCGCCCGTTTGGCCGCGAGTTCCACGATGCCCGTCTCGAAAATTTCCCTGGCCTCCAGCAGCTCGATAATCGTCGCCCGCTCGATATTTTCGAGGATGCGCTTCGTATCTTCCGCCTTCGTCAGGTTTTTACTGAGGAAACGGCCGCCTCCCGGACGGGTTTCGATCAATCCCTCCCGCTCCAGAATGCGGAAAGCTTCGCGCAGCGTGCCGCGGCTGATGCCGAACGCCTGGGCCAGCTCCCGTTCCGTAGGCAGCACGTCCCCCGGAGCAAGGTTGCCTTCGAGGATGATATTTTCAATCTGCTCAATGACATCTTCATAGACCCGGTGGTATTTTATTTTCTTAATGGTCATTGTCCGTTACCTTTCCACGAATAACGTTACTTTCGGATAATTGGATCACCCAATTTCCCACACCTTTATACTAAGCCCAATGATTAGGCGTGTCAAGAAAAGATTAACGGCCAAAAAAATTTAAAGACCAGGGCGCGGCCTTCCCCTGATCTTCGATCAAACAGTAAATCAATGACGCTGTGAATTCAGGTCGGTTTCTTCGTTCGCCTTCTGCTTTTCTCTCAAATGCTGTACCGTCTGCCGCAAACGATCCGCTTGAATCGGCTTCAAAATATAATCGAGCGCATTAAGTTTAAAAGCGTCTGCCGTACACTGGCCGCAACCGGTCACGAATACAATCTCGGTGCCGGGAACGGCAGATTGCAACTGCTCTCCCAGCTGCAAGCCGTTGATCCCGGGCATGTGGATATCGAGAAACACAACATCGGGCTGATGCTTTGTCGTCATGTCAACCACTTGGCTCGGATCCATACACATTTCGATGACTTCAACACCACCCACATCACATTCCAGCATTTGCCTGAGCTGCCTCAAAGCCAACTGCTCATCGTCCACAAGTATCGCTCTCAACCGGATTGTCCTCCTTTTCCATTTCATATTTCGGCTAAAGACTCTCAAAAAGAGAAAAACCACCGCCGGTCTTGAAGCCCCGGCAGTGGTCGTTTCGCTTACGAATCAATCGATAAGATGCGTTGTTTTCAACAGCCTTTGAATAAGCGCCGCGGTTTCCGCACGCGTCATGCTGTCTTGCGGCTTCAGCAGCTGCTCGTCTTTTCCTTCGACGATGCCGGCCGCTATCATCATAGCTACAGCTTCCTTCGCCCAAGAAGAGACGTTCTTCGCATCACCGAACGCCGAGAGCTGCGCATCCTGCTCACTCGGACTAACGGCTTTTTGAGGATCGATCACACGATACGCGCGGGCAATCATGGCAATCCCCTGCTCTCTGGTGATCTGCTGTTCAGGCCGGAACGAGCCGTCTTCATAGCCAAGCACGATGCCGAATTCATTGGCAATGGTCACGGCACGATGGTGCCAAGCCGACGAAGCAACGTCATGGAATGTGCTCTGCGGCGCATCCTGGCGCATGAGACCCAGACCGGAGACGACGATGGCCGCAAACTCCGAACGGTTCACACTGCGATCCGGCGACCACGTATTGTTCCCCGTTCCCGCAAGATCCAGTCTCGCTGCAATATTGTTCACTTCTGCTTTGGCCCAATGGGTCTTCACATCATCGAAGTCCTGCGGATTCCAAATGACGGAATACGTGCCATGGCTGCGCAAATCGTTGATCAGCGCAAAATAGCGGCTGTCGATTTTCGTAACGACCGTCGGGACATGGAACACCGTTCCGTCCGGGTTGACGATAACGCCTGTCGTGATTCGATTCGGATCGATGCCTTCGGGCAGCGCAATGTATTTCGCGGCATATCCGTTCAATTGTCCCGCTCTGACCGTACGTCCCTCGCGGGTGAAGGTCAAATCGAGATCGACCGGATCGACGAGCAGTTCATATCCTTCTGCTGTTGCCTTGCTACGGGCATTTTCGATCTGTGCAGCCGAAGAACGCTTAATGTCAACATGGACCGCAATATCGCCAAGCGCTGCATTATTCCATTGCTTCGCGATGGCGTTCAAGTCCAACTGCTTGCCAGGAACCGGGTAGATCGCGAGCAAGCTGCTGATTTCCAGGCTCGAGCCGGTATCGGCCAGCCGCTTGACCATCGCTGCCGTCAAACCATCCACCCGGACATCGCCTTCCTTCGGAACGCGGATGGCGAGCTTCTGCCCTTGGCCTTGCGACAACAGATCGTTCAGCTTGCCTGCGTCGACTTGAATCGTCGTACGCGTGCGGCCTTCTGATTGCTCCGTAGTTCCTGTCGCAAACGAAGCGTCTTTACCGTTCACGCTCGTTTCGATACCTGCCGGGTTAGAAGTAACTCCGCCTCCCCAGTACCCTCCACTGTTTCCACTCGATGTGGTGGAGTCGGACGCTCTTGTCACGGTAATCGTATATTGCTTCACTTCACCGTTCCGATCGGTTACCTTGACGACGATTGTGTTGGTGCCGACATTCAGCGCATAATCCGGGCTCGTCTTTCCATTGGACAAGGCTGTAAACGCCCCGCCGTTGACACTGATTTCGATCGTGGCCTTCGGATCAAGCGCCACCGGTGTCCATCCAAGCTGATAAACGCTGTTCGACACGCTCATCGTGTAGGCTTCTTTGTCCGGATCGAAGGCCGGATTGAGACTTCCGGTAGAAGGCGTCAGCGAAGCCAGCTTGCTCGAGACGCGCAAAATTTCAATCGTGTAACTATTTTTCTTCCCGTTCGGGTCGGTCACTTCCACCTTGATCACATTCCGGCCTTCCTTCAGAGGCAGGTTTTTCCAAGACGCTGCGTTAACCTCTTGACCGTTCAAGGTGACCGTAATCTTGCTATTCGGATCGAGCGCTTGCGGAGCGATGCCGACACCGTAGACGGCATTCGATACCACAGCCTCATAATTCAAATATTTATTCCCGTCAAACACCGGAGACAACGCGATTGGTTTGCCGTTCTTCGAATCGACCACATCCAGCTTTCCAAGCACGGCATCCGACCGGTTTAATTGATTGCGCGCGGCAGTCAGTGCAGCCAATGCCGCATCAATTTCCTCTTGCGTGGCGTTCGGATTGCTCAGCACCGCCACGGCATCAACCAGCGCCTTTTGCAGCGCTTGCCAGCTCGCCGGCGTATAGTCGGCTTCGTTCAGGTTCTCCCCGTTAATTTCATCCGCTTTCGCTTGCAGCGCGGCTTTGTTCACTCCTGCATCTACAGGGGCCAGACCGGTTCGGGCCGTTTCCAATGCAGCCAGCGCCGCGTCAACTTCCGCTTGCGTGGCGTTCGGATCGTTCAGTACAGCCGCAGCGTCAGCCAGCGCCTTTTGCAGGATTGCCCAGCTTTCCGGAGTGAACTTCGCTTCAACCAGGCCCTCGCTGTTGATTTTATCGACTTTCGCTTGTAGCGCGTCTTTTCCAACGGCCTCCAATGCCGCTCTTGCCGCTACCAGCGCGTCCTTCGCTGCATCAACCTCTGCCTGGGTCGCATTCGGCTTAGCCAATACGTTCTTTGCATCAGTCAATGCACCTTGCAGCGCTTGCCAGCTTGCTTGGGTGTAGCCGTCTGCCTTCAGCTTTTCGGCCGTAATCTCGGCCTCTTTGTCGCGCAACTGGCTTAAGTCTACCAAAGTCTTTCTTGCCATCTCCAGCTTGGACAACGCTTGTCCCAGCTCGTTGGGGCTCGCGGCCGGCGATTTCTTCAGCAAAGCTTTCGCCTCGGACAACGCGGTCGTCAGCTCTCCCCAGCTGCCAGTCGTATAATCGCCTTCCTTCAAACGTCCGAGATCAAGCTCAGCCTGAATTTCGTCCGCTTTGGCTTTCACCTGTTCAGCCCAGCTGCCCAACCCTTGCCGTGCGGCTTCCAATGCAGCCAGCGCCGCATCGACCTCTTCTTGGGTAGCATCGGGGTTAGCCAGTACGTCTTTTGCAGCCGTCAAGGCAGCCTGCAGCACAGCCCAGCTTTCGGGGGTGTAGCTATCTTTGGTCAGGCCCTGAACCCCGCTTATGTTGACTTGCAGCTTGTCTTTGTTCACCTTCGCAAAAGAGAACACATAGCCGTTGGCAAGCTTGCTGCTGTTGAACGTCGCTTCGCCCGCCGCATTCAGCGGAATAAGCTCTGTCGTCGTCCCGGCCGCGTCACGGATGACCAAATAGTACCGGACAGCCGGATTGTCCGCTGCCTTATCCAGCTTCAAGGTAATGTCCGCGTCCTGCCAATTTGTTTTCTCTACTTTGAATTCCCGCTTCATCAACTTCAAATCATGCTGCTGCGTTTGTTGATTTTCCTTGATGACATCGTCATACTTGATCGTCCCATTGTTGTCGCTGAACGTGAAGAAGGATAAGTCCGCTACCGAATTCGTATTTTCCGCATTCGTCGCTTTGATCTCGTTGCCTAAGGCAACGGTCACCAACGCGCCGGCTTCCTGGGATTTGGATTGCTTTTGCAGCAGCTCGCTTCCATTATCGCGGCCAATGCCTGTAATCCGGTTGCCGTACCCGGCATTGGCCGCAGCGGTCCACATCTTATCCGCCCCGTTGCTGGCTACGTAATCCATTTTGCCTTTGTTCAGCGTCAAACCGTATTTCAGTGCCAGATAGCTTTCAACCCGCTGCTTCTCAAGCTCGGTTTTGCTTGCGGGAAAAAGGACGACCTCGGCAACATCGCCTTTGTAATGATCCCAATTGTTCGTGCTTCCCCCGCCGAAGGTGCCCCCGATGACCGGGGTAAATGTAATCTCGTTGAACGTCTTGTTTCGGGTCACGGGTTGGGGCGCGCCATCCAGTCTGCCTTGGGAGTCGCCCGAATTGGCCAGATCAAAACCGGCCAAATAATATCGGCTTACATCGCGGAACGGAAACCCGTGATAGGTGACGAGCGCTCCGTTGCCGAGCCACAATTTATTGCTCCAGCCCGCGAAGAGACCTGCTCCATAACCGCCCGGACGAGGAGCTGCGGAACCTACGACCGTCCCCGCTCTTTGCTTGAAAACCGCATACCCTTCTTTGAAACGAATTTCCTTGCTGCCGATTAAAACCTCATTCGGATTTTGACTGGCTTTCGCCGTATTCTCAAACGTAACGGCCGGATTAAAGTTGACGGCGCCCGTCTTATATTGCGGTGTTCCTACAACCGTAAATTGGTTCGTATTCGTCTGATCGGCCCAGCCGGTCAATTGTCCTCCTGCCGCCGCGGCGTCTTTATCCGCTTTCAGCCATAACGATGCGCCGGTTACGCCGCCGGGCACTCTAGGGGCCAGTATTCCCTCAGCGAACGTAAAGTACGAACCGACTTTCAACGCGTCGCTGTTGATCGTCACTTTACCCGTGGAATCCAACTGGAAAGCAGCCGGCGTCCCCGTGAATCCGGGATTATCGCCGATTAGCAAATAGGTCGGCTTCGTGCCGATCCCTTCCAGCTGCAAGGTGACCTCTCGATCGGCCCAGTTCGTTTTAACGAACTTGAAGACGCGTTCCATCCGCTTCAGGCCCGAGTTGTCGACATCCTTACTATAAGTTGTAGCGCCATTATTATCGCCGAACATGATGAAAGATTTGTCGTTGGCGATACTGCCGCTTGCAAAGTCTTTGTTGGAGAATCGGATCTCATTCCCCGCCGCGATCGTCACCAGCGCCCCGTTTTCCTGGGACTTGGACTGCTTTTGCTCCAGCCCGCTGCCGGAATCTTTGCCGATGCCTGTGATGCGATTGCCGTAACCGGCATTGGTCTCTTTAGACCAAACCGTGCTGCCTGTGCTGTCAACGTAGTCCGACTGGCCTCCGTTCAAGGTCAGACCATATTTCAGCGCGAGATAGCTTTCAATTTTGCTTCGATTGCCAGCGGTGCTTTCCGAAAAAAGGATGACCTCCGCAATCTCTCCGTCGTAATTCGCCCAGCCGCTGCTAGTGCCTCCAATCATTGGAGCGAATTCTAACGAAGCCGGCACAGGATAGCTTCCATTATTTAAGCTCGCAACTCCGCTTTTCCCGTTCACACTCACATCAGCTTTCTTTGCGCCGGTTGAGATGTCATATCCGGCCAAGTGATGGCGGGCCTTGGCAGTGTTGTTGTCAAAAGAATACTGATAGTACGTGTAATTCGTACCGTTACCTACATAAAGCTTATTGTCTTGAATTCCAAAAACGGCGGCTCCATAATTCGCCAAATTGTACACGGAACCTACGACGGTGCCGCTTCCCTTGAATACGGCATACCCGTCGGCATAATTCACCTTTTGCTTACCGCTCAAGTAGCCATTTAGAGCGTCCTTGTTCGAAAAGGTAACGACGGGATTAAAGTTAACGCCGCCAGTCCGATAGCCCGGCGTTCCGTAGACTTGAAACCCGACCGTGCCTGTCTGATCCTCCCAACCGGTAAGCGTGGTGCTAGGATCGGAAGTCGCAGGAGTAACGCCTGCATCCGCTTTAAGCCATAAAACCGCCTTGTCCGCCCATGAAGGAAGGGTATTTCCTGGAGCCGCATCCGCCTTCAGCGGGGCGATTCCGCCGGAGAAGCTCCCGAGCACCAGCGCCACAATGAGCAGCAAGGCCATCCGCTTTCTCCAGTAAAACTGGATTCGTTGGAAAAACACGTTTTATCAATCCTCCTCCGTTTTTTTGGCATTTGGTGCCTCTTGGGACTACTATCCGCTAAAACACCGTCCGCCAGATTTCTACATTTTCCCTGCCTACATCAGTATATCAATCCAATCTATACAAAAAATATACAATCCCAAGGTCCTATATATAAATACTTCCTTTTAAGTAAAGTAATTTGCCTCACGCATTTCTTGTTCACTGCGTCGGTGCATAAGCCAGAGGAATCGTTCATTGTCTTGGCACTGCCTAATAAAAAAAACGCCGAGCAGCAAAATTATGCTGCCTGGCGTTCATACGAATGGGCTATGACGGCGATCCGTGCGCGAGATAAGTTGCTACGCTGCGTCCGCCGGTGATTCCCGGCGCTCGATACGCCTCAGCGCGATTCTCCGCCCCAAAGCGCCTTCAGCTTGTGCGCCGAAAGCTTCGGCTGGCGGTCGCGCGTGAACACGCCCTTGCGGTTGACGACGACCCGCGAAGGGGTCTGGCTTGTCTTGAAATCGGCGAACGACCATACGTGAGCGCCGATCGTATACGGCTTTTGCCGGATGATCTCATACTGCCGGGTAACCATTTCCGCCTGATATTCCTCGGAAAACACCTCCGGCGGGTCGACATGCACGCCGGCGACCGCATCCGCTCCGAACTCCGTCACGATCACCGGCTTGCCGAGAACCTCGTAGCAGCGGTCCAGCTTCTCGCTCAGGATGCGGCAGCCTTCGTCCAACCGGCCGGCCTGCTCGTACCAGCCGTGATACCGGTTAAGGCTGACAAAGTCGTAATGCTTCAGCGCGACGTCCTTCTCCACATCGACGCAATTGACAATCGTAATCGGCCGCGTATCGTCCAGCGATTTCGCATGGCTGTACAGCGCTTCATAGAACGCATCCGCCTCCGGGGCCAACGTATCTCCTTCGTTCGCCAAGCTCCAGGCGATAACGCACGGGTGGTTGACATCGCGTTCGATCATTTCCGTGATCACCCGTTTCGCTTTATTCAGGATGGCCGTTCCTTGATAATGGCTGCGGACGAAGCCGACGAAAGGCGTTTCGCCGATAACCAACAGGCCGTGCTTATCCGCATAGCTCAAAAACTCGTCGCTGTACGGATAATGCGACGTGCGGACCGAATTCGCTCCGATCCAGTTCAGCAGGTTGAAATCTTTGGCGATGACCGCGGGAGAGATGCCTTTGCCCAGTACCGGGAAATCCTCGTGCATGCCAAAGCCGGTGAGAAATACCGGTTTGCCGTTCAGCAAAAGCTCGGTGCCCCGAATCGACACGGTCCGGATGCCGAACGTTTGCACGTACTGATCTATCACTTGGCCATCCCCGTCCGTCAAGCGGACTTCCAATTCGTACAGGAAGGGGTCCTCCGGACACCAAAGTCTTGCCGCCGGAACGGTGAAGTCAAAATCAACCGAAGGCCCGGCCGCTCCAATCTCCACGGACGAACAGCATTGCGTGCCACGTATGCTAACGGTGCAAGCTCCTTCGAAGCCGTCGCTTAGAGCGACATGGGCTTTGACTTTGCCGTCCGTGCCGTCGATCTCCGTCGTAATCCGAATGTCGCTGACAAAGGACAGCGGAGTCGTAAACAGCGTCACCGAACGGTGAATGCCGCCATAAGGGAAAAAGTCGTAGTAGTTGTTCGGATACTGTCCTTTGAATCCGACGATCTGCTCATCCTCCACGTCTCCCGGCGGAAGACGGTCGGCCGCAATCGCGGCGTCTACCCGGATCGTAATGCGGTTCGGGCCGTCCCACCGGACATGGTCGGTAATCTCGAACACGAACGGAAGGTGAGCGCCTTCATGCCGGCCGACTTCCGTCCCGTTGACCCAAACGGTCGACAAGTAATTGGCCGAGCCGACGCGCAGCCAGACCCGTTCCGAGCGAAGCTGTCTGGAAAGCTCTATCTCCCGCTCATACCAGCCCGTGCCGAAAAAATACATCAAATCTTGAAATTGCTCGTTCCAGCTGGCCGGTACCGCGATTTCCCTGTCGGCTGGCAGTTGAAGCGGCCATCCCCGTTGTTCCCCGTCATCGTTAACATCCGGTGCAAACTTCCAAAATCCGTCTAGCGAAATCATCGCTCTGGAACTACTTGATTGTGGATACAGCATAAGCTCCCTCCGTCTTCGATCATCTCTGGTTGCATTCCTACGAAACATGATAGCACGGAGCGCCTGCGAAAGATTTGCATGATTTTTACCGGATGTGTTCATTATTTTGACTTATTGGCACGCAGAGGCAAGCTAACGCACGGCAATCTCGTCATACACCTTAGGATGGATCACGATGTTCGCGTTTTCCGCCGTCTCGGTTACCCGTTTGCCCAACTGGTCTTCGGCGTACTTCCACTTTAGCCGCTCCTGAACATCTTCAAATCGGAGATCCCCGCCCGGTGTGCGCTCCGTACATTGAAGGACGAATACCGATCCGGCCGTTTCGAATAATTCGCTGACTTCGCCCGGCTTCAGCTTGCGGACAGCAGCGAACACCTTTTCTTCTTCCTCGCTGCTATCCACAGCATAGGTCGATTCGTCGAATGTTCTTTCCTTTACCGACGCGTTTACCCCAAGCTGCCGGACAACCGCATCGGCCTCCTTGCTGCCCGCCAACCCGGATCGGATTCCGTTCATCGTCTCCACCGCGACGCTTCTTGTTAAGGAACTGGCGCCATCCCCGTTTCCAAAAGCCAATTCAACGACTTGCGTACGAATACGGTCGGGCTTCTTCAGCTCCCCTTTTTTTCGCATGCTCTCGTAAGCAGTATGCAGCGCCTCATTCGCGGCCCGAGCTTCATGGTTCGCAGCATAGTCAAGAAGCTGCCGTTTGATCGTGTCGTGAACGTGGTTGAAATAGGCGATCTCGCTATATTCGCGGGGTCCGAATATAGGCTGGCCCTTCTTCACAGCCTCTGCTCTTCTTTTGTTTTCTTCGGCCAGACTCTCTTTAAAGCCTCTGTAGCTGACATCGTCCGTCAATCCGTACTGCTTGGCCAGAAGCTGCTCTGTCTTTATGATTTTAAGCTTTTCCAGCGTTTTTTTCTTTGCCATCTCCAATGGAATTTCACCGTTGAAGCTTTTCGTCCAAAATTCCGCACTATCTTGCACGCCATAGGTTTCATGAAAATATCCATACACTTCCGCTACGCGATCCTTTAGAACCATTTCAAATTCACCTAAAACAACAGGTTCCCCGTTGATCGTCAAAACCTCTGCATAAGCATCGCGGCCGGACCGCTGTCCGAGCAAGAAGAACAATAAAACAAGCAAAGCTGCAAGCAGCACAATGAAAAGCGGCATCCGTTTCTTCATGCGAAAAGCCTCCTAAAGCATCAAGGAAATAGCAGAGACTCCGTCATCCAAGCTTCTGCTATTTCCCGATGGTCCTGACAATCCCTCTAAGTATGGGAGGTTATTGCGTCAATACGAGCTGCGGCTTATTGCTCGCGGCCTCTTTGGTATTGAAAGAAACGTCTCCCTTCGAGCTGGCCGCGCCTTCGTTCACCAGCAAGAACGACACGAGCTTGTCCGACATTTGGCTGTTCACATAGTTTGTCACATCGAATTCATACCATGTCCCGACCGTATTGCCTATGACCACGCTGCCAATGAGTATCGTACCAGCCGGAGCGTTGTTCCAGTTGATGCCCGTCTCGCTCCAGCTTTCATCCGCGGTGCCGTATAACTTGACCGTTCTTGAAGCGTCCGTATTGACGGCCGGGACATACACCTTCACTTTGGCAGAAGCTGCGCTTGAACCGCCAAAGGTTCCGTAATTGAACTTCAAATAAGATTTTCTCGCGTACCCGGACGCATCGGCTTTGACCATCATCGTCGCCTCGGTGCCGTAATTCGTACCTGCATAAGCTCCGTCCCTGACATAGGAATCGGCGGTTGGCTCATAGCTTACCGAAGGCTGGATCGGACCGCTCGACGCATACTCGAAAGCGCCGATATCCGGATTGCCGTTGTACAGAGCCGTGCCCCAGAAATCTCTGCCGCCGTTATTTGCCACGGAGACCCCGCTGTTAATGAGCGGCGACGTTGGCTGAAGCTTGTAGCCGTTCAACCGGTTCGGATCGTTCATATTGATGTTCGTTTCTCCGGCGCCAGGATTGACGAGCTGCGGATCGGCCGTTACCAAACCGGGATGCGACACAGGGCCGTTGATGTCGTCAATGGTTGCCGGGTAGAAGCTGTTGTTTTTGAATACTGCTGAGGTGCTCCAGGCCTTCTCCGCGAACTTCGTAATCGTTCCGTCCGCTTTAATGATATTGTTATAAAACTTGACCATATTGGAATCGTTATCAAAAACTTGGGTCGTCACGTTAGGTCCCACATAAATGGTATTGTTGTAAATTTCGTTTCCTGCACTGGTGCTATGATAGAAAAAGATCTCCTGACCTGAACGGTAACCGTCGTTTTCGCTGATGTTGTACCTGAATTTCAAATTGCTCGCGCTGGGCATAACCAACACGAGTCCGCCGGAGTTATTGTGGCTGTAGTTATACTGGAACACGTCTCCGATGCAATTGTTGTCCGAATCGAAGGCTTCCCCGTCGTTGTTGCCGCCGCTTCCGCCGTACACTTCGTTGAACTGGACGACGGCTCCCGTCGTATAGTGCGTCCAAAGGCCCGCGTAATTGCCGGAAGACGTTTTGCTATGGTTTTTCACCGTGTTGTATTCGGCCAAGGCGCCGGACAGCACTTCCGCCAGCACCATGCCGTCTCCCCATACCTCTTCGACGAAGTTGCCCCGGAATACGACATTCGTGCTGATCTTCGGATAGCCGTTGCCCGCATCCGATTTCGTGCGGATCCCTTCCTTAGTCACATTGGCGACATGGTTGTTCTCCACCAGCACATCGTTAAATCCGGCCTGCAAGCCTACCGTAGCTTTCCCGTCTTTGTCGATATGCGTGCCGAAGAAGATGATTCCGCCGCTGTTTTTGTTGCCGTTCACATCCGAATTCACATCGTGAACGTAGCAATTTCTCACATAAATATGGTTTTTCAAGCCCGATTGATTGTTGTACACCAGAATACCGGCCCTTGAGGACACAATGGAAGAGCTGAAATTGGTCACCTCAAGGTTATTAATTTCCCAATATTCTTGATTGTACAGCATGACGGCGCCTGAGGTGTTCGCGGGATAGCTCGTGCCCGCTCCGTTAATAATCGGCTTGGCGCCGCTTCCGTAGCTGTCGATCACAATCGGATTCCCGCTCGTTCCCGATCCCTTGGGCCACAGCTGGCCGGTCCAGACGCCACCCGATTTGAACAAAATTTTGTCGCCGGGCTGAAATGTCGTGCCGTTGACTTTGGCTAAAGTAGCCCATGGCGCGGAAGAGCTTGTTCCGGCGTTCGTGTCGTTTCCGCCCGCCGAATCGACATAGTAAGTCGTTCCGGCCGCATGCGCAGGCTCAGGGGCGACGTACAATACTCCTGCCAATTGCAGCAGCATGGCTATGACGAGGAGTACAGCAAAGCTTGCTCTTTTACGAGGAAGGCTCATTACGAAATACCCGCCTTTCGACTAAAATAATTTCCTGCTGTCAGCGAACGCTATGCTCAAGAAAGCGCACTCATTTTTCATCCCTCCGTTTCCGTCCGCTAACCCCATATTATTGGGCATGGCCCTCCCCGAACAGGCACGATTTACACCACTTTTACTCATTTTTTAATCCATTTGCCCAAGGCCGGACGCAACACGGCGTTCTCACCCTTTCCTGGACGAACGGTAAGCACTCGGCAAAGCGCCGGTATGGGCCTTGAACAGCTTCGTAAAATAATTTTTGTTCTCATACGAGAGCATGGCGGCGATCTCCTCGACGGTTTTGTCGGTCCGTTCCAGAAGCTCCTTCGCTTTCTCCATCTTCGTTCGGGTGACGAACTCGACAAAATTTTCTCCCGTTTCCCGTTTAAACAGCCGGCTCAAATAGTTGGGATGGAGGTGCAGGTGCGCGGCCGCCTCCTCAAGGCCGACCCGCTCCTGCCACTTGCCGGCGACAAACCGCTGGCATTCCAGCACCTCGCGGCGCTTCGATTCCTTTCTTATCCTTCCGGCGCACTCCACGGCTTGGTTCAGGAAATGTTGAAGCCACTCGCCCAGCTCCTGCAGGCTCGCTAGTTCCATGACATCGTGATGCAGAAGTCCTGAGGAAAAGCTGGTTTGCGTCATCTGAAGAGATTTCAGCCGCAAGCGGATCTCCAGCACGATTTTGAGCATCCATTCCTTCACTTCCACAGGGTGAAACCGATTTTCACGCATAACCCCCATCCATTTACCGACGGTTGCGGCGATGGAGTCCGTTTTCTCTTGCAGCACAAGCTGCCGGAAATCCTCCAAAGCCGGGACATACTGTGCCAATAGCTCGTCCCCCAAGCCTGCGACGGGCAGTGCCTGCTCCATTCGCCCGACCGATCCGTGCGGCATGTAAAACCGTTCTTTTCCCAGCTCAACGAGCGCCGCGAGGTTCTCCTTGAGACGGAGCGGCTCCTTGCAGGGCAGCCCGACCATAAACGAATAAGACACTTTGCCGTATTGAAGCAAACACCTCTGTTGAATACGAAGCATCTCTTCCACCTGCTTCCAGCTCCCGATGCGATGTTCGGAGGAAAAAGGAAACAGCAGCAGCAGCTCCCCCTGCTGGTAAGGGAACACCCTGCAGGCTCCGGTACCGAGCGCTTCCGCCAATATATTCTCCGCTGTATCCCGCAGCAGCTCGGGGGTACGAAACCTCGCGACCGCCTCCCGGGGACGATCGGGAAAGGCCAGCACTGGCAGCCATTCCCCTTGGGAAAAGTCGATCCCATACTCCTGCGCCCGCCGCTCCCAATCTTTTACATTAAGAAGTGGGCTCTGAATGGTATGGAGCATAAAGGCTTGCCGAAGCAAGCTATTGTTCTGCTTCACCTTCGCTTCCATGTCCCGTTTCGCGGCTTCGGAGCTTCTCTCCGCATCAAGCGCCTCCTTCATCTGCTTCAGCAAGTCTCCGATCAGCCCGGCCGTCATCGTTTCTTTCAGCACATAATCGGTCACATGAAGCTTGAGCGCTTGTTGGGCATAATCGAATTCGTCATGACACGAGAGAATGACGACCTTTAGCTTCGGATGTAATAAGCGCATCGCCCGGGTCAGCGACATCCCGTCCATTCCCGGCATCCCGATGTCCGTCACCAGAATATCCACCTGCGATGTCCCGGCAGCAGAAAGCGCTTCTTCCGGATCTTGAAAGCAGCCGCCCAACCGGCATTGAACCGCTTCCCATGGCAGCGCTTCCTTCAAATAGTGCAAAACCGGAAGATCGTCGTCGACAACAAAGACGGTGTACATCCCTTACTCCTCCTCTCGCTGCTGCGGAATGATCAAGGTAATGGTCGTGCCTTGACCCAGCTCGGAATCCATTTCAAAAGAACAACGCTCCTTATAGATGAGCCGCAGACGCTCGTATACGTTCCGCAGTCCGATGCCCGACAATCCCGCGGACGCCCGTTCCTTCGCTGCGCCCTCCCCCTGCAGATCGGCGCGAAGCTTTTCCAGCCGCTCCTTCGAGATCCCGACGCCAGAATCCGCGATTACGATGTTCAGACGTCCGTCTGCCACCAGATGCGCATGAATCGTGATCGTTCCTCCCTTGCGGGCGAATCCATGCAGATAAGCGTTCTCGATGATCGGCTGCAGCACAAACCGGGGCACTTCCGCCAGCACGGCATCCGAAGCCACCGACAGCTTTAGTTGAAGCCGGTCCCCGAGCCGGACATTAATCAGCCGGACATACTGCCCAATCATCTCGATCTCTTCATGCAAGCTGATGAACTCGTTGTTGCGGTTAATCGTCATTCTCAGCAGCGACGACAAAGAACTGATGAGGTCGGCATTTTCCGCGTCGCCGCGAAGCAGAATTCTCATGCGGATCGAGTTCAAAATATTAAATAAAAAATGCGGATTGATTTGGGCCTGAAGCATGGCCAGCTCCGCTTTTCGTTTATGCTCTTGCTCGCGGATGATGCTTTGGACCATCGTCTCGATCCGGTCCAGCATCCGGTCGAAGACAAACCCAAGCCGGCCTACCTCGTCCCGGCCCCGGATACCGGATCGTTCGCCCAGATGCCCGGATTCGATGCGGACTACGGTCTGCGCCAATCTTCGAATGGGGGTGGTCAAAGCTCCTGTCAAATAGAGCAGAACTCCGGCGAACACAATTAAACACAGCGTTTGAATGAGAAAATCGATGCGGCGAATCGCCTGGATCGGCTTGGATGCCTGCTTATAAGGACTCATGCTGACTAGCCGCCACTGCGGATTAAGCTCTTCCGCTATGAGAAGATTGGCTTCGCCGTCGACCTCGATCAAGCTGGCCTGTCCTTCGGATGGCAATTGGTCGCGAAACGGAAACAGCGTGCCGATACGGTCCATCTCCTTGTCGAATACGATCCGGCCTTCCCGATCCGTGATGAGAAGCGTCTCTTCCTGCTTCGAGCTTGAAAACAGCTTTTGTAAAGCGGCCGCATCCAGACTGACGACAGCCACCGCTCTGAGCTGATCGCCGGAGCGAATAGACTTGGCGAGCGTAAGGACGTAAGGATGGCGGACGCCGTCCGTATTGCGCACATAGTTCGGTTCCCCGCCGACCCAGCGGGTCTGATAATGCGCCAATTCGCTCGTTTCCTGGTACCAAGACTTGTCGAACAATTGCTTCGGATCGAAGTCAAAGCTGCTGTAGTTGGCCCAAAAGTCCCCATTCGGCAAAAGAATCGTCAAATACAGCGGATCGAAGGAAGCGAGAATCGCGTCCAGCCTTTTGTTCAGCTTCAGCTTGGTTTGAACGATTTCGTACGGCTGGCGGACCGGGTCCATCTGGCCGAGCTCGGTAACGAATAAATGCAAGTCCGGATCAAATTGCAGCAGATTCAAAATATACAGCATACGATCCAGTTGATTCCCTACGTACTGGTCCACAATCTTTAACGATTCTCGCGAGTTTCCGGTGACCTGCTCCTTCATCACGTCCTGCGTAAACCAGTTGGAAACAAAAAAGGAAACGACGGCCGGCAGCAATAAGCACACGACGATACCCGCCATCAGCTTGCCGCGCAGCGAAAGCGCTTGAATCCATGTCCGCATAGGGAAGCTCCTCCCCGAACCGAAGGTGAAAAGGAGAACATCCGTCCTCCTTGCCTTCATCTTACCATAGCTTGGGAATCAGCGGACTGTTTCTCGTTGCCCATGGCAGCACAAAAAAACGCCAAGCCGCAAAAGATCGACCTGACGTTCGTGTACGTCTTATTCGTCATATTGATGAAGCATTGCCTCTTCCTCGGCCGCGCTTTGCAGATCGTACGCCGTGATGCTGTGGATCGGATAATACTCCTGATCCGCCAGACGCAGCGCTTCCTCCCGAAGGAATTTCGGCGAGCCTTCGTTCTCGTCGTCGTAGACCAGCAGCAGACCGTCGGAATTGCGCAGCAAAAATTGATCCCGCGCGCGAAACTGCCACGGCCCGCTATATTTGCTTTTCGTGACGCTGTTCACATAGTCCGCGCCCGCCAGCACCTGCTGATAAGCGGCTTTCTTCTCTTCGCTCCAGTTCTCCTCCTGCTCCAGGAACGGGGTAATGACGGCGAGCTTCAGCTCGAAGCCCTGCGACTTCAGCTCGAGCGCCGCCTCGGCCGCCCACAGCTCCACGCCCCATTGGCCGCTGACGATCACCCATTCGAGCCCTTCGTCCAGCAAAGCGGCGAACCGGCTTTTCAGCGCCTTCTTAATAATCGCGATACCGGGATGCTTCAGCGAAAAAATACCAAGCTCCGACGCCTTATAACCCGTTACAAGCAAGCTTTTCACGGTACCAGCCTCCTTGTGACTTGTGCAGCGGTTATTTAAACCATCCTTTTTCCTTAAACCGCATGATCGCCTCGATCCGGTTGCTGACGCCGAGCTTATCCAGAATGACGGAAATGTAGTTGCGGACGGTCCCGGTGGTAATATACAGCTGACTGGCAATTTCCTTCGTGTTCTTGCCGTCGGCGATCAGGTGCAGCACTTCCTGCTCCCGCTCGGTCAGCGGATTCTCCTCCCCGTCCGCCTCATCGACCAGCTCCGAGGCGTAGATGCGCCGGCCGGCCATGACGCTGCGGATCGAATCCGCCAGCTCTTCGCTGGGGCTGTCCTTCAGCATATACCCGTGCACCCCGGCCTTCAGTGCGCGTTCGAAATAACCGTAGCGGGCAAACGTCGTCAGGATGATCACCTTGCAGCCGCAGCCCTTCAGCTCCTCGGCCGCTTCCAGCCCGCTCTTCCCCGGCATTTCGATGTCCATGATGCAAATATCCGGCTTATGGAGGCGGACCAGCTTAACCGCATCCTCGCCATGACTGGCCCGCCCGACGACCGTCATGTCCTCTTCCAGGTCGAGCAAAGAAGCCAGCGCGCCCAGCAGCAGCCGCTGATCCTCGGCAATGACAATGCGAATCATCCTCCCGCCTCCTTTTCCGGTTGTTTGAAGACATTCGGCACTTTGATCACGATCATCGTTCCCGGACCCGGACCGATTTCCAGGCTCCCGTTCACGAATTCGAGGCGCTCCTTCATGCCTCCCAATCCGTTGCCCCGCAAGCAGTCCGGATGCTCCGCCAGACCGCATCCGTCGTCCCGCACCCGGACCACGAGCTCCGTCCGCGACGGCTTGATGGCAATCCAGCATGTGGATGCGCCGCTGTGTTTTACAATATTGGTAACAGCTTCCTTAATGCACATGCTGACCACATTTTCGTTCAGCAGCGAGGTGTTGGTCAGCTTCGGGCTGCCTTCCACAACAAAACCGATCTGCGCCGCTTTCAGCATCTGCTTGACCCGATACATCTCATCCTCCAGCCGCGTACCGCGCATCTTGGTGACCATCTCCCGCACTTCCTTCAGCGCGCTTCTGGCGGTCTGATGAATGTCGTTCAGCTCGGCTTGGGCGCGGCTCGGGTTTTTTCCGATCAATTTCCCGGCCAGATCGCTCTTCAGGCCGATGAGCGAGAGCTTCTGGCCGAGCGTGTCGTGCAGGTCGCGGGCGATTCTTTGGCGTTCCTCCAGCTTGACGAGCTCGGAGATCTTCTTGTTCGCCACCTCCAGCTCGTCCTGCAGCTTCTCCCGCTTATTCCGGTTGTATGTGTTCACCGGCAGCAGAATGACGCCGATCAAGCTGACCAGCACAAACGGCAGCTGCGTAATAATGACCGGATTCTGCGTTACGAAGCCGTAATTGATCGAGACCAGCGTGCTGACCAGATGAATGGAATACAGCGTAAAAAATCCGACCCGATGGTGGATATTGCCGATAAAAAATGCCAGAAACAGCGAAAAATACACATAGCCGAACAGCAGGCTCATCGTAATGGAAATGCCGATCTGCACGCTGGTCCAGAAGTACACCAGCCATCCTTTGGATACAAAAGTAAGCACATAGCATATAAAAAAGCCGATGATCATCGTAATGCCGACGACCACTTTATAAGTCGATGAAGAGCTGAAAATGAAATAAAACGGAAGAATATAAAAGACGACCCATACATAGGGGCTGAGTCCCGTATTTTTGTGAATAATTTGAATCCACTTGCGCATGGCGTCATCCCTTTTGGAACAGGCTTTTATTTTCCTTGCAAGCTCGGATTGGGGCTTTTCACTTGATCGGCCGCCGGCTTGCGGAGCAAAGGCTTGATGTCTTTAAAGCCTACAAAGTTCTTGCGCTTCTCGTCCCATAAGTGGAAACGAAGCGACTGCAAGCTGGTGCCGATCGTAAGCGTCGTAACCTTCTGCAGCTCGGGCGTGGCCTCATGCGCCTTCTCCAGATTATAGTTCGGCACCTTCGGACTCAAATGATGCACGTGATGAAACCCGATATTTCCGGTGATCCACTGCAGCAGCTTCGGAAGCTTGTAATAAGAGCTCCCTTCTACGGCCGCTTTCACGTAGCTCCACTGGTCCTCATTCTCGAAGTAGGATTCCTCGAATTGATGCTGCACGTAAAACATCCAGATCCCCAGCAAGCCGGAGACGAAAAAGACCGGGCCTTGAACCAGCACAAAAGCCTGCCAGCCGATCACCCAGATCAGCAGCGCATACAGAGCGACGATCGCCAGATTCGTTACGTAAGTATTGATCCGCTCTTTGCGTCTCGCTCCCCTGCGGTTAAAGCGGTATTGAAGCAGGAACACGTAGACCGGGCCGACGACGAACATCGACAACGGATTGCGGTAAATCCGGTAAGCGATCCGTCTCCATAACGGAGCGGCGACGTATTCGTCCACGGTGAGAATCCAGATGTCCCCGACGCCGCGCTTATCGAGGTTGCTGCTTGTAGCATGATGAATCGAATGGCTGTATTTCCACTGTTCATACGGACAGAGCGTCATCACACCCGTGATATTTCCGAGTATATCATTAGCGAGCCGGCTTTTGAAGAACGATTGGTGACAACAGTCATGGAAAATAATAAAAGTCCGTACCACAAAGCCGCCGGCCACGATGGTGAGAGGAAGCGTTAACCAGTACGAAACGGACAGGCTGGCATACGCCGCATACCAGAGCAGCACCAGCGGCACAAGCGTGTTCACAAGCTGCCATAGGCTTGACTTCGTATCGGTTTTCTCAAAGGGACCAACGTTCTTTTTAAGATGAGCTATACTCGCTTGGTGCATTCGTTTATTTCCTCCTCGATAGGACGCGCGGGGAACGTTATAGAACGTCGGACGCAGGTTTTCTATCCTCCATTATAGAGAAAGCGTCCGGCAGCCTGTAGTCATAAACGTCAGATCGAGGGTATGACAATCGTCATATAGCGCTGGTTTTAACTGGAATTTGATACAGTCGTATAGCCAGATTTAAGGAAGCGTCGAGCTCTCTGATTTTCGCAAAAGCCGGTTCGAGCGTATCGATGACATCATCGATAAACAAATCGATATGGAATTTCAAGGTCGTTCCGAGCTGCCTTCCGTACGGCGTTTCCGGCGGAAGCGCAAAAGGACGCAGCTGGACGGTATTCCCGCCTCTTGCTTGGTCCCTGATAAACCACGAAATAAACTCTAGGGCGACCAAGCCTTCTTCGGACCGTTCGATCTCGAATTCAAACTGGAGGAACACCTCGTTCTCCAGTCCGCCGTTGGTACGCCTTAAAACGGCGTGGGGCAGGTGGGCATAATCGGACAGGGACAGCATTTCGCGGTCGATCGGCTCCAAATTCTCCACGCTGCTTTCTACGCTGACCATTCCTTTTAACCGCAGTAAAGTATCATGAAAATTGCTGACATCAATAGGATAGTTGCTCATGCGATATTCCTTCTCTCTAAGATGATGAATATAGATTCGACAGCGGGGTAAGCGATCCTTTTTCGCAAAAAAAGATGTGCACATTGGAAAATAGCTCCAAAAATCTCTATAGACCGACGGTCAGTCATATGATAGTATACTCTATAGACTGACGGTCAGTCTATAGGAGGTATCGGTATGAAACGAATTGTTAAAGATCCGAAGACGCGGCGCCAAGAGATTCTGACGGTGGCCGGAGAACTGTTTCGACATCACGGCTATGCGGGTACGACCGTGGAGGCGATCATTCAGAAGGTCGGCGTGGCGAAAGGAACTTTTTATTATTACTTTAAATCGAAGGAAGAAATTCTGGACGCGCTTGTTCACGAGCTGGTCGACCGGCTCTGCGAAGTCTACCGACAAATCGCGGACGATTCTGCGATGGGCGTGATGGATAAGCTGCGTCAGATGCTGCGGGGACAACATCAGCTTGCGGTCAACGAAAGCGAATTGATGGAAGGACTGCACCGGCCCGAGAACCGGGAGCTCCACGAGCGGATCAACATCGAGATTATCGTGAAAATCTCGCCAGTATTAGCCCAAGTCATCGAACAAGGCAAAAAGGAATCCCTGTTCGATGTAGAGTATCCGCTGGAAACCGTCCAGTTTCTTCTGGCGGGATCACAATTTTTGCTGGAGTCGGGCCTCTTCCACTGGAATCAAGAGGAGCAGACGAGACGGCTTAAATCGATGCAGGCGATGATCGAGAGGTCCTTAGGCGCGAAGCGGGGCTCCTTTTCGTTTATTTAGGGGGTGCGGAAATGAACGTCCGGGATGCAGCGTTTCGAAAATTTCTTATCGTTTGGGCGGGGCAGCTCTTCTCGGCGATCGGGAGCGGACTGACGGCTTTTGCGCTGGGTGTCTTTGTGTTTCAGAAGACCCAGTCGGCCATGGACTATTCGTTGATCATTCTTTTCAATTTTTTGCCGTCGTTTCTTATGCTTCCGTTCACCGGAGTGCTTGCCGACCGGTTTGACCGCAAGAAGATGATGATCTTGGGAGATGCCGGGTCGATCATAGGTATCTTGTTCATTTTGTTCGTCATGATGTCCGGAAACGTGGAATTGTGGCACATTTATTTGGGAGTCGCCTTAAGCTCGGTATCCACAGCGATCCAGACCCCCGCGTATAAAGCCGCCGTCTCGGATCTGGTGTCCGAAGAGCTGTATTCCCAGGCCAGCGGGCTTATTCAGTTGGCGGGATCGGCGCAATATCTCATCTCTCCGATGATAGCCGGGTTCCTGGTCAGTGTTTTTGATATTAAGCTGGTTCTCATCCTGGATATCTTGTCTTTCGTGATCGCCGTTGCCGCCGTGCTGGTGATTACGAAGCGCGAGGCTGTCCCGCGAAAGCAGGACAACGGGAATTTTTTCCGGGATCTGGCCGATTCCTTCCGCTATCTCCTCTCCCGGAAAGGGATTCTATGGCTGGTTGTGCTAACCTCCATGGTTTGCTTTTATATCGGGCTGCTTCAATCGCTGTTCGGACCGATGGTGCTGGCCTTGGCCGATTCGAGGACCTTGGGGATCGCCCTTTCCTTATCCGCAACCGGAATGCTGGTAAGCAGCCTGTTGATCGGCGTAATCGGCTTAAAACGAAGCAAGGTGTTCATCCTCTCCCTGTTTCTTGCGCTGGCCGGTCTGTTCTATGCCCTGATGGGCCTGTTCCCGGCCGTTGCGATGATTACCGTGTTCGGGTTCCTCTTTTTCGTCACGCTCCCGTTTGTGAATACAAGCCTGGAGGTGCTTATCCGGACGAATGTCGATAATGAAAACCAGGGCAGAGTATGGTCCATGGTTTACTCCATCTCGCAAGTGGGCTTCATCCTGGCCTTCGGGTCGGCGGGCTTCTTATCGGATCACGTCTTTAACCCGCTGCTTCTTCCGGACGGGGCGCTGAGCCAAACGGTCGGGCAGCTCATCGGGACCGGGCAAGGCAGAGGCATCGGCTTACTGTTCGTTCTTTCCGGATTGTTCGTCGCTCTCCTTGGTCTACTGATCGGCCGGGTGAAGAAAATCAAAGCGCTGGAGTCGGACGCAGCCGGGGAAGCAAGATCAGCTGATGTGTCTGGCTGAGCGGCGGGACCGTGTCCGGCCAAGGCAGGCGCACGGGAAAAAGCCGATGTGGCATTCAGGCTCCTCGCCTGATGCTTCATCGGCTCCCAGCATGTGTGACGACGGGTATTCCTCATTCTGTAAAAAAAAAAGAAACGCCCCTTAAGGCGTTCCAATGTACGTCCGGTCACACAACGAATTCCGACATGATGGTGCTAATGTCATAAGGCGTAACGCCCCGATCCACGGCAAACACCGTTTCGGCCTCGTCCGCATGCTCTACCTTGCGACCTCTGGCCGTTGCGTGCAGCGTGAACAAATCATACAGGGTCGGCTTCGTCAGCGTGGTCATGGCTTTTCCCATGAGGACCATCCCTTTTTGATTGCCCTCGACATTGTTATAGTAGTACGGATGCTTCTTCAAAGCCAGATCCGTCCAGATCACGGTTCGCTCCACCAGATCCAGAATGACCGGAATGGCGATCTGGGTATCTGCGGTGAGATCGATTTTATCGGCCACGGTCGAAGGTTCGAATACCTCCCCGGTCTTCGGGGACTGCCGCATCATCCAACCGGCATAGCATTCCGGCAAGTTGCAATAGGGCTGCTCTGTGAACGAATTCAGCGAGGCGACGATGAATCGACCACCATACCGGACGATCGAAGGAATATGCAGATCGATAAACTCACATGCGCCTTGGGGAGCCGACGTAATATCTCCGCTATGCGCGGCTTTGTATTTGTCGGACCGCAGATTTGTGTACGAAATATGCTCAACATACTGCCAATTCTTATCATACATCACCGCCGACAAGTCGATATCGACGCGCCCCGTATGCTTGCCGTTGACCATCCCTTCCTTCCACCAGAGGAAAAAGCGGATCGTATCCCCTTCCGGCATCCGAACCCGGCTGCCTCGAACGATGGTACGCAGCGCCTTGCTGGCCGACCGCTGCGAGAACGGCATCAAATACTGCTTCAAGCTTTCGTCGATATAAACGTCTCCTAGCGGCGGAAGCTCCGAGAAGCGGCGGATTAAGGTACGTCTGCATGTGTCGACCACCGCTTCGCAAACATCCTGATGAATACCCGGCAGCGTATTCGGAATGGCCATGGCCTTCGCCACATTTCCTTTCGGGAAAAAGGTGCGCAGCTCGCGCATTTCCTGTCGATGGCTAAAATGAGCCATGACCTGCAGCAGCACCGGCGTAGATGCTTGATCGGCGACCTCGGCGAACTGGCCGATCACTTGCGCGGTATCCTCGGACAGCCGCAACAGATGATCCAAGCGTCTGGCAAATTCACCCGCGCGCGTTTTCAGCAAAGCTGCCGCGAGCAGCGTATCCTTCCGGCGAAGCGCAAGCTCCACTTTTCCGCCGAACGTTTCGTACGGTTTATCGTTGCGGAGAATATCGAAGGCCTCTTGGCAGCGGGCATACCGTTTTTTGTATTCGGCGGGGTGCAAAATTTCTCCAAGACGTATCCAGCGATGCTTATAGCGCAGCATATCTTCGACGATATTGCCGCACCGTTCCAGCAGCCCCAGAAGCAAGCGCCGTTCGGCACGCTTGAATTTGCGGAACTTCGTGTTCGCCGCTAGGCTAACATCCCCCTCAGAGAGCGCAACAGCCAAGCGCAGCACATCCGTTGCCGTCTTCACGTATTTTCCGACGAGGTCTAGGCTGGCCTTGTTGTATTTCAGCAGCGCACCGACTATAAAGCCCACATTTTCTTTCAGAGGAATCTCGTCCGGCAGCACGGCGCTCAGATCGTCGTAGGCTGCGATGACCCACTCGATATCTTCCTTGTCTTGTTCGGAAATCGAACCGTTCGCCGCGATGAGATTGCGGATCGTTTGATCAAACTCTTTCTGGCTTCCCAGATCGATGATTTTCAGATCCACTTGATCCAGCAGCGGGAGTCTCTCTAGGGCCTCGTGCTCGGGCAGTTCGAGGGTGATGTAGTGATAGATGGCGTTCAGATACAGCTCGACTTGGCTGAGCAGCATCACTTGCTCGGGAAAATTGGGGTACATCGGCTTGAAGTTCACATTCGCTCCCAGGAGCGATTTCAAGTCTGCCACAAGTTGGTGGTAGAACGCCGTAAACTCTTCGATGGACAGGGTGCGAAGGACTTCCATTAACGATTTGGAGAATGTAAAGCCCAGGTACTCGATATTTTTCAAGGCCGTTGCCATATATTTATCAGGAAGAACATGACAGCCGGGGTGGACGATGACTTTTCGGTTTCTTCTCAGGTAAATGATGACGTTTCTCATTATAAGACTCCGGGAAGCAAAGAATACGGCAGCCCGGATGCCTCCTCTCCATAACGGATGGATCGTCATCAGGAAATTCGCATCTCTAATATCAGGGATTAGGTAGAAGGAAGAGATGCGATAGCCTGATGGTCCATCTCTTCAGGAAAGCCGCCACCCTAAGATCAGGGTAGGTGTAGAAGGAAGGATGGCGATAGCCTGAAGAGATTTTCCCGGAAGTGCGCGCCTTGCGGCGTTGGCTTCCTGAGGATGATTATTCCATAGTTTGGAGCACCCGAACAGGGTGAAAGTATTACGACAGTGGGGTTGGGGACCATCAATTTCTTGTTGCAATAACGGGATAGATCAATAAATTCAATCATTGTGAAGGCGCATTACGGTAACATGTATAGGGGCAGAATGGGGCTTTAGAAGGAAATATAGCAAGATAAACAAGCTGACGACAGTTTCGTTTTGACGTCAGCTTGCCAAGGAGCGAATTAAGTAATCTGCTCTCGGATTTCTTCGGGGATTGTTTTAAGGAAGAATTCCAATTGTTCAGGTCTGATGAATTTTAGCATCTTCTTTTTCTGTTCAATGCTTAACTCCGGGTTACAAAGCGCGGCTCTAACTCGTTCATGAACCGATCCTTGGATGTCACTTCGATATCTTTCAATCTCATTGTTCACCACTTTGTCTCCTTTGTTCATTATTTACAACAGGAATCAATGGTGTCTAGCAATATCTCAACATAGCGTCTATAGTCGAACCACTTCTTATCGATATGGATTTCTGTATTATCATCAATCATTCGTAACGCTTCACGCGGATTTAAGATATCATATCTTGGCTCATAAATTTCGGTGAAGGGTGGCCGTCCATTTACATCCATAGGAATGATGGGTTTTGCCCCAAGCAAGTGTGCCTCGTATAATGCTAAGGTTAAGCTTCCGCCGATCGTTACTGAAATGGCAGCCTTTGCCTTGGACAGAAGTCGGTAATACTCTTGCTGGGGTAACTTCCCAACTTCAATGCCCAAATCCCTCCACAAGCTCACAGGGTAATGGACCTGCGGCTCAACAGGAGAAGTAATCACGGTTCGATACCCCTTATCTTTGAGTTCCATTGCCATTCTAACCGATAGGTATGGTTGATAGAACTCGTTTAATCGCCCAGGAAATACAACCAATTTCTCTCGGTCTTTCGTTGGTTTGGTCTCGTCAATAATTGCATTGATCTTCTCATGATCATATGGAAAGCCAGCTGCAACAACTTTAACGGAACTGTTAGGACCCGTTGACCTTTCTCCCCATTCCAACATCGACGGATTGGTATACAAAATTGCCTTACAAGATGGGTGTTGAAAAATCCATAATGTCTCCGGATCAACGACATTGGTAAAAGGATTCCATACGTCATGCTCCATAATAATGAGATGCTTTGGCGTAGGTTTAGCCTGACGAATCAAGTCGAATAATGTATATCTTGTAATCAAGACCACATCATCAGGGTTTTCGGGCAAATCCGGACTGAATCTAAAATCAACTTTCGCTTCTTGAAGTCCTTTTCTTAATCCGGATAAATAGTTAGGATACCATGCTGTTTTGTCGGTCGGATCAACTAGTATATGAATCAAGGTCCTATCTTCCCTTCGTAGTCCAAAATGCAAAGCCCTGATTAACTCATATCTTAATTATAATTCAAAGGAAGTGTCAAACGTTTAAAATTTCTAGAAAACCCGAGATTGGAACTAATCTTGCTTTCTTTAACGACAAGGATGAAACTAGGCTAGGTATGAGGGTTTATAGCAGCGCCCCTCATAATTAGCCCCTCGCCAAGGCAGCAAAAAAGAGGGGGCTCGCCCCTCTTAAACTAGCTGGAATTGTTAGAGCAACCATTGCTCACAATTATTAGCCATCTCCTGCAATTCATTTATAAAAATACCGGCATGGTATCCGTCGCAAACCGCATGATGGACCTGCAAGGAAACAGGCAGCAAAATTTCGCCGGCTTGTTCAAAATATTTACCGCACGTCGTAATCGGCAGCAAATACCGTCCATCCGTATAAATATTCAGATTGAACCCGGTAAAGCTAACCCAGGGAATACATGAAACATTGATCGTATTCGGCGGCTCATTTTCTTTTGCGGATAAGCCCTTCACTTCACCATACCTGTTCATATCATCCAGGTAGTTTTGATAAAACACACCGAAGTCATTCGAAAAATCGGTCCACATGGTAGAAAACGTTTTGTCATCTTTATGAAAAAAGGTAAAGCTGGGCAGCATCTTTTCCCAATACCCCAACTCCCCATCTTTATTGAAACAAACGCGGAATTCGCGATGCGCATTCACCGTTTTTGTAACCATATAAAGAAACGCAGGATAAAGCTTGAGATCTTTTGCCCGAAGGACCGGGAGCAATCGGGTAATGTTCAGGTTGGCCGTTATGCTGAATGTACATCTGGTCACATTTAGATAATGTTCGAAGTACGCTCGTCTTTCCCATTTGTCCATATCGATTACCGTAAAGTTCAATTGGATAACCTCCTAAAATAGTAAATTGCTTATTTTAGGAGGCTAACTCGCTTGCTCGTTTCATATTACCATTCCCTTCCTAGCTTTAGGGCTATTTCCATGCCCATACCCTAAGTATATAGCTATATTCGATGGATGGAAACGGGCTACTTAGGCCCATATTATAATCTGAGAGGATATGAGACGTTAAATAAAGACCATTGGCATTCAATACGTCATGGAGTACAAATGAATGCTCATCAATGGCATAATTAATTCATGGAAGAGTTAACCTATGCTTTCCAACTATAAAGGGGGTACCATTATGGATAAAGACATATTACTCACTCAACTTCAGAGAGTTCCAAAACATAAAAAAGACATCTTGAAAAATCAATTTATAAATAAATTTATTATCACTGACACTGAATACTATCAGAATTATGTAAATGTTGGAGACGGATACTTTCTATGGTGCTGTTTTAAACATCAAGGACACCTTTCTACTTTCTCTACAAACGAATTTGGAAGTGTTTTAAATAGTATAGACACAAAAAATGTGCTGTTGTTCTGGGACTACTATATATCTCAAGATATTATGGATTTGGGACGTAATGAGTTGTTTCATTGTTCCAAACAATTTCTTGTTAATAATTTAAGTGCTTTTCCGCAAGATTTTTATGTGTTTGATGAAACATTGAAATGGGTCGTTATTAGTACTCACGAACAACAAAATGAACATGGAGATACTGGGTTTGTTATTAAGTTAGAGTAAATTGCAATTTTAAGTACCTTTAAAATTCATGTACGGGAGTTTCGTACCAACCAAAGGGTGCAAAATGACAATGTGTTTTTTCATTCGGTGTGACGAATAAAAACAATTATCTAAGTTAGCACATTTATGAATCTACCTGCTTCCTAAGTAGCTGACTGATCCATCCTTGTGAAATTCCCAACATCTTGGCTAGCTCCTTTTGCGAAGCTTTCGGGTTTTCCTTCATTGCTTGTTGCAAACGGTCCAAGGTTTCTTTTCTTCTCGTAGTCATTTTTCTCTTGTTTGAAATATCTTTTTTCGCCGCGTCTGCCCGTTCTCGTTCTAATCGTTCCAGGAAAACTTGAAGCGCCGGAAGGCTTTGAATGCATGGCATACAAATATAGAACTTCTTGAAATATATGATTTGCTGCTTGCCTGAACAAAACAAACATTCTTTAGCGCGATATTTATAAACCATAATCGCCTTTCTCTCGTCATCACAGAAATACTCCGTCCTGACATTGGGTTCTAGATTCAAAACACGCCTAACCTCCGTGGGGATCACAATTCTCCCAAAATCGTCTACCACTCTAACAATCCCGGTCATTCTACCCTCTTGCATCAATACACCTCAAAATGAACAGTATTGAATTGAACTGATATTTAAAAAATGGCTTTAGCTTATACACCTCATCTTCCTAGTTTGAGCGATTAAAACGTATGCATCTAATTGCTGGCTCAATTGGACTACATATTCACTTGTTAAGCTTTCGCCTTGCTGTACTGCTTCTTCCATTTGGTTCAAGATGTTTTCCATAACATTTTGCAATGCTTCGTCACTGAAATGGCTAATATCGTTTTGGGCATAATCCTCCTTTCTGGATGCCAATACACCCATGGAAAAATTCCCCTTTCAAATTAGGCTGTAATAGCATTAGCATATCAGCTATTCCTTTTATTCATGATTTGTTTACATTTGTGGAATAAAAAAACAGATGCCAATTAGCACCTGTTTTTCATAACATATTTTTTCTAGTATCGTTTTCACAAACCGGGTTCAGGCTCAGTATATTGGATAATGTGACCCGGTTTTTTAGTTACATCTGGTGGGAAATTGTTCAATGTTATAACAAAAACTAAAGACAAGATTGCTAATAGTACCTTCTTTTTCATAAACACCCGCCTCCGAATAAGATTAATTCAAAGACCTTATTTGCGACTATATACCTCCTTCATGAGAAGGAGATGTTTTAATTTTATTGTATTTCTACTTTTTATGCAATAATTAACAATTTTGTTCATACATTCTTCTCTTTCCTGAAATGCATTTACTCTCCCATATGAATCCATACTTTTCAGGATACTTTGGATTCCCTCGTCAATGAATCCAAGAGAAAATTGATACTCCCCTTTCTGCAAGTAGTATTTCCCAACTGCTTTGCATATTTGAGGGCCGTTCATATTTTCTGGTAAGAAGTCTTTTTCCCTTTCTAAGAGTTCCTTACATGCATTCAAATTGCCCATCTCAAAATAAATTTCAAAAAGTTCGTCCGCTACGTGTATCTTGTAATTTTTGCTAAGTTCGTCCAAGTATTTTTGAAGTAATGGTATAGCTGCCTCATATTCTTTTTTTCTCGCTTTTGTTATAGCCTTTATAATTTTCGCTGATTCTGAGACAAATTCATAATTAAATTTTTCGAATATATCTAGATTTCTTTCTACTTCTTCATAGTTTTTTAATATTAAATATGAGTTAATCATTGCAAGATACACTCTTGCTTTTAATTCGGTATCTTTATTCTCCATAACAATTCCGGTCTGGCACAACTGGATACAGTCGTCGTATTTTTTTACTGCAAAAGCTAGTAATCCCATTCTCATATATAAAGTGATTTGTTCCTCAAAAGATAAAAAATTGGTGTAATGTAAAATCTCCTGACCATCTTGATAAGATTGTTCCAATCGCTTTAAATCGAGTCGTTCTATTAAGTGCTTTTGTAGCAATCCTTTGGCTAAATATTGCATTACCCCATGCTCTCTGGAATATTTAATAATCGCCTTATAAAGTATCACTTTTAAAGCAGAATCGCTTATCTTGCCAATAAAATCATATAAACGCTGTAAGTTATCCTCCGTCTCACCTTGAGGGGATTGTAGTATCTTCAAAGCAACCATTGGCACTAAAGAAGAGTGATCCTCTATATTAACTATTTCGCTGAGTATCTCGAATAAAACATTTATTCGTTCCTCGTCTTGAATGTAGTACCCCATAATTTCTTTATAATGAGTGGGAAATACTGTGGCGATGGCTTTTACAGTTCTAAACCCAGGATGTTTTGTTTCCCCACGATCAATTCGATACAGTACACTTCTGCTGACACCTGTTAGTTCTTCAAGCTCTGAATATGTCAAGTTTTTCTCTTTTCTAAGTTGGAAGATGATATCTGAGATGGTTTTATTCTGGAACTTAGCATAAATATCCATCGTAATACATACCTTCCTTTTTATTCAATATTATACGATGGTTAATTATAACAAAGTATGTTTCATCTTACAATTAAATAGTTTTGGGCAGTTTACCCCTGCTCCCAGCAATTTGGGTTAAATAAAGTTAACAATTCGATCAAATTCTACAAAAATATGGATTATTGAACTAATACCACATTCATGATACAGTTTTCGGGGAATTTTCCCAAATAAAAATAGATACAAATAACTATTCCATATATTGTATTTTAATGGTATTTTATGGTTGAACAAATTGATGCGCGCCAATTTGTCCGTAAAACAAATTTTTGTTAGGAGAGGAAGCGTAACATGTCTTTTCGTAAAATTCAAAAACCTGTCGCTACTACCCTAGTCGTCACTTGCCTTTCTATGTCAGTTGCATCCTTTGCATCAGCCGCTACAACTTCACCAGCACAACCCGAGTCAAAGAGTGTCTACGCTTCTTTGAATCAAAAAAATTCTTTTGACCCGAAAGAGTACAACATGGTCATTGACCCGATGACTGGAAATTATCTTGATCGCTCTACTGGTATTACTTACAATCCGAATACTGGAATTATTACTGACCAAAATGCAGGACTTATCTTAAATCTCAACACCGGGAAACTTGCTCCAATCCACGCGGGCTCAGTTTCTACTCAAGGACTTTTCGGAGCGACATTAAAAGGGTTAAAGGCACTTGGACAAGCAATTCGAAGTGGCGGTTGGCTAATCTCACAAGCATTAAAGCTTGTAAGCAAAGAGAAAGCTGAACTTTTCCGGAAGTGGTCGTCTAAAATTGCCGATGCTCTAGAAAAGGTGGAAAGCGCATCTAAGGAAGCCGTTACGAAGGCGCTTGTTGCTGTCGGGGTTCCAGCTGATGTAGCGAAAGCATTAACAGATATCATTTTTGCGATTCTATAAGTCAAAGGCAAGCCTCGATATACGTCGGGGCTTGCTTGATTTCTCAATTGGAGCGATGACTTTGCAGAAAATTTCGATTATCTGGAAGATAATATTCGTTATTCTTCTATGTATTCTTGTAGTAGGTTCGATTGGGTTATTTGTTGGCTTGAATTTTTTACTAATCATAGGTTTATCAAAAATCCCTTTGCTGGGAATTCAAATTAAAACAAATATTGTTGGATTTCTTTTTTCAATTGCCATAGTTATTTTTAGTCCATTTAATTTGGTTATTGGCTTTATCCTTGAAGTAATTAAAGAAAGTGTATTTAAAGGGCGCGAGGTTTACAAAAATATATTCGATATGGTAACAACGTATCTCGTAACTTATTTATTCATCTATATTCTGGATTATTATTTAACAGATATTTCAATTTCGCATTTGGGAATTGCAACCCTGACCCTCTGTTATACGGTGATTTTTGAACTATACGAATATTATGAGCCTTTAATAAATAGATGGAGTAAGAAAAATCAAAATGAGTAGGCAATATTCAACAGAAGAAAAAATGTGCTTTATGGTAGTGTTACACAGAATATACACTTAGTATGGATGTATCGAAGTCACTCTAAATTTGATAAAAAAGTGTGCGCGGCAAATAAAGACAATTTATCCATGAGTTAAAACAAACATTCCATATTATGGATTACATTAAATGACCTGGAACATTTCCCATAAATACCGATACATGCACCGTATGCGGAAACATAGGCTATTTGGTTCCTATCTGCCGCGGCATGCCGAAGCCTTGATTTATAAGGGTTTTCTCGATTCTAGTATGGTTCTGTTTGGTTGCCGTCTTGTTCAAAATGATAGCTTTCGTCCCCAATTCGTCCCCATAATTTTTATCCCTAGTGCCTCATCAGTAA
>NZ_JTHN01000210.1 GCF_001399685.1 Paenibacillus sp. A3
TTACACGGATTTGACATTTCAAGACGGCGATTTTCTGGTATTCGGCAAAGAGACGAAAGGGCTTGCTCCGGAGATTTTGGCGGAGCACCCGGATTCGCTTATGCGGCTGCCGATGACGGACGCCGTTCGTTCGCTGAACTTGTCCAACGCCGCGGCGATCGTCCTGTTCGAAGCGCTTCGGCAGACCGGATTTCAAGAATTGTCCTGAAATTCGACCCATTTCGTTACGAAAATGCGACTCTCATAGAAATCAACGGAGAAAACTCGCAATTATGGGAAGGAATTTTGACATCAGCGTCGAACTATATGGAGGGCAAGCGTAATCGTGCGAAAGTGAGGTGAATTGATGATGAAACCGGCAGGAGTAGTAAGAAAAGTCGACCAGCTCGGCAGAATTGTACTCCCGAAATCGCTGCGCAAAAGATACCAAATGAACGAAGGCGATCCTGTTGAAATATTGGTAAGCGGTGATCATATCATTCTGGAGAGGTATCGTCCCCGCTGTGTATTTTGCGGCTCTATGGAGCAAGTGAGCGATTTCAAGGAAAGACATATCTGCGCCGAATGCCTGGGCGAGATGCATCAATTGAAAGGGTAATCCGCGTAGCTGCGCAGGGTTAGCCCGCAAGTGGAGAAGCACGGCCGGTTTGTTCCGTAAGGGACGCCGGCCGTGCTTTTTCGTCTGCCGGAAGCTGCTTACAGCTTTTCCTCCGCCGGTGGCGCGGACAGGCTGTTTCGCTTTTTGCGGACCCATTTGCGCAGCTCTTTGGTATTGCCGTTTTCCTGATAAATGGCGATCAGCCGGTCATAATACAAGGTTTCGTCCGCCAAGCCGTGCTGCAATCCGCTGAGCAGGAATGGAATGGCTTGGCCGCTTTTTCCGGTCAGCATGCAGTAATCGGCCGCCCATAAGGTGATGCCTTCCCATAGCTGCTCGACTTTTTCTTTCAACGACAAGGCAAAAGGATCGTAGCACCCCGGCATGAGCTTGCCGCTGAGCCGGCTAAGCAAATCTTCGCACAGCCCGTACTTCACCTCGCTATCCTGCTCTGCGGCGACCTGCTGCAGATCGTTCAAAAATTCCATTAAATCGCAATCGACAAGATAATGAAGCTTGACGACATCTCTTCCGATCGTAAGGCACGGCTTATCCGTATCATTCGTCTCCAGCAGTTTGGCGAAGTGGCTTAAGTAGACGCGCAAATTCCGCATCGCATTCGGGTGCTCGACTTCCGGGAAGAGAGCTTCGCACAGCTGCTCCCGCGTAGCGGTCGGGTGAAAGGCCAGATAGATCATCAGGCTTTTGGCGTACCGGGTATTCCAGCCGCCCGGCACGATCCGGTCGTTCAGGCAGACCTCGAACTTGCCCAGGCAGCGGATGCGAATCCGGTTTCCCCCCCAGTGCTCGTAGCCCTGTTTTGTCAATTGCTGCACGTGCTGCCGCAGCTCGCGGTTGATGGCGTTATTCCGTTGTCCGGGAAGCGGCTTGCGGCTAAAGGCATCGATCCAGTCGGCCGCATAAATCGGCTGATCGACGAACACCAGGCTCGAAGCGTCGGGGACGACCAAGAAGGCCGTCATCTCCAGCTGCGCATGTGTCAGACCGGCCAGCGCCGGCGTGAACACAGGGTCCTGCTCGCCGGAGAGCAGCAGCACAGGCTTTTGGAGGACGAGATAATCTTTCAGAAATACGGGCTTCGTCGCCAGTTCCATCATTTGAACATAGGTGGGGGAGTGGACCCGTTCAAAGGCATGCACGATTCGCTCCGTCAAGACCGCATCCGTGTGCTTGGCGGACATGCGCTTCGCCATCGCTTCCCCGAGCGTTTGACGAGCTGCTTTCTTGGCGAGGGAGACGCGCAGCTTGTATTCTTTATGAAGCGAGGTAAGCGGAAGGTGGGCGAATGGCGAGATCAGGATGAGGCTTTCAACCATCGAGCCGTACGTCAATGCGAACTGGACGGCGAGATGTGCCCCAAAGTCGTGACCCAGCAGGATGACACGGCCCAACCTCAGCGAACGAAGCAGAGCATGAAGTTCTCCGGTCAGCAGCTCCCAAGAAATGTCCGTATGTCCTTCGCTGCTTTGTCCGTGGCCGCTTAGATCGTACAATAAGATGGAGTAACGCCATTCGAGAAGCGGGACAATGGACTGCCAGAAGGTGGAGTTCAGTCCGGCGCCGTGGATCATAACCAAAGTTTTCGCTCCCTTTGCGGGGCACTCGTAATGTTCGTAGTACATCAGAGAATCGGCGGAAATGAAAAACGACATAAGTCCAAAGTCCCCCTATGGGATTCAAATTTTCATTTAAATTAGTCTAATAGGACTAGGTCTTTGGATATTATATCAAATGTTTAGCCAAAATTTAATAAAGCTAGGGGAAAATTTATGAATTATTTTGGTTTTGTAACCATTCTGTAACGCTCGCTGTGCTAGAATGCCTGTAAAGGATTGTTACAATCTTCGGTCAAGCTCATACAAAATCATACTAAAACCATATAGAGGTGGACTTGTCAGGATGGAGCGAATCGCAATGACTACTGGAGATGAAACCGTTATACATTTGGAGATCCGTGAAGTAATGAGGCAGCTTGGGCTCAATCCGCTCGATTGGCAAAAGTTTAGCAGCAGTCCGATCCCCCTTGACCAGACTTCGCAGCCAGATGCGGAGAACGAAGACACACGTTAGCCGATCGTTCTATTTTTTTATAGTGATAGATACAAAGTGTATCTGCCTACGGAATGTGAAAACGGGTTGAAAGATACCGGCCGCAAATGCAATCAGGTGCTGTAACGAACCTTGATTGATCCGGGTGCCGAGTCTCTCAACCCGCAGGCGAAGGGAAGCGTATGATTAAAGTCCCTTGGTTTTGTCATCATTGTATGCGGCTGTAAGCATCGAGACAATAAACATAAGAAAAACAAGGGTAACGATCCAAAATGTGACTGACATTTACTCAGCACCTCCCGCCTATATTATAACCAACCCATTGGCAAAAGAAAACGCTAAATATGTGAATTTTACTTGAAAAACAAGAAGTGCGTCGCCAGCGGCCGCAGGCGCCCTCCGGCATCGGACGGCCGGTTGATCACCTGTCCGTCATAGATCAAGCTTGACGAACCGCCACCGTCCAGATTGTAGGCGTCTTTGACACCGAGTGCGACCAGCTTGTCCTGAAGCTCCGGCAGCGTGGCGCCGGAGTGGCCGTTTTCGTCGTTGCCGTCCGTCACCATAAAGAGCAGCTGATCATTTTTAAAGCTGCCGACCACCGTCCGCGGCGCGCGGGCCGGGGAAGTCAGCCACTGATTGGGAATGCTCTGCTTTTTCCCGTCCTGGAGCAGGATCGGCACGAACGTCGCCCCGAAGGACGGCTTGAGCTTATCCAAATCTTCCTGGCGCGAAAATTTGCCGCCAATCAGCTTCCGGTCGGTGCTGATCCCGATAAACGCCAAATCCTCGAACGTCGGCTCGAAGCCGTAGACGTACTTGCCTCCAAGCACCGTCGTGCTCAGCGGGAACCGCTTGCCGGTTTTGTTGTCATCGGCGAAGCCTCCTGCGTTGATCCCGGCTACGGCGCCATAGCGGCGTACCGCGTCCAGCGTCGTTTCGCTGCCCCCGACCTTGTCTTTTCCGAGCACCATCTTCATGCCTTTGTCCGTTTTCAGATCGACTTTGAGCGCGTAGCCTTTATACCTCGGTTCCGCAAACGTATATAATTTCAGATCGACGTTGGAGGTTGTCGTGGCGCGGTTGACCTTGCCGCCGAGCTTGGTGCCGATCCGCGAGTCGAAGATGGCTGCCGGGCGCTCAGCCGCCGATTTCGCAGTTTGCGTCATTGCGGCAGCTTCGGCCGAGCTTTTGGAGTACAGCTCGTAGTATTTCTCGATCGTCGACCGGGTTTGCGCCGCGTCGGCCTTTGTTTTGTCCAGCTTGGCAAGGACGTTCTGCCATTCATCGCCGGCTTTCCACGAAGCGCCGGGAGCCCCGGCGAATGGGGATAGCTCGACCGATACGCCCGCGATAAGCAGGAACAGCAGCAATCCGACAAACGGCGCACACACCAGCAGCATCGTCCGGTTAATATGTTGAATCGGAATCATGGCTTTCGGAGTTCACTGTCCTTTCGTCCGTGCAATCTATTGCAGCGCATCCAGCTGCTTCTTCAGGTCTTCGAGCTTGTTCTTCACTTCGGCGAGCTGCGTATAGAGCTGGTTGCTGTTGTCTGTCTTGCTGCTGGCGCTGTCTTTGGTAAAGGCGAGCAGCTCGTTCACCGCATCGACCTTCGTCTGCAGCTTGGCCATTTCACCGGTCATGTTGTCTTTAAGCTCGGCGACCTGCTTCTGGTATTGTTCCTGCACGGCGGCTAGCTGCTCATTCGTCTGAGCGGCGAGCTCTTTTTTCAACTGCCGCTTCAAATGATCGGTATAAAGCTTGGCGCCCCATGCGCCCGAGCCGACAAGTACGGCCCAGACCAGCGCCAGAATCAGATACGTTTTCTTCGTCGGTTTTCTCGGCTTGACGTTGCGCGGAGCGGACGGTTGTCCCGCCGGCTCGATCTGCATACTCATGGTTGGTTCACCTTCCTGTACTCGTTAGGAGAGACGCCAACCGTCTTCTTGAACACTTTGCTGAAATATTTCTCGTCGTCGTAGCCGACCATGGCTGCGATCTGGGAAATGCGAAGATTCGGGTTCAAAAGCAGCAGCTTGGCTTTATCGATGCGGATGCCGCTGATGTAATCGGATAAATTCACATGAAATTCCTGCTTGAACTTACGGGAAATATATTCACGGCTCAAGTAAAAATGGTTGGCGATTTCCTGCAGTGTAATGTCCTGATGGTAATGGTTCTGAATAAATTTGGCAATTTCAAAAATAACGTTGCTGTCCTGCCGCTGATGCGACAGCAGCAGCCGCGAGAGCTCGGACAAGCTGCGGACGAGCTGCTGCTCCCAGCGGTCGAGGGACAGAAAGCCTTCCTCGTCCAGCGGGACGACGAACGGCGCGCTGTGCTCCTCCTCGCCGCGGAGCCCGTCGCCCTCGAACAGCTCGGCCAGCCAGCGGCTGCGCACGACATTGTACTCGTGCCACCAATGTTCGAGCTGCTCCATGTCGATATAATCCAGCTTGCGCACGTCCGCGAACCACGCGGCGACCGCGCGGCGGATCTGCTCCTCGCTGCCGCTCTGCACCGAGAGCCGGATCGGTTCGGCGTAATCCGTAAAAGAAAGCTGCCGGCTGCTTGGCGCCGCCGCTGTGGGTCCGGCGATCAGTGTGCGCTTCTCCCGGATCAGCAGATTCCGTCTGCGAAGCACCTGCCTGGCTTCAAGATAAGCAGCCGTCAAGCCTTCGGGGAACGGATGCACCCGGCTGACGCCCGTATCGAAGCAGCTGCGGACCGTGTCCCGGATGCCTTCCCGAATGCGTTCAAGCAATGCCGGCGTCTGGTCCAGTCCGCCGTAGAGCAGCAGGATCGCTTCGCTGTCGCTGTTCCAATACCGATAGGCGATGCCTTGCCGGGGACCTCCGGACGCGCGCGCAGACAGCAGCTCGTTGCAGATGTTCGTGAGCGAGAAAAAGAGCAGCTCGTAATCGGCCATAAACTTGTCCTTGAAGCTGAGGCTCATCGTATCCAGGCTCAAGATGGCGATCCGGCACTCTTTTACCGAAGGTCCAAGCCCGAACTCCGCGTCCAAGGCTTTGGCGTGCTGGGAGTACAGCTTCGGCTCGGTCAGCAGGTTGGACAATATTTTGTCCCAATAGACCGGCTTGAGCTGATTCATTTCGATATTGCGCGCCTGCTGCAGGCGGCGTTCCGATTCTTCGCGCCGGATGGCGGATACCGCCTTCTCCACCGCGGCAGCCAATTGCTCGTGATCGATGGGCTTTAAGATGTAATCGACGCCGCCGTATTGAACGGCGTGCCGGACAAGCTCGAATTCGTCGTGCCCGCTGATGACGATCGTTTTGCCGGACGGGTATTGGCTTTGCAGCCATTCCATCAGCTCCATTCCGCTCTTGACGGGCATCATCATGTCCGTAAAGATGAGCTGCGGCCGATGCTCCTCGATTTGGCGGACGGCGTCCAGCCCGTCCTGGGCTTCCAGCACCTGATCGATGCCGAAGTCGCTCCATCGGACGAGCAGCTTGATCGCTTCCCGCACGTGTTTTTCATCATCGACGATGATGGCTTTCATAGCTCCCCGTTCTCCTTCATATGCATGGGCATAAGGATTGTTACCTTGACGCCGTAAGGCTTGTGATGCTCGATCCTCATGTCCGCTTCATGGTTGTAATAGAGCCGCAGACGCGATACTACATTGATCAGACCGATGCTGTCCACTTCCTGCACAGGTTCCGATGGCGAACCGAGTCTCGCTTTCAGGCGCTGCAGTTCCTCCTCCGCCATCCCTTTCCCATTGTCCGCCACCGTCACTTCCATGCGTCCGTCCTCCGCCACTCTGCTTGCGATCAGCAATTTACCCGTATTTTGTCCTGAGTCGAATCCATGCTTAAAGTAGTTTTCCACAATCGGCTGCAGGATCATCTTGGGCACGGGGACCTGAAGGGTGTCTGCGTCAATGTCGTACTCCACGGTTAATTGATGTTCAAAGCGCTGCATCTGCAGCTCCATATAGGAACGGACATGCTTTACTTCGCTGTCAAACGGAACGATGGCGACGCTGGTATTCATGCTGTAGCGCATCATCTTGGCGAGGGACGACAGAAGCGAATAAATTCGCGGCGCATCGTGCTGCAAGGCAAGCGTCCCGATCGACTGCAGCGAGTTGTACAAGAAGTGCGGATTAATTTGCGCCTGCAGCGCCTTCAGCTGATTCGTCTTGTTGGCCAGCTCCAGCTTGTACTCCTGCGTGATCAGGTTGTTGATCGTCTGCATCATGATGCGGAAGCGGTTCGCGAGAATGCCGAACTCGTCGTTACCTTTGACGTGAATATCGACCTGCATGTTGCCGGATTGAATTTTTCCGATATATCCGATCAGCTTTTTGATCGGCGCGGTAAAGCGGAACGAAATGTACAGCGTGGCAGAGATGACCACCACAAGGAACCCGATCAGAATGAGCGTATTAATTTCCGTCAACTGTCTGGCGTTGCTGTACAGCCGGTCGTACGGAATCCGCTTGACGAGCGTCCATTCCATATAAGGCGTCGACATGCGCTCGTACATTTGAATGCCCTTGAATTCGCCGCTGTCCGATTCAAAGCTTCCGCTCGGTTCGGACAAGCTGAGCAGATGGGTCACCCAAGGCTCGTCGATCCGCGTGCCGACCAGCCCGGGGCCGTAGACGACACGGCCTTGATTGTCGAAGATATAAAGCTGCTCTTCTCCCTTTTGATAAAGCTGCTCGCAGATGGAAGAAAGCACGCCCAAGTTGAAGTCGATCGACAAAATGCCGAAGTTTTTCATGGTCACGGCACTGACCACCTTCCGGTGCAGGCTGATCGCGGGAGCCGGGGGCACGGGGCCGAAGCCGCTCGTTCCGTACAAATGGCTCGGATGCGTCGGCTCCAAAGTGACGTCCTCCGTCCGGCTGACGGGAGGAATGAATTTCGGCCCGGTCGTTTCGTTGCGGTATATGTTCCCTTGGGTCCACAGGTACGATTTATCCGTTTCGGCGATATACAAATACACCTGCTGGATATCCTTCACGGTATTGGCGATGCTCTGCAGGCCCCGGACAATTTCGTTGCGGCTCATGTAATCGGCGGCCCCGGCTTCGATCGCTTCATAAAAATCAATGTCGTTATACACCGAGAGCGAGGCCTGATGAATACCGTTCAAATAGTTAATAATGTTCGTCTTGCCTTGATAGATCAAGTTGGAATTCGTCTGAAGCGTTTCCCGGGTAATATTTTGCTTTGTAAAATAGTACGTCATGACGATGGAAGTGGAAATCGGCAGTATGGTGGCCGCAAGCAAAAACACAATCAGTTTATTCCGGATGCTGTTACGGATCATCGCGATTCCCTCCACGCAAATGTCGGCGCCATTATTGTACCAGTTGAGGTCAATAAATTCCACCTGATACGTCACCAGAGTGCGTGTTCTTTGCTTTTCGAGGCTTATATACTGGGGGTATACTTTCAGCTTGGCCTGCGAATTGTAAGAAATAAAGGGGGAAAATCCATGAAAGCGAAACAACGGCTATCCGGCATGCTCCAGCAAACCGTCTTTGTCGGCCCGGCCTTTCTGTTCTTCAGCCTCATTGTCCTTGTTCCGTTTCTCATGAGCATGTATTATTCGTTCACAGAATGGAACGGGGTAACGTCGAACGTCAAATGGATCGGCCTCGACAATTTCAAACAAATCCTGACGACGGATAAAGATTTTCATAAAGCGTTCTGGTTTACGACGCGGTTCACCGTGACGAACGTTATTCTCGCGAACCTGCTCGGCTTCGCGCTGGCGCTGCTGCTGTCCCAGGCGCTCAAAACGCGGAACGTGCTGCGGACGGTCTTCTTCCTGCCGAACGTCATCGGCGGATTGCTGCTCGGGTTCATCTGGCAGTTTATTTTCATCAAAGGGTTCTCGACCATCGGCGAGCTGACCCAAATCGCCTTCTTCCAGCTCCCGTGGCTCGGAGATGCCCCGACGGCGTTCTGGGGACTCATTATTGTAAGCGTATGGCAAACGGCCGGTTATTTGATGGTCATTTATATCGCCGGCTTGGCGAACGTGCCGAAGGAGCTGACGGAAGCGGCGACCATCGACGGGGCCACCCGCTGGCAGGCGCTGCGCCACATTACGATCCCGATGATCATGCCTTCGGTTACCGTCTGCTTGTTCCTGACGATTTCCTGGGCGTTCAAAATGTACGATCTGAACGTATCCTTGACGCAGGGCGGACCGTTCAACTCGACGCAGTCCGTGGCGCTCAATATTTATGAAGAAGCGTTCCGCAACAACCGTTACGGCTTAGGAACGGCGAAGGCCTTTATTTTCTTCATCGTGGTGGCGCTCATTACGCTCATTCAAGTGTCCCTCACGAAGAAAAAGGAGGTTGAAGTCTAATGGAAGCGTCCAAAAGCTATAATCTGCGCACCTTCGCCCTGGAGCTGTTAGGCATTGTGCTCGCCCTGCTTTTCCTCGTGCCGTTCTATTTCGTGATCGTCAACTCGATGAAATCGTTCGGAGACCTGCTGGTTAATTCGGCGAATCTGCCGAAATCGATCAACTTCGACAACTACGTCAAAGTATGGGGCATCATGAAATTTCCGAAAGTATTTTCGAACTCGCTGATTATTACCGTTTTCAGCAACCTGGGGCTTGTGGTTATCGGTTCCATGGCCGCTTACCGGCTGGTGCGGTTCCCGTCGAAGTTCAATAATCTGCTGTTCCTCGCCTTCGTGGCGGCGATGGTTATTCCGTTCCAATCGATCATGATCCCGCTCGTCAAAGTGGCAAGCGAGGTCGGCTTGATGGACAGCAAGCTCGGACTGATCTTCTGTTACTTCGGCTTCGGGATTTCGATGACCGTATTCTTGTATCACGGATTTATCAAGTCTATTCCCCGGGAAATCGAGGAATCCGCGACGGTGGACGGCTGCACGCCTTACGGCGTGTTCTGGAAAATTATTTTTCCGCTGCTGAAGCCGATGAGCGTCACGATTATACTGCTCAACAGCTTGTGGATTTGGAACGACTTCCTGCTGCCGCTGCTCGTGCTGAACAGCCCGGACCTGCGGACGATTCCGCTGGCCACGTATTCGTTCTTCGGCCAATATACGAAGCAGTGGGATATGGCGCTTGCCGCGCTCGTACTCGGCGTCATTCCGATCGTCGCCTTCTTCCTGGCGATGCAGCGGTTTATTATCGAAGGGATTACGGCCGGATCGGTCAAAGGCTGACAACAAATGGTAATGTAAGCGGTTGTTCAAAATGTTCCACCTTTTCGTTCAATATAGTACGTGTTCGAAAGGCGGGGCATTTTATACAATACAAATGAAACGAACAGACACAAAAAGCGGCATTAAATAAGGGAGGTTACACCATGAAAATGAACAAGGTTGCTAGCGCCGGAATGGCAGCGGTTATGCTGATGTCGCTCATCGCGGGCTGCGCGAAAAAAGAAGAAGCGCCAAGCGGAACGAACGCCGGAGGCGGTGCGGCTGGAGGCAAAGCCGTAACGCTGAAAATGTTCCAATTCAAGGTCGAAATTGCGGAACCGCTTGCCAAGCTGGCGGCCGAATACGAGAAACAAAACCCGGGCGTCAAAATCCAAATTGATACGGTCGGCGGCGGCGCAGACTACGGCGCGGCGCTGATGGCGAAATTCAACTCCGGAGACAAACCGGACATTTTCAACAACGGCGGTTTCTCCGATTTGGACAAGTGGATCGAGCATTTGGAAGACCTCTCCGACCAGCCTTGGGTAAAAGATCTGGTGCCGGTCTCCAAAGAGCCGATGACCAAAGACGGCAAGCTGTACGGCCAGCCGCTTAACCTGGAAGGCTACGGCTTCCTGTATAATAAAGATTTGTTTGCCCAAGCCGGCATTACCGAGCTGCCGAAAACGTTGACGCAGCTTGAAGACGCGGCGAAGAAACTGCAAGCCAAGAACATTACGCCGTTCGTGAACGGCTACGCCGAATGGTGGGTGCTCGGCAACCACTTCGTGAACCTGCCGTTCGCTTATCAGAAAGACCCGAACGCGTTCATCGGCGGCCTGAACAAAGGCACGGGCAAAATTCCAGGCGACCCGGTGTTCGACAACTGGGTGAAGCTGTTCGATCTGCAGCTCCAGTACGGCAACAAGAATCCGCTGCAAACCGACTATAAAACGCAGGTGACCGAGTTCGCTACCGGCAAAGCGGCGATGACGCAGCAGGGCAACTGGACGCAATTGCAGTTGACGCAAACGAACCCGAACCTGAAGGTCGGCTTCCTGCCGATGCCGATCTCCGACGATGCTGCAGCGAACGACAAGCTGCCGGTCGGCGTGCCGAACAACTGGGTAATCAATAAAAATTCTCCGAACAAAGAAGAAGCGAAAAAGTTCCTGAACTGGCTCGTGACTTCGGATATGGGCAAAAAGTACATGGTGGAAGAGTTCAAATTCATCCCGGCCTTCACCAACATTCAAGGCGACGAGAAAATTCTTGGACCTTTGGCCGCCGATCTGATGAAATACAGCAAAGAAAACAAAACGCTGAGTTGGAACTGGTTTAAATTCCCGGGCGGCGAAGCGTCCAGCAAAAAGTTTGCTTCCACAATGCAGGCCTATGTCGCGAAGCAAAAAACGAAAGAGCAAATGCTGACGGAATTCCAACAAACTTGGGAAAGCCTGAAGAAATAAGAGGGTTAAAAAATCAAGGCATCTGTCCTGGCGGACGGTGCCTTGATTTTTTGCATGCTTGCGGAAAGTCGTCTCGCTATATTTCGGCGCGGTAATTGTTGCCCAGGCGATCACCGAGCCCGAAGTAATGGCGGAAGTTGTAGATCAGCGGGTTCCAGCGGGAAGGGTCGATATGATCGCTGCCCGTCTTCTTCACGATATCCGGATGAGCGTGGATTTGCATCGCTTCGGCTTCGACAATCGCAAACATCGGCGCATACTCCGGGAACGTGATCTTCTTGACGGTGCATTCGATTTGCAGCGGGCATTCCACGATTCGCTGCGGTTTAACGGACAGCGAATCGGCCGGCGTAAGCCCGGCGGCGGTGCATTTATCCGGCACGTACCCGTCGCCCATCCGCGCTTTCTGGTCCGGTACCGGATGTTTCCCGGTGAGCGCGCCCCGCTCTTCGCCCTGACGCCACATGGAGGCGCCGGGCACGTTGCCCACCCGCTCCGGCG
>NZ_JTHN01000211.1 GCF_001399685.1 Paenibacillus sp. A3
TCACAAGCTCGTGGACATACCATGAAGCCGGGAATGCATCGTCGAAGGTTATAAACGCTATCAATTGATAGCGCCGTGCAGTTGCAATTTTCACGGCTTCTTGAAAGCATCCCGTAATGACCAAATGTGTCTTATGGGATAGTTGACTCATAATTTTGCTGCTTTCCTCGCAATCACCGGGTTTTGGAAATATGAATAACATACTCAAGTAAATCGCTCCTTCCCCTGACCATGATTTTGTTTCATTTTACAACAGGCAAATTTAGGAACGATCTGCATTTGTTGCTAATCTTTAGTCTTAATTTGACATATTTTCTTCATATTCCCCTCAATAGAGCGCAAATTTACCCGACAATCCGACAACAAAAAGCGAGTCCTTACGTTTCGGCGATCGTATGCTAAAGGCAGCACAAGTAAAGGAGGAACGGTCGTTCATGTATCCATTCGATCGCTTTGAGATCGGGCTGCCCGACCGGCAGGCCGATTATCCGACGCAGGTGGCGGATTGCGCTTATGTCCGATGCGCGAACCCGATTTATGCCGGGGAACCGAATTGGCATTATTACGGGGAATGGTTCTGCAGCTCACTGTGCATCGCCAAGCACCTTGGGGCGGATAAACGCTGCGCGAATTAACCGAAGTTGACGCGACAGGACTTCCGTACGCCAACTTAGGCTGTCGAGCAGATCGGCAGCCTTATATTCGTTCGTGAAATCAATCTGCCAGGCTCCCTTGCTTGCCCTTTCGATCACGAGCCCGAGCTCGTATAGAAGCGGACGGACGTCCGCCAAAAATACCAGCTGGCCGCAAACCATACCGGCGCAAGCAGCAGCATGGCGATCAGCATCTCCGCAGACCCTTCCTTATCCAGCAGCACGCCGACCGGAACCGTAAACACGAACAGAACCGGAAGCGCGTAGGAAAAGACGATCCGCGAGACGCCCCCGTATACCGTGGAGGGTACGAACAAAAAGCCGAACAGCGAAAAAAACACCTGATTGACGAACTCCGCCCGCTGGACCCACATCGACAAGGTTACGATCACCATGCACACCGAGTACAGCATGACAAGACCGATAGCGGTAAACAGCAGCGCCCCTCCGAGCCGAAACCAATCGGTCTCCCAGCCGATATGAGCGGAGCTGTAGAGGATCATACCCAGCGCCGATACGAGATTGAGCGCAAAGCCCAGATGCGGATCCGACAGCGAAATCATGAACTGGGAGTGGATCGGCTTTAACAGAACGAAATCGAGCCGGCCCGTCGTAATTTTTTCGGGAAGCGTCTGCAGGTTGTTGATCGCGAGCATCAGAAACAGCGTAAAAAACAGCTCGGCGAACCCCCGGTAAAACAGCATTTCGTACTTGGTCCACCCCGCAATAGCATCCACATGGCCGTAAATCGTCCGGTAAAAATAGACGAACAAGCCGAAATTCACGGACATCCCGACGCCCCAAAATATAAAATGAAGCGGCGACTGCATTTCCCGAATCAGCGCGATTCGCAAAAACGTCAAATAGACTCTCCCGTACCTTCTCACGCGTTCATCCTCCCACCGCCTGATAACTTTTCACGCCTTTTCGCCAAATCCAATACGAGACGGCCGATAATATGCCAATCCACAGCAGCTGGCAGCCGATCCCTTCCATAATCTGCCGTTCGGTGAGCCCGTTCGTGCAAATTTTCGCGGTAAAATACACTTGATACGGAAATGGAACGAGACGGAAAAGCCATTCCAGCGATGTAAACACATCCGGGGGGAACCACATACCGCTCAAAAACCAGTAAACATTGCTGAAAAATATAAACAGCACATGATACCGCACGAACCAAAAAGCCAACAAGCCCAGGCAGTAAAAGATCAGAAAGCTGATCGCAAGCCCGAGCAGCGCGCTCGCGACCGCCCAGCCCGGCTGCTGCGGAAGCGCATCGGGAGCGAGCAGACCGGCTGCCGTCATTCCGGGCAGCAGCACGACAAGCGGGATGAACAGAAGCGCAAACTGAATGCTTCGGCGTCCCGCATTGACGAAAAACATATACGCGAAATAATGGACCGGCTTGTTCAAATACTGGTTCAGCTTGCCGCTCTCGATATCGCCGGCAATCGTGTAATGGATGCCGTCCGCCAGGACGACGTATTTCAACAGCGCGATAACGACCAGGTACAGCGTCATGGAATAGGCATTGTAGCCGGCAATGTCCGGCGTTTCGCGGAAAATCATCGCCCACATCGCCAGCGGGATGAGAAGCGTATACAGATTGATCAGCCAGCTTATGACAAAATTTAACCGGTACGTCATCGCATCCTGCACGGTAAGCAGCCAGACGGTCCCGTATTTACGTAACCTCCGCATGCGGATTCTCCTTCCCGTACAGCCGCTCGATCGTATCTTCGATGGGCGGCTCCTCGACGCTGATATCTACCGGCATCCAGCGCCCGGTCGAGGCGATGAAATCCGGTACCCGCTCCCGTTCCAGCCGAAAGGTAAAGTCGTAGTCCCGGCAAGACATCAGAACATCCCGCCGCTGATCCAGCCATTCTTCTTCCGGAAGCGAGGCGAAGCGGACCTTGACGATCTGTCCTCCGCCCATCCGGCGTTTGGCCTCCTCCAGGCTGCCGTCGTAGACGATCCGGCCTTCGCTAATGACAATAATGCGACGGCAAAGCGTGACGATATCTTCCATGTAATGGCTGGTCAGCATAATCGTCGTCCCGCCGCTTCGGCTGTATTCGCCGACAAAGCTGCGCAAGCTCCGCTGCGAGGTCAGATCGAGTCCGATCGTCGGTTCGTCGAGAAACACGATTTTCGGATCGTGCAGCAGCGAGCCGATGATTTCCATCTTCATCCGTTCACCAAGCGACAAATTGCGCAGCGGCACGCTCAGCAGCGGCCGGACCGACAGCGCGGAGGACAAGTCGTCCACCCTTTGCCGAAAACGCTTCTCCGGAATTTCGTAGATATCCCGGTTGAGCGCGAACGAATCGATCGCCGGTATGTCCCACCACAACTGGCTGCGTTGGCCCATCACAAAGCTGATCTGCCGCAAATATTCCCGCTTCCGCAGCGAAGGCTCATGTCCGAGTATGCGCACGTAACCGGACGTGGGGAACAGGATGCCCGAGCACATCTTCAGTACGGTTGTTTTTCCCGCCCCGTTCGGTCCGATGAAACCGACCGTTTCACCCGGTTCAATGCCGATATCGATGCCTTTGACCGCTTCGTTCACCCGGTATTCGGGACGGAGAATACCGCGCAGCGCGCCTCCAATCCCTTCCTGCTTCACCGGGACCTTGTACCGTTTCGTCAAGCTTCTGACATCCACTGCTTTCCGCATAGCTTCGCTCCTTTTGATCGCTCAAGGCTTCGTCTTGTGCCATCTTAGCACGGGAGCAACCGCATCAATAGGCGTACGTTGGCCGACTGTTCGGCGTTCGCTGTGCGTCGCTGCACTCCGCAACAAACACCGGACGGCCCGGCAACAAACGCCTAGGCAACCGCTTTCGTTTTCACTTATAGTGGAACAAGCGGCTGCGGGCCGAAATCCGAATATGGGACAAGGCAGGGAAGAAGGATGACCAGATGGATGACAACCGATGAGCGAGCGTTTTTTGACACAAACGGTTATGCGGTGATTCAAGGGCTGTATACCCGGCAGGAAACGGAAGAGATGAAGCAAGAGCTGGACAAAATTTGGCTCGACCGCATCGTCGCGGGCTCCATTGTGCAGCAGCCGAAGCGGCCGCTCGACAGCTTGTTTCCTCCGCTGCGCGACGTGCATCTGACCAGCGAGCACCTGCTCGGCGTTATGACCGATTCGCGCCAGTTCGACCTCGTCGAGCAGATCATCGGCGAAGAGGCGCTGGCCATCGGAACCGGTTGCTTTTTCAAGCCCCCGGGGGCGGCGGCGCTTCCGTTTCATCAGGATAATTACGATATCGGGGTGTATCCGGGTACGACCTGTGCCGTATGGATTTCCCTGGATGACACCGATCCGGATAACGGCGGACTTCGTTTCGTGCCGGGAACGCAGCATATGGGGCTGCTTCCGCCGAAAATTCCGGGTCACGCGTCCGTTTACGGGCAGGCGGTACCGGTGCCCCGTGGCTACGAAGTGGCCCATGTGCGGACAAGGCAGGGGGATGCCGTCGTGTTCGGTGGAAACATTCTGCACGGCTCCAATCCGAATGTCACCAAGCACCGCTTCCGGCGTGCGTTCGTCACGCATTTCGCCGGCGCCAGCACCGAAAAAATCATGGTGCATCATCTCGATTTGCGCAATCGTCACGGCGAGCTGATGCAGCGCCGGATGAACCGCTATCATAAGCTGCAATTTATCGACGAATATCAAAGGAGGAAATGACATGTCCGAATTGTTCAGCCGGGTGGATACCGTATTTCTAATCGCCGAGGAATTCGACCGGTCCATCGAATGGTACGGGGAGAAGCTCGGATTGACGCCGGGATACCGTTCCCGGGGCGCAGCGACCTTCCACGCGGGAAGCGGCACTCCCCTTACGCTGATCGACGCCGCCGTGCTGGAGGAGGAGCATCCGATCTTCAACTTTTACACGCCCGATATCGATGCAGCCCACAAGCATCTGACGGAGCGCGGCGCCGATCCCGGCCCGATCCGCCATTACGGCGATATGGCCACCTTCGACTTCCGCGACATTGACGGCCGGCTGCTAAACGTCTGTCACTATTGAGGCTTTGTGCGTATAAATCCGGTACCTTTTACGAAAACAGGCGCTAACATGGTTAGCGCCTTAGCCTGTTGAGAAAGTGGTTAAACGGGATTATAGAGGTTACGAAAGGGTGGGGTATACACTGGAGGAGCGATAGCGTTCGCCTTTGTCTGCGGGAAATATCCGCTGTTTAAGCGGCTTCAATCAAATTTCCTGCAGACCTGGGGTCCCCGCAAAGTACTCGGACCAGCTTCTCTGATTTAACTTCACTTTGTGGGGTGGAGCAGCGACCGGAAGTGTATACCCCACCCCCCTCGTAACTTCTGTTACCTCAATTACCTACTTTCTCAACACTCTGTCGTCAGTGCGGCCGATAAGCTCTCGCCCCGCCGATCAAGGGACGCTCCCCCCGGTGCCGGCCATTCGACGGGATGGGAAAAAGCGTCTCCCGCACCGACTGCGGCCACTCCTGGATGACCGGCCCGTGCGTCATGAGCAGCGCCTGTACCCAGCGGTCGATGCCAAAGCCGACGCAGCCCGATTGGAACGTATGGCTCCCGTCGTCGATCCCGAACGATTGGCATAAAAGCGAACCGCATAAGTTGAACGACGTAATGGCAGCGCCAGTCTGGTCGTCCGGTGTCACCCGCAATTCGTACTTCAGCGCGCCGGATTGCTGGTAGAACAACATGGCGCCGTCGTCGTGAAAATAAAACGGGTCCGTCGCCGTTTCCAGATACCCGCGCAGCCCCAGCCGCTCGAACAGCGCCCACGAATCCTCCACAAGGGTGGCCCGCATCTGCTCGACCGGCTGTTCCTCCCCGAGAAACACGATTTCGCGCATCCGGAATTCGCGCACCCGAACAGGCGACAGACGCGCCCGGTGCTCATGACGGTAACACGGACCGGCAGCGGAGAACAATTCCAGCTTGCCCGGTTTCCGCCGTTCGGCGGCTAACTCCGCATACACGTGGTAGCAGACGCAAGGCTGCAAATACAGCTCGTTATGCCGCATCAGCTCCCCGAGCGGCTGCTGCTCGCTCAAATGGGAGCGGCAGCGCTCCAACGTTTCCTGCTCATGCTCCACCTCCGAAACGCCGTACACGTTTTGCGGATAATGGTACATATAGCCGCTGCGCATCATGTGCTCCATCGTCATAAAGGACGGGTAGCGTCTCATTTGCGCGCCATAGCCTACCGCCATGTCAAAAAACAACCGGTCCAGCGCCTGCTCGGCCAAAGCGGCATCCCCGGTCAAACGCAGGCTGCCGACCGGCGCGAGCGGGGCCTGCTCCCGGCACGGACGGGGCGGCTTGTCCGTCCGGTTGTCCTTCAGCGTCTTGCGCGGGATAAGCCGGATCTTCAGGTTGTCATGCAGGAAGCGCTCGGCCTTCCGGCGAAAGGCTTCCTCGTCGTTCCCCTCGTAGTCGACCTCGACCTCCGTCTCGCCGACCCGCACCGCCGTGATGCGTTCGGACAAGTAATACATCGACTCCGCCACTTCTTTTGCCTTTTCCCTGGCTTTAGGGCTGGACAAAGCATAACGGAAGCGCATCTCCGTCTCCTCCTCTCCATTCGTGCCTAGATTTAGTTTCGCTTAATATATTGATCGTACAAAGCCGTGTCCTTGTACGTAAAAATCGATTGCTGCATTTCGATGATTTTTGGGGAAGAATTGAGCTTGCGCCTTACCCTCTCGCCATGCTTGTCCACCAGATACCCGTAATTCAAGGTTACTTTCTCCAGACTCGCTCCGGCAAAATGCGTGACAAACGAACGGCGATACCGGTACGCCGACTTGTTGCGCGTCGAACCGTGATACATATTGCCGTTGAAAATAACGACGTCGCCCGGTGAGGTGCGGATTTGAACCGGTTCATATCCTTCTGGCACGCACAAAACTTCACTGCCGTACGCGTTGCAGCTTCCTGGCAGCACCTCGGCGGAGACCAGGTCCAGCTTCTGCGTTCCCGGCACGAAGAGCAGGCTGCCGTTCTCCTCGTCGGCCGGGTCGATGCTAACCCATACCGCATAAGACGTGCCCGGCCATACGCCGATATGGTAATTATCCTGATGATACCCGAGTCCCCGCGTGCCCGGCGGCTTGTAATAGTAGCTCGATTGAACCGCAACCGGCTCTTCCCCGATCAGCTCCTCCAGCGTCGCAATAACCCGGGGCTCCAGCATGAACTTTACGATCTTCTCGTTTCCCCGGTGAAAATCCCGCAGCCGGTTCGGGTACAAGCTTTCCAGCGGCCGGTCCGGATGCTGCACAATTTCGCCCGATGCAAGCAGCCCAAGCCAGATGGACAAATACTCGGCGCTCAATTCTTCCAATTGCTCCGGATCGTAACCTCCACGAACGACCAGATAGCCCTGTTCCTCAAAAAACGCCTTCTCCTTCGTACGGACAAGCGATTGGGTCATCTTCATCCTCCTCCGCATTAAAAATGGCAAACGTTCAGCAGCTGCCCGCTGTCATCCCTGAAATCGAACGTTTGTACGGTTCCGTAATCACGAATCGGCCCGACCTCCACTCCGAGAAGCTTCATTTCCTCATAGGTCCCCCGAAGGTCGGACGTGTAAAAATTGAAAAACGGACACTCCTCCTTCACCGCCTCCTGCGGCACGAAGGTGATCGGCGTTCCGTCGCCCGCCTTCAGCGTGGCGATCAAATCGGTGCGCCACTTGATCTTCAAGCCGAGCGTCTCCGTATACCACCGTACCGTCCGCTCCAAATCGGGCACGCGCAGCAGCACCGTATCTATCCGTTCCAACCGATGCTTCACCTGAATCCAACCTCCTGTTATCGGAACTGCCGTGCGCGAAGTCCGCACATTCGCCATCTCCTCCCGGCCTCCGTTCCCTTTCCTTCCGAATTGTAGCACCGTCCGGCGAGCGCTTCCTCTGCCTAGCTTGTCCGCTAATCGGGTTTTGTTGCCGTCTTTTCCGGCCGTATCCAAAACCCGATCGCTCGCCAAAAGCCGAGTCGCCCGTGCGGACGAGCGGCTATAATCCGTAACAGCGGCGCCGGGCCGGCGGCCAACTGACGAAAAGAGGTGATTCCGTTGCGCGAAATCAGTGTGGTCATACCCGTATACAACCAGGCATACCCCCTGTCTTTAACCCTGTACGGCTTTACGCGGCAACCGCCGCCGTTCGACCGCTGCCGCATCATCGTGGTGGATGACGGCTCGTCCGAGCCGATCGAAGCGGTTGTCGAGTCCTACCGCGACCGACTGAATATCGCTTATGTAAGGCTCCCCCGCAAAGGCCGGGCGGCGGCGAGGAATGAAGGCGTACGCCGAGTGGGCGAAGGGATCGTCGTGTTTTGCGATGCGGACCGTATCCCGCGGCCGGGCTTCTTGCAAGCCCATTACGAAGCGCACTTCGGCGCGGAAACGAGGATGGCCGTCGGCCATGTCCGCGAGCTGTACGTTTCGGAACCGGAGCGAAACCGGGAGCTGGTGCTGGAGCGAATTAGAGGGGAAACGCACGACCGGGTACCCCAATTTTGCCGATTGGTGTACGGCCTGTTCGATGCCGACGGCGGCACCTCCGCGGCCGCTGCCTGGGTGTCGACGTTAAGCGGCAATTTGTCCGTTCCCGTAGAGCTGTTCCGGCGGCTCGAAGGGTTCGACGAACATTTTCACGAGTGGGGGTTCGAGCACATGGAATTCGGCTACCGGGCGCATCTGCAAGGCTGCCGGTTCCGATACGCACACCAGGCTGTCAACGTGCATTTGGCCCATCCGCGAAGCGGCGCCTCGTACGAAGCGCTCATTCGCCAGAGCCACGCCTACTTTTACAAAAAGCACCCCCGGCCGGTGATCCGACAGTTTCTCGGCTTTATGCTGGGCCATACGAGCCTGCGGCAGCTCGAGCAGACTGCGCTGGCATGCGAGGGAAGCGGACGTGCCGCTTCCGTTCCGGATGAGTTTGTCCGGATCACGAATTTTTAACGAATAGCCTCTCCAAGTCCAAAGAAAAGAGGAGCTGCGCTCATGACCTATATGACAGAAGGCGGTAATAAGCCGTATCCGGTGCTTCATCCATTTACGTATATGCCCGAGCCATCCGCGTTCGATTCGGGCAGCCCTTACATCCGTCTGTGCCGCGCCCAAGGATGCTGGGCATACGACGAGCAGAACCGGTCATATCTGTACGCTACGACGGGCGCCACGTCAGTCGGGCTCGGACATCCCCGCGTTCTGGAAGCAATAGCCAAGCAATACGCGGCGCTCAGCTTTGCCTCCACGTGCGCGCAAAGCCATCCGCTCGCGGTCCCGCTCGCCGAACGGCTCATTCGTCTGTGCGGCGGGCACTACGCCAAAGCGTTCTACAGCGCCGACGGCTCCGGCGCGGTCGAATCGGCCATGCGGCTCGCCAAACAATACTGGATCGCGGCCGGCCAGCCCAAGCGCTCCAAGTTCGTTTCGCTGGAGGGCGGCTATCATGGGACGACGTTCGGCTCCGGTTCGGTCACGCATCTGGGCATCCGCGAAATGTTCGGACCAGGACTTGCGGGGTGTTACAGCGCCGCGGCGCCCAATCTGTACCGCCCCCCGGTCGAAGGAAAGCCGGAATGGATTGTTTCGTTTTGCCTCGATCATCTCGAGGAAACGATCTTCGAAGCCGGGCCGGACGAGGTGGCTGCCGTGCTGCTGGAGCCGGTACAAGGGGTGAACGGCATTATTCCCCTTCCCCGGGAGTATGTGGCCGGGGTGCGCGAGCTGACCCGCAAATACGGTATTCTGCTCGTGATGGACGAGATCGGGACGGGACTCGGACGGGCGGGGCATTGGACCGTATCTCAGCATTTCGGCATCCAACCGGACCTGCTGACGGTTTCCAAAGGGCTGACCGGTGGCTATTTTCCGCTAACCGCCACACTGCTCTCCGCGGAGATGGACCGACTCCTCTTCGGCCGGGGCGGGGTTTTTCTGCACGGGGTGACGCTAAGCGGACATCCGGTCGGCTGCGCCGCCGCTATGGCCGTACTGGACATTTTGGAGGAAGAAGGGCTTGTGGAGCGCTCCCGCCATGAGGGAGCCGCTATGCTGTCCGAGCTGAAAAGCGGACTTGGAGATCACCCGTTTGTCGGCGACATCCGGGGCATGGGCATGATGCTCGCTATCGAATTCGTCGCTTGTAAGGACAGCAAGCGGCCGGTAGACGATGCGTTCGGCTTGCGGCTGTCCAAGCTGCTGCGCGAAGCGGGCGTTCTGGGCAGCTTCTTGAGCGGCGTATTAACGCTGTATCCGCCGCTGACGCTCGGGCAGGACGAAGCCCGGCAGCTGACAAACGCCGTGATAGGTGCGGTAAGCAAGTTGTCATAAATATTTGCGGAAACGGAGGAAAGGCATGAGAACGAGTCGCAGCTTGGCCCGTTATGCGCAGGATACGAACGATCTCTTGAGATCGTTATACTCGCCGATGATGCACGCATTGTGGATGGTGATGACGACCGGGGAATGGAAATGGGTGCAGGAATCGGTGCGTCACGAGAAAGCTTACCAGAAGACGCTTTCGTCCCCGCTCTTCCGGAGGAACTTGCTGCGGCGTATGGACGATGACTCCGCAGAGCCGCTTCTGCGGCGGCAGCTTGACGTGCTGAGTCGGGAGATGCTCGAGCATCGGGCCTCCCCCGTCAAACGAGAACGGATGGCTTCCCTCTGGAACGATCTGCACTATACGCTGGCGACGTTCCAGGCGGAAGTGAACGGGGCGCTGTTGTCCGAGCATTCCATACTCGTCCTGCTCCGTTCGCTGCGGGATACCGGGCTCCGCCGGAAAGTGTGGCTTGCGGGAATGCAGGTCGGCGCTTCCGTCGCCCCCCGGCTGATCGAGCTTGTTACGCTGCGCAACGAGGTTGCCGTCAAGCAGGGCTTCGCCAACTTTTACGAAATGAAGCTGTATGCCCAGGAAACCGAGCCCCGGCTGCTGGAAGAGCTCATTCGTACGATCCGGCGCGGGCTGGACGCGGCATACCGGGGGGAGAAGGAACGCATCGACGAGGAACTCGCCGAGACGTTTCGCGTGTCCAAGAGCGCTCTCCGCTCCTGGCACTATGCCCATCCTTTCGTGCAATCGCACAATCCGTTCCTGCTGGGGGAGACGATCGATCCCGATGGCATCGAGGGACGGGTCGCTTCCTGGCTTCACAGCCGCGGGTTCGATATCGGGCCGGTGCTCCTCCGCTCGGATACGGCCTCAAGGAGCGGCAAAAGCCAGGCCAACTGCTGCCTGAACGTCAACCGGGGAGACGACATCCGGCTCTCCTGCCATTTAACGCCAGACCGCAAAGGACTTTCCTTGTTTCTGCACGAACTCGGCCATGCCGTCTACGAGCAGGAGATCGATCCCGCGCTTCCGTTTCTGCTTCATCAGCCCGCGCATCCTTTGCTGAGCGAGGGAACGGCGCTGCTGTTCGAGCGGCTGGCGTGGGACCGGGGCTGGCTTCAGGAGCTGAACGGCGGAATCTCATTCGTGTCGGAGGAACAGGATACGGGCCCCGCGCTGCGCAGAGAACTGCTCGTGAAGCTGTACTGGACGATGACCGTCGTCGAATTCGAGAAGCGAATGTACGAAAACCCCAGGCAGCCGTTGAACCGGCTATGGTGGGAGACGGTCGAGCAAATTCAAGGAATCCCCCGGCCGGAAGAATGGGACTTCCCCTACTGGGCGGCCAAAGCCCATCTGACCACGCTGCCTGTCCATTATTACAATTACTTGCTTGGCGAAGTGGCCGCTTCCCAATTCCAGCACGAGCTTACGGCCCGGTTCGGCACTTGGCGGTCCGCGGAAGCGCTCGGGTATTTACGGGACAGCATATTCCGTCCGGGGGCCGCCAGACCTTGGACCGGCCTGTTGGCGGAAGGCTTCTCCGGCAGGCTGGACCCGTTGCCTCTGATCAGGCATCTCCAGAATACGACAACACACGAGGAGCGAAGGGAATGAGCTGCGGGGACAACAGGACAAAGAAGGCGAGGTGATGACGAGTTTGACTAGGATGCGCTCCCGATTTTTCAACGCCGTCGAATACGATCCGGAAACCGGCATCATTACCAAAACGAGCCGGGCCGCGGCGAAGCTGAAAGACGAAATCCGCTGGTATCTCGATTTACCCGCAGAGCTGCGCAGCCTCATTCCC
>NZ_JTHN01000212.1 GCF_001399685.1 Paenibacillus sp. A3
CAGTTTTCAAAGGGCAATTCATTTCCTAGCTTTCCGATCGGTTTATTTAACTTCTCGAAAGCGACCTCTTTAATATATCACATCTGCTCTATCATTGCAAGCTTTATTTTTTTCAAGATTCGAAAGTCTCTAGTTCTTAAAGCCTGCCGCAGAAGCGACAAGGAGTAATATATCAAATCTACAAGCGGAAAGCAACCTTTTTTTATATTGTATTTTTTTCCACTAGGATGAATATGACTTTAAGCCATAACAAAGCCGCGGCCATCCGGGTTAACGGCGGCAACGGCTTTGCAAAGAACTAACATCAAACCGACCACGCTTCGAGCTTCAACAGCGGCTCGGCTTTCATGTCGAACGGCGCGAATTGCCCGCGGCGGTATTTCAAAAAAGCCGCGGCGGCGATCATCGCCGCGTTGTCCGTGCACAGGCTGAGCGGCGGCGCCAGCAGCGGTATGCCCGCTTCCGCGCAGCGAGCCTCGAGCTCGGCGCGCAGGCCCTTGTTGGCGGCGACCCCGCCGGCAAGGATGAGCTGCTTCGCGCCGTAAGCGCGCACGGCGCGGAGTGCCTTCTCGACCAGGACGTCGATGACCGAGTCCTGGAATCCTTTCGCCACGGCCTCAGGGGCCAACGGCTGTCCTTTCATGGCGGCCTGATTCAAGGCCGCCAGTACGGCCGACTTCAGCCCGCTGAAGCTGAAGTCGTACGAATCCGGCTCCAGCCAGGCGCGGGGAAGCGTGACGGCTTCCCCGGCCTCATGCGCCAGCCGGTCAATATGCGGGCCGCCGGGATAAGGCAGCTTGAGCGCCCGCGCGACTTTGTCGTAAGCTTCGCCCACCGCGTCGTCCCGGGTCTGCCCGATGATGCGGAAGCGCCCCTCGGCTTCCACAAAGACGAGCTCGGTGTGGCCTCCGGACACGACCAGCGCAACAAACGGATATTGCAGCTCATTCACGAGCTGATTGGCATAAATATGCCCGGCGATATGATGCACGCCGATTAGCGGCAGCTCCAGCGCGCAGGCCAGCGCCTTCGCCGCCACCATCCCCACCAGCAAGGAGCCTACCAGGCCGGGCCCTTGCGTCACGGCGACAGCGGCCAGCTCGGTCGGCTTCACGTTCGCCTTATCCAGCGCCTCTTCGATAATCCATGTGATCGACTCCACATGCTTGCGCGAGGCTACCTCGGGCACGACGCCGCCGAATCGTTGGTGTGTCTCGATCTGGCTGGACACGACATTCGCCAAGATGTCTTTGCCGTCGCGGACAATAGCTACGGACGTCTCGTCGCAGCTTGTTTCCACAGCTAATATATAAACGGGTCCGCCGTCCCGGTCCGGGCGAACGGACACCGCTTCGTTCGATTGTTCGATCATCGTCAATAAACCTCTCGTCTGTTCTTGAACCGCTCGCAAGCAGCCGTTTTCTTTTATTGGGAGAGCCGTTCCGATTTGGGCAGGTCCGCCCACATAATAATCGCATCTTCTTTATTATCGGTATAATAGCCCCGTCGAATACCGACGGAACGAAATCCCATCTTCTCATACAAGCGCTGAGCAATCAAATTGGACGGACGCACCTCCAGCGTCATGCGCAGCGCCCCGTAAAAAACAGCCGTCTGCTGCATTTCCACAAGCAGCCGCTCGCCGAGCTTGCGCCCGCGGTATTTTTCGCGAATCGCGATATTGGTGACATGCGCCTCCTCCATAATCAGCCACATGCCGCCGTAGCCCGCAATTTCGCCTTCGTACTCCAACACGAGATATTTGGCGAAATTATTGCTCGTCAGCTCGTTGTAAAACGCTCCGGCCGTCCAAGGCGTCGCGAACGATTCCTGCTCGATCTCGCAGATCACGGGGATGTCGTCCGTGTGCATAGTGCGAAAAAGCATCACTCCGTCAAAGACAGGTTGCGCTTCGCGTTTAGGTTCCATATCGGACAGGCCTCCCCTAAGATTTCTTGGCGAGAAGTTTGGCTTCCGCTTCCGCCAATTGCGTATAGTTCGGAACCAACCCGTGAACATCCTCCGTCTCCCCCCGCTTCCACCGCATCAAGCCAAGCTCGGCGACATGGCGGGCGCGCAGCTCGTGCGGAGCTTCCGTTACAGGTCCGCCCCACCGGGAGGCAAACGAACGAATCGCTTCCTGATGCAGCTCCAGCTCGCCCGTAAATACGACGCGGCCGGGTCCGGCTTCCGCCGAAGCCGCCAAGGGAAGGAGCTCGTCGGTCCAAGAGGCGGTCAGACGAATACCGTCCGGCACCCGGCAATGCCAGCCCTCGGGCGAAACGGCGTACAGCGCCGTAAACGCCTGTCCCCTGCGGGCGTCGATCAGCGGGACGACCCATGTCGTTTCCCCCGTCGCGCACGACGAGTCAAGCAGCAAATCCATCGCCTGAAGCGCTCCGCCCCGCACGGTTTCCCCGTCTTGAAGCGCGCCGAATTCCGAGGCGGAGCCGGCTCCGCCG